>NC_015656.1:328611-657222 GCF_000177615.2 Candidatus Protofrankia datiscae | reverse complement strand
ACGCGCGGAACGCGCGCACCGCTACCGGGCGTCGAGCAGCCGGGACGCCGTCGTCGCCGAGGCCATGCTCGCCGCCCTGGACACCACCGAGGACCGCGGCTCGGCGCTGGTGCGCTTCGTCGGTTCCGTCTCCCCGGCCGAAGCCGAGATCCTGCGCCGGGCCCTCGCCCCGTCACCGGAGGCCGCACCCGAGCACGACGGCGCGACCGTCGCCGGGACCGGCCTCGCCTCGGGTGATCCTGTCTCGACCGGTCTCGCCGCCGTCGTCACCGCCTCGGACGGCCTCGCCATCGGCGTCCTCGGTGAGGCGACCGACGCGGAAGTCAGCGAGGGCTCCGACGTGCCAGAACGCGCTGGCGCCGAGGGCACCCGCCGCACGGCCACCGCGCCGGAGATCACGAACTCAGGGGTCACCAGCTCGGAGGCCACCGCCTCGTGACCTTCGTATCGGACGCCGTACCGGACACGACACACGCTCAAACCGAACCTCTGTCTGCGGCTAGAGGTACTGTTCACCCGCTATGACGACCGCGGCCATCCTCGCTCTGTTCGCAGGTGTGCTCGCATGGCCCGTTCCCCGCCTGCTCGCCAGGGCGCACTGGCCGTCCCGCTGCCCACGATCCGCGATCGTGCTGTGGCAGGCGATCGGTCTTGCCGGCGGGGTGTCGGCGCTGCTCGCGGTGATCGCGTTCACGTTCGCGCCGCTTTCCACCGACCTGCCGCTGGGCGTGCTCGACCACGCCGATCACGTGGCCGCCGGCGACCCTCTCGCCGGGCTCGGCTGGATCAACGTGATCGGGCTCGGGGTGGCGTCCGCGCTGGCCGCCCGACTGTTCGGCGTCCTCGCCCTGTCCACCGCGCAGACCCTGCGGCATCGTCGCCACCACCGCCACCTGGTCGACCTCGCCGGCCAGGACCACGGCGAGCACGACGCGACAGCGGCGTCCTCAGCCCGGCCGGGGGACGCCGGGGACGGCGGATGCCAGCCGCCGGACGGGCTGCCCGCCTGCGCCGGGGAGATCCACCGGCGCGGACGGCTGCGCGTCCTGGACCATCCGGTCGCGGTCGCCTACTGCCTGCCCGGCGTCCGCCACACCCGGGTCGTCGTCTCCAGGGGGCTGCTGGCCGCGCTCGCCCAGGACGAACTGGAGTCCGTCCTCGCGCACGAGGAGGCCCACGCCCGCGGCCGGCACGACCTCGTCATCCAGCCCTTCGTGGCCTGGCAGCAGACCTTCCCGTTCCTCCCGCCCGCGCGCGACGCGACCGCCGCGGTGTCCCTGCTGGTCGAGATGCTCGCCGACGACGCCGCCGCCCGCCGCACCAGCTGCCGGACCCTGGCCCGGGCGCTGGCCCGGCTCGGGGTGGCCCGCTTCCCGGTGCCGGCCGGGGCGGTCGGCATCACCGGCGTCTCCCATGGCAGGGCGATCCGCTCATTGCGGACGAGCGGCTACGGCAGGGTGCTGCGAGCCCGAGCCGGCTCCGCGCGCCGGTGGCCCGGCGGCGGCCTCAATGACCAAGGCGGCCGAGACGGCGCGGCGGGCCACCTGGCTGCCCAGCCCGCCCGCTCCTCCCCCATCCACGCCCCGGTGATCGCACGCATCTCACGCCTGCTGGAGCCCACGCGCCGGGCGCCGCTGTGGGCCCATGTCGCGATCTACCTCACCGCCGCCGCTATCTGCGCCTTCCCCGCCGCCGTCCTGCTCGCAACCTGACCTGGACGGCCCGGCCCGGCCGACCGTCTGCCTGCCACCCGTGTCAGCAGCCCCGCGGCCAAAGATCGACAGCAGAGTTTATACAGACCCGCACTGTGCGACCGCGTATAAACTTGCCCGTCCCTGCCCCTCCTCGCGGGCTTGCGAACGACGACCCGAAAGAAGCCTGCACCCGGACAGATCCGCCGTCAGGCGCCATCCCACTCGTGACCAGTTGTCCCTGTCCGGACCGTCCGGCCCGGTGAGCCCGGTCGGCCTGTTCGGCCCGACTGGGTCCCGGCCTGGCCGGCCGGGGAACGCGGGACCTGGCCCGTACCGGATTCCCGGCCCGGACGACCGCCCCTCGGTCACCTGCACCAGCAGTCCCCGCCTACGAAGATCGGCCAGCCAACGACGCGCCTGATAGACGTCCACCGCGCACAGGTTCTGAACGGTCCGGTTCGTGATCCAGCCGTACTCCCGCACGTGCTCGACGACCCGCCGGTCGATCTCGTCGGCGTTGCGCACCCGGTAGGCAAGAGCTGTCCCGAGCGCCATCCGGGCATGCTCGCGCAGCCGGTAGCGGCCGTAGCGCCGGCGTGCGGTCGAGCGTGAGATGTCAAGCAGCCCATCCTGGCCGGTGGCCAGACGCCGGAGAATCGACTCAGCCTCCTCCGCGGGCCGTTGGAGGCGGGGAGCGATCGCGGCCGCGGTGACATTCTCATGATCACAGAGATATAGAACGATCATCAGCGTATCCGTGTCCTCGCGTTCCGCGTCGGGCAACGCCGCGACGAAACGCGCGATGGCCACGTTGGGCGCGCCCCCGACCATCGACACCGTGACATGATCGAATTCCGCTCGGATGAACGGCAGCGCACGGCCTGACCGGATCATCTCCCGGTACATGCGGTCGACCCCACGACCGGTCTCCTCGGACAGGCCAAGCGTCCGTACCGCGCCCATCAGCCGCGGGTTCCGCGGTCTGGAAGCCGCCGTCAGGATGTTGTCGACGGTGATCCCGGACACCAACGGCCCAGGTGACGTCACGGTGAGGATCTGCGGCGAATGGTCGATGACCACCGAGTGAGGCTGATGGACGTCCCGGTGCACAAGCGCGTTCATCACCGCCTCCCGCACGGCCAGATCCGGGAAGTCCTCGATCTGAAGCTGCTGGCCGGTGGGGAGCGTCACGGGGGTGAGGTTCCGGCGTGCGTTCACCAGCCGCAGGACTTCCAGGTAGGACAGCGCCAGGGGCATGTCGAGCCGTTCCACCGCTCGGGGCTCACCACCTGGGGAGTCCCGGTAGAGGTACACGACGGTGTGCGTGGACGGTCGGCACAGCAGGATCTCACCGGCACGGGTGAGCTTCCCACCGTCCGTCACACCGAGCGCGGACAGCAGATCGGGTGTGCGGAGCTCAGCGTAACCACGACGAAGATCTGTAAGTGACGCCAGCAGGCGCCGGCACGCGGCAAGGGCCTCGGGCTCGACGTCGTCGACCGTGCGCTGTGTCCTGGTCGCGCTCGGGTCGTACCCACTCCGCTCCTGGCGGACGAGCACGATCTCCGCCGGTGACATGGGATGGCAGTCCGTGCCGATCCGCCGCCTGGCCCGCCCCTGACTGTCGGCATGAACCTCGATGCCTCGTGGAACACGCAGTTCCAGCAGACGGGCATCGGCGAAGACCCGTTCACGGACGTCGACGAGCAGTGGCGGCTGGCTGAGCTGGTAGACCCGCGACTTCAAGCGCTCGGCGTCGGTGTCCGTGCCTACAAAGGCCGCCGCACCTGGCGTCCGGTCCGCCACTCCGAGCACGACGATCCCGCCGTCGCCGTTGGCGAAGCACAGGCACGCGTCCACGATGATTCGCTCAAGCTCGCCCTGAACCTCGGACGCGCTCCGGCGCCCACGAGCGGTCGGCGCCTCCTTGAAGTCGAGGGTCGCGGTCTCCTCCCGCTCGGCCATCGACCCGGCCAGGATGCGGGCAAGCGCCGCACCGATGCTGGCATCGGTGCCGTCCACACGCACCCTCCCGATGACAACGACGCTGAGGCTGCCCCGAGTTTATACAGACCCACACTGTGCGACCGTGTATAAACTCGCCCTCCCTTGCGGATGACCGTCGCCCTCGTCGAGGCCGCCCGGCGGCGGCGTCCTCGACGATCTGGCATTGGACACTGGGCTCGCTGGCACTGCCGCGGAACACCCAGCCCGGCGTCTCACCTGAGCCTGCCTCACAGCCAATCCGGTGGCTCCCGCTGGAGCGGGTTTCGGACTCCCGGTTGGCCCGATGATCGCGAACCGACAGGATTTGCTGGTCCCGGCCAGTTTCGGAAGGGCGGAGCGAAGAAGATCTTCACGCGGGCTCGCGAACAATGACGATGGCCCGCCTGGAGCTCGCGCGCCACCCTTGATTGCTAGCATGCGATCGTGGGTGACGAGGATGTCAAGCAGTTCAACGTGTACCTGCCGATCGGGCTGATCAAGCAGGTCAAGCACCGCGCCATCGAGTCGGGGCTGTCCCTTTCGGCGCTGGTCGCCGAAGCACTACGCGACTACCTCGACGACGCCCACGGACAGCGACCGCAATCGCCTGGATCGGAGACCTGACATGACGACCGAAGGCATCGAAGCCGTGTTCCTGGAAACCCACAACTGGGGCAAGGCGGCGAGTTTCTTCCAGGCGCTGGGTTTCGAGCTCGAGTTCGAGACCGACCACAATTCGGGCCAACTCCGTAACGGCAGCGGTCCTTATGTGTTCATCGCGGAGGTCCCCGAGGACCGGGAACCCCGGGCACAGATCGTGCTGAAGGTGCCCGATGCGGACGCGTTCCGTCCCGACCCCGCCGTCGAGGCGGTCTCCCCGTTCGAGGACACCCACTACGGGACCAGGGAGATGACCGTCCGTGACCCCGATGGGCGTCTGTGGAGCCTCCAGGCCCCTGGCCGGAAGTGACACGAGGAGCGAGAACACGAGGAGCGAGAGCACCATGGCAGACCGGCAGGCCGAGGCACCGGACAGCACCGCGGTGCGCGTCGCCCTCTGGCGGGCGATGCACCTCCACGTCGACTCGCCGCCACACGTGCTCGCCGACGAGATCGGTCTGCGGCTGGCCGCCCCTGACGATGGCTGGCGCACCCGCCCGGACATGGACCCGCACGCCACCAGCAGGTTCCGGGCATCCATCGTGGCCCGTGCACACGCCTCATCGAGGACCTGGTTGCCGAGGAGGCCGACCGTGGCACTGCCCAGTACGTCATCCTGGGGGCCGGCCTGGACACCTTCGCCCAGCGCAGGCCGGAGATCGCCGCTCGCCTGACGGTGTTCGAGGTCGACCAGCCCCGCCCCCAGGCCTGGAAGCGCAGGCACCTGATCGAACTCGGCTACGGCATCCCCGACTGGCTGCGACTGGTACCGGTCGACTTCGAGGCGAGCGGGGACTGGTTGAAAGAGTTGTCCGTCGCCGGCTTCGACTCCGACCAGCCGGCCCTCGTCGTCTCCACCGGCGTCACCATGTACCTCACCAAGGAGGCCACCGCGGCCACCCTGCGTCAGATCGCCGGGCTCGCCCCCGGCTCGACGACCGCCGTGACGTTCCTGCTGCCCGTCGACCTTCTCGACGAGGCCGATCGTGCCGGGCTACAGGCGTCAAAGAAAGGCGCGCAGGCATCCGGCACACCGTTCATCAGCTTCTACACGCCGGACGAAATGCTGACGCTGGCCCGCGAAGCCGGCTTCAACGACGTCCGACACGTATCGGGAGCCGCGCTCGCCGAGCGCTACTTCGCCGGTCGGACCGACGGCCTCCGCCCGTCAAGCGGAGAGGACGTGCTGGTAGCCACCACCTGAACCATCTCAACCCACGCCAGCAGGTAGCACAAGTGCTGTCAGCTGCTCACTACGGTCCTGCCCGATATCGCGCCTCATCGACATGATCAGACGGTTGACAGCGGCAACGTAAGGCCGGTGAACCTCCAGCCATTCTTATGATGCTGGAGGTCCAATCGATAACTCCGTCGTCGCAATCGCCTCGCGAATGTTCCGTAGACACCCGTATGCATGATCGGAAGCCTCGGTCACACCACGGGGAGCTACCAGATCGACTTGATATCTAATTGTCAGCAGAGAGTTCTCTCGAAATGCCGCCATCACCGTTTCCCTGCCGACCGGAGTGCCTACAGCGACCGCTTGCAGATTTCTGCCCGTGGTTGTGAGAGCCATCAGGTACTGTCCGTAGATCTGCCTTCGCGTTTCGTCACGTCGATCAGTCCGGTCACGCCGCCACCGCACCGAGTCGAGGAGCAGTGTTGACCCAGCTCCCACGACACCACCGACAAACACGCTTAGCGCCTCGCCGCCGAACCCTCCGGCGGGCAGCACCATCGGCCACCGGCTGGACACCATCAACATCGACGATCTTCAGTGCGAGCACGGCTACCAGTACCAGCAGGCCTACTTCCAGTCGAAGCTGGTCAACCTGATGTTCACCTACGAACTTCAACGACGGCTCGCCGCGGCCAAGGTGGACACGAGGCGCTGGTCCGGGCAGGCTTCTGGGATTTACGTGTGATCATGCTTTCCGTGTTCGAGCCCCCCCGGGGGCGGTAGGGCCTTCATAGGCTCTGGAAGAAAGCACGGATGTCGGCGGCGAGCAGCTCGGGCACCCCAAGCCCTGCGAAGTGGCCGCCACGGTCGGCCTCCGTCCACCGGGCGATCGGCATCCGCCGCTCGGCGTACGGCCGGATCAGGCGGGTGATGCCCTCGGGCAGGACGAGGACGCCGACCGGTTGGACGGTCCGCCATGATGGCGGGCCGCCGGTTTCCCGGTGCAGGCGCGGCGCCGTGCCGCCGGTGCCGGTCAGCCAGAAGGCCGAGGAAGTAGTTCGACTGGCATACTTCCCTGGACGCCCCCGGTTCTTGCCCGCGGGGTGCGGAGATCCGTGACGGCGGTGTGCTCGGCTCTAGCCCAATGCCGCTCAATTAGGCTGGAGGGGCGTCCGTCCATCCCGACACGCCAACGCCCGATCCCGCATCGATCAACTTCTGAACACGGCATCCAGTCACGTTCCTCAACGTCGATCAGTAGGCGGCGGAGTGCTCATGCCGCGATTTCGGCCGGTCGGCAGATAGAATCCAGATGTGGTGCGCCTTCGCCAGGTAGTTGAATTGCCAGCCGTTGACAACGACCGGCTGACCGACCGCATCTCGATCGGTGTGCTCGCCAGAATCGTTCCCCGGGACCTCGTCGAAGAGGTACTGGTGGAAACGAAGCGGCAGGAACGGCGTACCAGGCTGCTGCCAGCCCGGGTCATGGTGTACTTCACCATGACGATGTGCCTGTTCTTCGACGATGACTACGAAGAAGTCATGCGTAAACTCGCCGGTGCGTTGAGATGGCTGGGGAACTGGCAGGGTGACTGGAAAGTCCCGACCACCGGGGCGATCTCGCAGGCACGGATCAGGCTCGGTGCCGCCCCCCTGAAGGTCCTGTTCGAACGTGTCGCTGTGCCGGTCGCGGGGCTGGGTACCAAGGGCACTTGGCTGCGTTCCCGGCGGCTGATGGCGATCGACGGGTTCTTCCTCGACGCCGCAGACACCCCCGAGAACGTGGCCAGGTTCGGGCGGTCCACCAACGGACACAAGGCCAGCGCTCTGCCCCAGGTCCACGTCGTCGCGCTCGCCGAATGCGGCACGCACGCGATCGTCTCCGCCGCGGTCGGTCCCCGTGCCAGCGACGAACGTGCTCTCGCCGCCACCCTGCTCGACGCCTGCGAACCCGGGATGCTCCTCACCGCCGACCGTTACTTCTACAGCTTCGACCTCTGGCAGCAGGCGCTCGACACCGGCGCGGACCTGCTCTGGCGAGTCAAATCCGATCTCACGCTACCGGTCATCCGGTCCCTTCCCGACAGCTCCTACCTCTCTATCATCGTCAACCCGAAAATCAGAGGGAAACAGCGGAACCAGATCATCGCCGACGCCCGCGCCGGCCGCGACTTTCCCGAGGACTCCGCGACACCCGTCCGCGTCATCGAATACACGGTGCCTGACCGCACAGGATCCGGAACCGGAGAACTGATCTGCCTCATCACCAATATCCTCAACCAGACCGACATACCAGCGGTGGAACTCGCCACGGCCTATCACGAGCGCTGGGAAATCGAAAACATCTTCGATGAGATTAAGACACACCAGCGGGGCGAAGCCCGCGTCCTACGCTCGAAACTCCCGGACCTGGTGGAACAAGAGATCTGGGCGCTGCTCCTCAGCCACTACGCAATCCGATGTCTCATGTGCGAGGCCGCCGACGAAGCCGACGTCGACCCGGACAGGCTATCCTTCATGCGATCACTACGCGTCGTCCGCCGCCAGGTCACCGACCAGGCGGATTTTTCCCCCTGAGGACCACACGCACGCGCTCCGGGAAACCTTCACAGAGATCACCGAACGGCTTAACCCCGTGCGCCTCCACCGCACGTACCCACGCACCATCAGACGAGGCCGACACAACGCCTACCGAGTCAAAAGCCCAACAGACACCGGCACCAAGCATGATCAATCACCGAAGATCATGCTCGCTCGGGCCGCTTAACTAAGCGCCATTGAACTATAGCCCAACCTAAACATCCGCTCTGTGATCCCGGAAGATTCCGCGGCCAACGCTGCGACTGACCGGCTGACAGCCAAGTTGACAGCCAAGACGGCGGACGAGGGTGGACACTGGCGGATGTCCATGGACGGAGCGCACCAGGTCGGCGGACGCCGTGGACGTCCACGGACGTCGATGGAAGATCCAGATCTAACTACGGATCAAGAGGTTGGGGGTTCGAGTCCCTCCGAGCGCACGTCAGGTTGAGGCAGGTCAGAGCCCCGCAGCCGATCACACGGCGCGGGGCTCTGGGCTTTCTGTAGCAGCGGGTGCAGCAACGGCCCTCAGCCCAGGAAGCCGTCGGGTGTGTTGCGGCGACGAAACAGGTCAGGCGATCGCGGCGATGTCCCCGTCGTCAAAGTAGATCGCCTGGTGCAGCCGGCCACCAAGAGCGGCAGCGTATCTGGCGACCACGTCCTGACCGGAGAGTGAGCCCTGCTCGATCTGCGAGATCCGACCCTTGGTCACCCCCATCCGCTCGGCCACCTGCTGCTGGGTCAGACCCCGCGCACGACGCACCTCGGCAAGCCGATGCCCCACCGCGACCGCAAGAAGCTCCTGCTTGCCGGCGGCGACCGCCTCCTCCCCACCGGCCCGGGCGACCTGCTCGGCACGGACATCAGCCCACCGTACGTAACCACTCATCGCCGATCACCCTCCTCCTGGCCGCGTTCCACCAGGTAGCTCTTGTAGCGTTGCTCCGCCAGTGGAATCGCTTCGTCGTACCAGGCGTTCCACTGCCCGGCTTTGTCCCCGGCAACAAGCAGGATGCTCGAACGCCACGGATCGAAACAGAACAAGATCCGTACCGTGCCCGGTCTGAGTTCCTTCAGGTTCGGCAGCGACGAGCCGCTGATCGTGTCGACCAGGGGTCTCCCCAGCCCGGGGCCGGTCTCCGCGAGCAGGTCGATCGCCTGGACGACCCGCGCGTGTGTCGCGGCGTCCAGGCCGTCGATCCAGTCACGGACCTCGTTGACGAGGTAGACGTCCCACTGCCGCCCGTCCATCAAACGAGTATAGCTCTCACTAAACCATGGCACCGCGAAGACCACCAAGATGACCATAGTCAGAACGACTGGCAGCCAAGTTGACAGCCAGGCCGGTGGACGAGGGTGGACGTTGGCGGACGCCCATGGACAGAGCCCACCAGGTCAGCGGACGGGGCGGACCTCTGCGAACGTCGACGGAAGATCTAAATCTAACTACGGATCAAGAGGTTGGAGGTTCGAGTCCCTCCGAGCGCACGCTGGTTGAGGCAGGTCAGAGCCCCGCAGCCGATCACACGGCGCGGGGCTCTGGGCTTTTTTGATCTCTAGTACTGCAATTTGTACTGCAATTGGGAACGATCAGCCTTCGTCGGACCCGTCGAGACCCCGATGACCATCACGCACCGTAGCCACGCCCACCCCCCTGCGATCTTGACTCTGTGGAACGAAGTGTCCAGATCGGCCTTCCTTGCGTCGGGAGCCAAACGATGGCATAGTGACCTACGCGATCCAAGGGGGGCCATTCGGGCACTGTGGATCGCCCAAGCCGGGAGCCACGGTGGACTTCCACTTCCTCCTCGCCCTCGTCCTCTCGCCTGGTGTCCTCGCCGGCTTCGTGACGATCACCAAGCATCGCCAATGGCTTCACCTTGTGCGCCATGTCTACGACCATGAGACCGCAGAAGGTCGAACCGTCGATCCCATCGCATTGTTGGAGACCGCCAAGAACCCCCGCGCCGCTCGACCATGACCCCGCCTACCTACCATGGGTCATCGATGTCTTCCTTCAACTCGTAATCCGGGTCAGGATGCCGTCCATGCTCGCCGCCGTCCCCCGCCGGACGTCTTTCAGGACATCGATGTAGATATCGGCTGTGGTCGCGATACGCCTGTGCCGGAGCAGGGCGCGGATCTCGTTCCCTCTGTGATCCGGAGCAGGTCAGCAGCGGGCGGGCCATGGCTTTCTCAAGCTCGTAGCGTGGTCACCGATGACGGCAGCGTCTCGGGATTCGGATGGCAGCCAGGGTGGCAGCCAAGCCGGCCGATTACTGTGGACGTCGGCGAACGTCCACGGACGAGACCAGGCCCGCGAC
Organism: Candidatus Protofrankia datiscae; assembly: GCF_000177615.2. Classification (GTDB taxonomy): domain Bacteria; phylum Actinomycetota; class Actinomycetes; order Frankiales; family Frankiaceae; genus Protofrankia; species Protofrankia coriariae. The sequence goes on along the minus strand of NC_015656.1, from coordinate 646,798 downwards.
ATGCGCCGACGGATGTCAGCGGATATAGGCCAATGCCGCTCAATTAGGCTGGAGGGGCGTCCGTCCATCCCGACACGCCAACGCCCGATCCCGCATCGATCAACTTCTGAACACGGCATCCAGTCACGTTCCTCAACGTCGATCAGTAGGCGGCGGAGTGCTCATGCCGCGATTTCGGCCGGTCGGCAGATAGAATCCAGATGTGGTGCGCCTTCGCCAGGTAGTTGAATTGCCAGCCGTTGACAACGACCGGCTGACCGACCGCATCTCGATCGGTGTGCTCGCCAGAATCGTTCCCCGGGACCTCGTCGAAGAGGTACTGGTGGAAACGAAGCGGCAGGAACGGCGTACCAGGCTGCTGCCAGCCCGGGTCATGGTGTACTTCACCATGACGATGTGCCTGTTCTTCGACGATGACTACGAAGAAGTCATGCGTAAACTCGCCGGTGCGTTGAGATGGCTGGGGAACTGGCAGGGTGACTGGAAAGTCCCGACCACCGGGGCGATCTCGCAGGCACGGATCAGGCTCGGTGCCGCCCCCCTGAAGGTCCTGTTCGAACGTGTCGCTGTGCCGGTCGCGGGGCTGGGTACCAAGGGCACTTGGCTGCGTTCCCGGCGGCTGATGGCGATCGACGGGTTCTTCCTCGACGCCGCAGACACCCCCGAGAACGTGGCCAGGTTCGGGCGGTCCACCAACGGACACAAGGCCAGCGCTCTGCCCCAGGTCCACGTCGTCGCGCTCGCCGAATGCGGCACGCACGCGATCGTCTCCGCCGCGGTCGGTCCCCGTGCCAGCGACGAACGTGCTCTCGCCGCCACCCTGCTCGACGCCTGCGAACCCGGGATGCTCCTCACCGCCGACCGTTACTTCTACAGCTTCGACCTCTGGCAGCAGGCGCTCGACACCGGCGCGGACCTGCTCTGGCGAGTCAAATCCGATCTCACGCTACCGGTCATCCGGTCCCTTCCCGACAGCTCCTACCTCTCTATCATCGTCAACCCGAAAATCAGAGGGAAACAGCGGAACCAGATCATCGCCGACGCCCGCGCCGGCCGCGACTTTCCCGAGGACTCCGCGACACCCGTCCGCGTCATCGAATACACGGTGCCTGACCGCACAGGATCCGGAACCGGAGAACTGATCTGCCTCATCACCAATATCCTCAACCAGACCGACATACCAGCGGTGGAACTCGCCACGGCCTATCACGAGCGCTGGGAAATCGAAAACATCTTCGATGAGATTAAGACACACCAGCGGGGCGAAGCCCGTGTCCTACGCTCGAAACTCCCGGACCTGGTGGAACAAGAGATCTGGGCGCTGCTCCTCAGCCACTACGCAATCCGATGTCTCATGTGCGAGGCCGCCGACGAAGCCGACGTCGACCCGGACAGGCTATCCTTCATGCGATCACTACGCGTCGTCCGCCGCCAGGTCACCGACCAGGCGGATTTTTCCCCCTGAGGACCACACGCACGCGCTCCGGGAAACCTTCACAGAGATCACCGAACGGCTTAACCCCGTGCGCCTCCACCGCACGTACCCACGCACCATCAGACGAGGCCGACACAACGCCTACCGAGTCAAAAGCCCAACAGACACCGGCACCAAGCATGATCAATCACCGAAGATCATGCTCGCTCGGGCCGCTTAACTAAGCGCCATTGGGATATAGGCGGACGAAGCACACGTCATCTCATAATCTGCCGGTCCGGGACGGCGCGATCGAGCCTACGTTTGACGGCAATGCTGACGGCAACGGGGTGGGCGACCGCGTATAGCCGCGGACCAGCCGGCCAGCCGGAGCCGAGCTGACGGACGACAACGGATGCCACGCCTGCACCTGAAAAGCGGAAGGACGGCAGTTCGACCCCGCCCCTGCCCACCCCTTCTGACCGGCAACACGAAGCCCGCCGAGATCATCGACGGGCTTCGCGGTTCTCAGCCTGTTCCCGGACGTCCCTCGGACAGGTCAACCACCGTCCCGCCAACCAATCGCCCTGTCAGATTCCCGACAGTAGGCGTGAGCCTGCGTGACATCGGACAGCGATGACCAGCGAGTTTCTTCCGCGATGGGAATAACAACCGACCTGTAACTTCACTGATGTCATTTCTCGAGTGATGTACACGCTCGATCCCTCACGGTTATTCTGTATGTGAATCTGGGCCTATCTGAAAGGCGCCCGCGAGTGGCAACATCCCAAATCTGCCATGTGACGCGGCGCTACTCTCTGATCTCATCGAAAGATGCGTCGGCATGAGCCGCAAACCGACCCGGAAGGAAACACGGCAAACTCTCCGCGCCGCCGCCCTCTTCGGAGCCGTTCTCGCCGCCCTGCTGGCCTACCTCGGGGTATTGCTCGCACTACCTATCTACATCATCGTCTACCTCACCGCACGACTCTTCGCCTGGCCAACCATCTGTGAAGCATTCCGAACACAGAGCACGGAGACCTGCAAGAAAGAAGTTACCGGAAAGATCACCGGGTGTGGCCATCATCGAGATGACAAACGGCGCGACCTGTGGACCGCACTCCGACCGCGTCAGCCAGCCTCGCCTCCACAGGCTGTGCTGAGGCTAGTCCGCGGCCAAAGCCACACCCCGAGCGCCCCGCCCACGTTGTCCGCGCCGGTCCGTGTGACGTTCCGAAATGCGCTCAGCATCTATCTCATAGGACTGTGCACTGCGAGCGCCGCAGCCGACATCGCCATCCTCGCTCTTGTCGGCTAATCGCGAGCCGGACACAGTGTCCCACCGGAAGCACGCAGAAATCAAGAAGGTCGAGGAATAAGCGGATGGCGTGCAGGCGGATCGGCGGGCGGGAGGGCGGTAGCGAACCAGGCCCGGGCAAAAAGAAGAAGCAAGCAGGCGTCGTCATCACGGCGACCGTCGCGGTCGGCATCGGCCTCGGCGGCGCGTCCGTGGAGAGCAGCGTCACCGTGACGCGGCCCTCAACCACCTCCGGCAACGCATCAACATCCAGCGAGCGGTCCAGCCTCGAAATCAGCACGGAGGACTTCAAGTCTGCCGAAGTCCGCCTAGTGTCCTGAGTCGTTGATTCGTGTGCAGATAGAATGGGCTGGTGCCTGGCCCGAGCGCGGATCCCATCGAGTTGTCGTCTGCTGAGCGTGCGGTGCTGGAGGGCTGGGCCCGACGGCGGAAGACCGCGCAGGCGCTGGCGTTGCGCTCGCGGATCGTGCTGGCCTGCGCGGACGGTGGGACGAACTCGGGGGTCGCGGCCGAGCTCGGGATCACCCGGGGAACGGTCGCGAAATGGCGGGAGCGGTTCGCGGTCGACCGGCTGGAGGGCCTGTCAGACGAGGCACGTCCGGGAGCGCCTCGGAAGGTCACCGACGCCCAGGTCGAGGCGGTGATCGCGAGGACGTTGGAGGAGAAGCCACCGAACGGCGATACCCATTGGACATCGCGGTCGATGGCGAGGGCCAGTGGGCTGTCGCAGTCGACGGTGTCACGGATGTGGCGGGCGTTCGGGTTGAAGCCGCATCTGGTCGAGACGTGGAAGCTGTCCACCGACCCGCTGTTCGTGGACAAGGTCCGTGACGTGGTCGGGGTCTACCTCGACCCGCCGGAGAAGGCGATCGTGCTCTGCGTCGACGAAAAGTCGCAGGTGCAAGCTTTGGATCGCACGGCACCGGTGCTGCCCCTGATGCCGGGTACCCCGCAGCGGATGACCCACGACTACGTCCGCCATGGCACGACCAGCCTGTTCGCCGCGCTCGACCCGACGTCCGGGTCGGTGATCGCGCAGACCTTCCGGCGGCACCGTCACCAGGAGTTCCTGCGCTTCCTCAAGCTGATCGACTCCTCGGTCCCGAAGGGCTACGACCTGCACCTGGTCCTGGACAACTACGCCACCCACAAGACCCCGGCGGTGAAGAACTGGCTGCTGCGCCACCCCCGCTTCCACCTGCACTTCACCCCGACCTCGGCGTCGTGGATGAACCTGGTCGAGCGCTGGTTCGCGGAGCTGACCACCCGCAAGCTGCGCCGATCGACGCACCGCTCGGTCGTCGAACTCGAAGCCGACATCCGCCGATGGATCAACGCCTGGAACAAGGACCCGAAGCCGTTCGTCTGGGCCAAGACCGCCGACGAGATCCTCGAGACCCTCGCCGCCTACTGCCAGCGAATCAACGACTCAGGACACTAGCGCGACGCAACCTCCGCGTCAACGGACACTTCCAGAGCGACGGCGCCACTTGCGCCGAGCACGCCTACGGCGAAGTCAGGGACTTCTTCCGTCATCGCCCGTGCACCGCTCTCCATCGCGCCCAGTTCCAGATCAGCGACAAGCAGGGCGACGTCATCCTGGTCGCTGTGTCCTGGGTACAGATGCCCAACGTCAACGATGCCGCCGCGTACAAGCAACTCGTCGACACCTACGGAACAGGCAACATCACCGAGCTATCGCGCGAGAGCGGACGCTACCATACCGTCCGCTACACCGGAGTCCGCTACATCTCCAGCATCGACGGCGCCGTCATCGCCAACGCCCAGGCCGAGCCCGTCGCACGAGGCGCGGCTGGCATCGCACTGGCCACGATCATCAACAACTCCGTCCTGTGACAGGCGTCCCCACGCGACCGTCCGTCGCGATCGCCAGGACCCAGAGGAGCCGCTGATCTGGACCACGTTCCGCATGGCCAGCGCATCGCAACCGGTGGACCGCGTTCGGGGCCGGTGGGTGAAGATGACAGCAAATCTGACAGCCAAGCCCGCGGACGACGACGCACACCCGCGGACGCGGGCGGACGGCCGAGCGCAGGTCAGTGGACGCGGCGGACTTCGGTGAACGTTCACGGATGATCCAGATCTAGCTACGGATCAAGAGGTTGGGGATTCGAGTCCCGCCGAGCGCACGCTGGTTGAGGCAGGTCAGAGCCCCGCAGCCGATCACACGGCGCGGGGCTCTGGGCTTTTATGATCTCTGGTACTGCAATTGGAAACGATCAGTCCAGCCGACACCACCGAGGCATGGACCGAGATCCACCGCTCGCGAAAAGTTCCAAATCATAGCACAGGACTAGCTATAGACATTCATAAGCAAAACTCATCTATATCATCTCAGTAGCATGCTTTTAACAGATTGTAAGATCAGAGCCCCTGCGTCGGCAGGTTGCCGGACATACCGCATCATCTGGCCGGTGGATCGCAGCACGGAGATGAGCGGTGGGGATGCCAGCACCGTCGGTGTCGGCATCCCGCGGCGACGATCGTGCGCCGATACGGCGGCGGCACCGCACGACGGTTACGAGGTACAGGCGCAGGCGCCACGGGTGGGCCTGGCGGACATCTCCCTCGACGTGGCCAAGGCGCAGCGTGGTGACGAGGATGCCTTCAAGGTGATCTACCGGGCGGTACAGCCGGGGTTACTGCGCTACCTGCGGGTGCTTGTCGGTGACGACGCCGAGGACGTGGCGTCCGAGGCGTGGTTGCAGATCGCCCGGGATCTGCCGTCGTTTCGCGGAGATTCCAACGGGTTCCGCGGCTGGGCGGCGACGATCGCCCGCCACCGTGCTCTGGACCACATACGCCGCCAGCGACGCCGTCCCCAGCACGACGTGCCGGTCGAGCAGATGACCGATCTGCCCTCTCCCGACGACACCGCCGGACGGGCGCTGGAAACGCTGTCGACCGATACGGCGATACGGCTGATCGCCGGCCTGCCACGCGATCAGGCCGAAGCCGTGCTCCTGCGGGTGGTCATCGGGTTGGATGCTCAGACCGCCGGACGCGTGCTGGGCAAGCGTGCGGGCGCTGTCCGCACCGCGGCATATCGCGGGTTGCGCCGTCTGGCCGAACAGCTCGGAGCGGACGGAAACCCGGCGGGTGAAGATGGTCAAGATGACACGATGTGCTGAAGACAGTGACTGCCAGTTGGGTGTGACACCAGTGAGAGCTTGGACGCTGAAGGACGTGAGATGAGCACCTACCGACCCCGTCGGATCGACCGGGAAGACGCAGAGCGGATGCTTCGCGGCGTCCCGGTCGATCCGACGGCAGGTTCGGGCCCCCTCGCCGGCCTGCTCGCCGCCGTGGCCGCTCCGGCCCGTGCCGACGAGCTCGCCGGGGAGGAAGCGGCTGTTGCCGCCTTCCGGGAGGCGCGTCTTGTTCCTGTCAACCAGCTCCGGAGAGAACCGATGATCAAAATTGCCCTCGCGAAGCTCCTCACGGTGAAGATCGCAGTTGCGGCGGTCGCTGCTACAACTGTTGGTGGTGTCGCTGTCGCCGCCAGCACTGGTGCTCTGTCCTCGCCCGGTGAGCACGAAGCCGCCGCCGGCATCACAACCTCCGCCTCCGCTCAGGCGGCCGATCCGTCGGCTCATGTTCCGGACGCGGGCGCCATTGCCCCGGCGGCGCTGCCCGCGCTGTGCCACACCTACACGGCCGCCGCGGCGGAGCACCCGGACAGGTCGGGCAAGGCCCTCGACGAGCCGACCTTCTCCCCGTTGATCGCCGCGGCGGGTGGCAAGGGCAAGGTCGCAGCCTATTGCGGCGAGATACTCAAGGTCCCCGCATCAGCCGCGGAAGTCGCAGGCCAGACGGTCGGCGGTGTCTCAGCCACCGCAACCGTGGGCGGGGGTGTCAACGGCGTCGATGGCCAGGTCGGGGTCGCCGGCGGCTCCGTGGGCGCTTCCGTGTCGCAGGAAGGAGCGAACCTCGGCGTTTCCGTACCGCAGGGAGGAGCGGATGCGGGAGCCGGTGTGTCCCCGGCAGGAGTGGGCTCGGGAGCCGCTGTCTCCTCCCCGGGAGGAGCGGGTGCGGAAACCGGTGTGTCTCGGGGAGGCGCAGACCTCGGGGCTTCCGTGAAGCCTTGAGCGGCACCGGGGAACGGTAACGGTCATACAGCAGGGCCAAAGGCGGCGCGATCACGCTTCTTGCGCGTCCGGGGTCCCTGTCGGATCCGGGATTCCTGCCAGATCGGCGAAGCCGATCTGGCAGGTCCGGAAGCAGGTCCGCCGGACATGCCAGATCCGGCAAGCCCAAATCCTCGATCACTGATCCAGGTCAAGTTATTGCGGAGCAGATCGTGGCGTGCGTGGCCCGGCAGGTGCGGCAGGTCATCAACCTCGGCCGCCGTCATCGCCTCCGGGCCGAGCTCGACGCGGACAACGGCGTGTCGACGAAGCCGGGGGCGATGAGGTTGAGCCGGACCGGGTAGCGGTCCGCCATGATCTCGCTACACAGCGCCTTCAGTGCGCTGACATAGATCTCTGAGAAGCTGGGGAACGGCTGGACGACATCGAGCGGCGCGCGGGCGCGGATAGCCAGCGTGGCCTGCTGCAGCCGCTCACCCGCCTCGGGGCCGAGCGCGTACTCGCCGGTCAGCCGGCGATAGCCATCGAGCCATCCGATCATCCTTTCGATCTTCCAACGATGGCGGCCGAGGCGTTCACCGGACACTCGCCGGCGCCACAGCCACGGCGACTACGGCAAACACGGCTATTGCAACAGCCGCGACCGCCGGCGACGGGCCGGCTGGCCGCAACCCGGCGCTGGGATAGGTTCTCGCCGTGACTGGGGCACACGCCGTCGCCGTGTTCACGCTCGACGGAAACAGACCATGCCGGCGATGTTGACACGCCTCCGGCTACCTGCGGGGACAGAGCTGGGAGCCCTCGACGCGAGCTGGGAGCAGCCCCTGCCAGCAATCGCCGTCGTGTCGGCTCGCGCCCCCCTGCCGCATCCGGTCCAACCCATTTTCAACATCCACAGAAACACCAGGTAGGCCACACCAGGTAGGCCGTCAGCGACACTCCCTACCTGGCTGTGATCTGACGCAGCTCGGTCCAGCCAAGCCGTCGTAACACCAGCTGCTCCGCCGCCGGCAGCCAAAATGTCGACGACACCCGCAACGACCGGGGCCACGGCGGTTGGGGATGTTCGGAGCGCGCCGCCGAGCGCACGCTGGTTGAGGCAGGTCAGAGCCCCGCAGCCGATCACACGGCGCGGGGCTCTGGGCTTTTCTGATCTCTAGTACTGCAGTTCGTACTGCAATTGGAAACGATCAGTTCTCGGACACCACGGCCCCGCCCTCCTCATCGTCACGTTCCGTAGCATCCGGCCGAGTGGGCAGGGCCAGCCGATCAAGAATGGTGTCCATGCTCACCGCCGTCCCGCGCCGGACGTCTTCGAGGACATCGATGTAAATGTCCGCCGTGGTGGCAATACGCGTGTGGCGGAGCAACGCCCGGATCTCGTTGAGGTCCATCCCGGCACGGAAAAGGAGCGTGGCCGATGTGTGCCTAAGATCATGAACACGAGTCCGGCGGACACCCGCATCCGCACAGACCTTGTCCCACCAGCGGTTGACGTTCCGCGGCTGGATCCCACGGCCGGTGGCCGTGGTGAACACGAGTCCGTCATCGTGTCAGACCTTCGCCGCCTCTTTCGCCGCGCCCTGCCGCGCCTTGTGCTCGCGGAGCACGACAACGACCATCTCCGGCAGCGCAAGGGTCGCCTTCGACCTCTTGGTCTTCAACTGGTCGTCCTCGACCAACTCCCACCGCTTCCGGCCCGCGTCCAGATCGACGACATCCCAGCGCAGCCCGAGCGCCTCCCCCTTGCGCAGACCCAGCGCCAACATGACCATCCACAACGCGACAAGCCGATCAACCAGCGCCACCGCCAGCACCCGGCTCGCTTCCGCCTCGGTCAGCGCCCCCACGTGAGACACCCTCTGAAGGAGTGGTGCCTGTCAACCGGTTGTGTTGTGGGGGTTGGGCCTGCGGCCGTGCCACCGGAATGATTCCCGCCGTCCGGTCCACGGCGGGTGACGCCAGGCCAACCAAGTGTTGGCTCGGCATCACTCATTCATCGCCCAGCGTTACAGCGGGAGCCCGGACCCGCACGGAACGGGTTGGCGGTGCTGGGGGTCGAGGGCGTTGAGTACCAACTGGACAGTGGTCACGTCGTAAGGCATCCCGACATGCCCGACGAGGTCGTTGGGGCAGAAGGTCTGCACGGCCTGGTTGGTGGCGTTGGGGCCCGCCGGCAGATAGCTCACCGCTTCCGGTGGTGTGGCCACCTCGTCGTGAGTGGTGATGATGTTGGTGTAGGTGACGCTCGGGAACGTGGCCTGCGGCGAGTTCAGCGCATTGAACGCGGGCCAGGTGGACAATTCGTAACAGGCCGGGCAGCCCAGAATTTCGATCGTCTGCCAACCGGGCGCCATGTTGAGAATGGTCAGCAGTCCGCTGATGGTGGGCGGGGCCATGGATACCGGTGAGATCCCGACGAAGGTCGACACGTGTGTTGTGCCATAATTCTTCATGTAGAGCCGGGAGATAAATCCGCCTTCGGAGTATCCGACCAGTTTTACCCGACTGGCTCTGGTGCCGGACACCACCTGGTTGACGAAGTCGTTCAGTTCGCCCGCCGAGTTCTCGGTGTAGTCGATGCCACCGGCGTTGGCGGTGTACCAGAGCGTTCCGTAGGTCACGGTGTAGACGCAGTACCCGTTGTTGGCGAGTATCGGCGCGAGCGCCTGCCAGTTGACGTTCTGGTTTTCGGTGATGCCGTGCACGAGAATGACAGGTTCGAGACGTGCCGCGCTCGGCTTGCACGACCAGTCGTTCGCACCCGGGGGTGGGGAGGCGTTCAGTTGACCGGACGCGTAGGCTGATAACGCGTCCCAGTTCACCGGATACGTGGCCGCGGCCGCCGGGCCGCTGCCGATGACGATGGTCGTGGCAACGATCACTGTGACGACCGCGATGATGCAGCCCATCCTTGATCGTAAGTGATACTCCTTTTGTACTTTCCGATGCAAGGAATGCTCCTTTTTTAATTGTCAATGCGAGACGACGCCGCGCTTTATTTCGCACGAGTGTGACAACATGACGAATCGAACTTGTCGTAGATTCATGGGTCATGTCACCGGATGGCGATGCGCGTGATATTGCTGGCGATCCGATGGTCGCCACGAAGGAACAGAGCGCACCAAAAGGACTATTCGGCGACCTCCCCTATGTCGTCCTTGTCGCAGAATTTGGATCTACTGTAGGTTATTCCCCTGCCCTGGGTCAACGACGTTGTCCTGCTGGAGGGCCTGACCAGCACGTCGACGGTCACCCGACAGGGCCTCTGTCCGTCCCGAGCGGGAAGGCCAGGGTGAAGGCGTGGTGCTGCGGGAACTGGCAACGACCTGGGCCATTGTGGTTGGGATGTTCGGGCGCGCTGCCGAGCGCGCGTCAAGCATCCCCAGCCCGGCCGACGGCGGATCATGACGAGCACGATCGCGCCGTTTCTCACGGCAGGCGGCCAGCCTTGGCGCAGCCGACGGCCCCTTTCGGCGACGCGCGGAGGGCGTGCTTTCGCGCCGGCCGCGGCGCGGGTGATGGGAGCGGAGGAGCGTTGCGCCTCAGGCCCGGGTACCGCAGCCTCGTCGGAGCGCTCGTCCCGGTAGCGCGAGCCCTGACGCACGATCTCCGCGGCGACGACACGGACGAGCCGGAACACCTGTCGCCACGTCTCCAGATCCGTAATGTTGATTTTTTCTCGCCGGTAGAAGAAGATCCGGCGGTCGGCGATTTCGACGTCCCAGGCGGTGCTGTGCTCGACGAGCAGCGCCCTGATGCCGGGTGATGATGGAGAACGCGGGTGCCTTCCACCAGAAGCCGTCCCGCTCGTCGACCGGGGGGTCCGGCTGGTCCCGCTCGCGGAGATACGTCGCGATCTCGTCAGCGCGGATCGGTGAGGTGAGTGCTGACAAGTCGGGCGACGCGACGTGATTTGTTACGTGCCCAGCCTGCCGTATCCGTCCCTCCCAACAGAAGCCAGTGGTGACCACAAACCAGGGATGGTGCCCCAGACGGCCGTCTCCCTCCGAGCGCACATCGGGTTGAGACAGGTCAGGACGGCCCGCACGGCGCGTTGCAGGTCGTCAACCGGGACGCCCTTGAGGAGGAATCCGGACGCGCCCGTTCGTAGCGCCGCAGCCAGGACCTCCTCGTCCTCGAACGTGGTGAGCACCAGCACCGGCGGTGAGTCCCAGCGTCGCCGCAGCGCCTCGGTCACGGCGATTCCGTCGATCACGGGCATCCGGATGTCCATCAGCACGACATCCGGATGAAGTCTCTCGACGGCGGCGGGCACGCGGCTCACTCAAGCGCGCGGCCGACGAAGGCGAGCTGGGCGGGGGTGACCGCGCGCCAGTAGGCGGGATCATGCCCACCTGGGCCGAAGCCGCGTGCCACAGCCGCCAGATCGTCGGCGACCTGGCGGGAGACCGCGTAGAACGGGTCACGCTGCCCGCAGTCGATCCGGTAGGCCACGCCTGGCGCCGGCGGCTCCCCCAGAATCCGGTGAGCGGTGAAGTCGGCGGCGGAGTCGAACGCTCCCGGAGCGCTGGCACCGTAGGCTCGCCACAGCGCCGGGCTGCTCGCCGCCACGGCGACGACAAGATCCGGATGGCGTCGGGCGAACAGCAGGGCACCGTAGCCGCCCATCGACCAGCCGATCACCGCCAGTCGGCTGGTGCGCAGGCCCTGGTCCGCCAGCCGCGGCAGGACCTCCCCGAGGATCATGCGTTCCGGGTCGTCTCCGGACGCACGCGGATGCCAGTAGGTCTCGCCGCCATCGACGGCGACGACCGTGAACGGCGGTACTCCCGCGCGGACCGTGTCCGCCAGCGCGGTGTCCAGGCCCAGCAGGGTCACAGCATGCCGCGCGTCGTCGCCACGGCCGTGCAGGACGAGGCACACCGGCAGGCCGTCGACGGCAGCCCCGGCCGGCGAAACCACCGTCACGGAAACGGTCCGGCCCCGCGCCGCGCTCGGGAACGTCGTCCGGCTCACGGCCGGCGGGCCGCCCGGGACCGGCGCCGCGGCGTCGACAGTCGGAGTCGCGGTGCCGACGGCCGGAGCCGAAACGCCCCCCGCATCCCCGGCCCGCCCGCCGGCCGGGGATGCCGCGGACGGACGGGGCACGGTGTCACCGGAGCTCCTGGCCAGCAGCGCGCCACCGACAGCGCCGGCCACCGTGGCCGGCGCCGCCAGCAGCATCGTCCGTCTGCTCGGCCGCACACTTACAATCGTTCCACTGCCGGACAACGCCACGGCGAAAACAGTCCGTTGGGTGACTACGCGACCGCATCCCGCAGCGCGTAGAGCATCTCGAGACGTCCGATGAACGCCACTGGCCGACAGCGCGGGGCCGGCAGCATGGGCCGACAGGGTGGGCGAGCCGGCCGAAGCACGGCACGGGGACCGTGGGCATCCGCCGCTCATGCCGATGGGCGGTTGAAGAACGCCCGCTCAGCCGGGCTGTGTGTACCGCGGCCTGCGGATTCCGTGCCTGGCCCCGCCGAGATCCGGTCGGCGGTGAGAAGAAGCCAGGCGGGCCGGGAGGGCCGGAGCGCTCAGCGGCGGTGAGCGATCTGGATGAGGTTGCCGCAGGTGTCGTCGAGGACGGCGATGGTGACCGGACCCATTTCCGTCGGCTCCTGCGTGAAACGGACACCGAGGGCACGCAGACGCTCGGCCTCCTTGTGGACGTCGTCGACAGCGAACGACGTGTACGGAATACCGTCGGCGACAAGTGCCTCCTTGAACGGGCGGACGGCGGGATGCCCGTCCGGCTCCAGCGCCAACTCGACGCCGTCCGGGGCGTCCGGGGAGACAACAGTGAGCCAGCGGTGCTCGCCCAGCGGGATCTCGGTCTTCTTCACGAAGCCGAGCACCTCTGTGTAGAAACGCAGGGCCTTGTCCTGATCATCGACCAGGATGCTGGCCAAATTGATCTTCATTGCTTTTCGCTTCCTGTTTGCGCGTGCCGTGGCCGTCGTCGCGTGATCTGATCCAACGGTAACGTGTCGAGATGGTGGAACTTGTAGCGGCCATCACGGCAGGTCACGACCAGCCAGGCGCGCCGTGCACATCCCCAATCCAGTTGTGTTCCCCGGCCGGCGCCGCGTTTTCTCAGCTGCCGCGTTTCCTCACAGGATGGCGGCGGCGAGGGTCTGCCATGCCTGCCTGGGCGGGCGGCCGCTGCGGGTGGCCAGGTCGATGTCCGGTGAGAGGACCTGTATGGCCACGTGATCCGCGCCGGCGTCGTGATGTTCGGCGATGCGCTTCGCGATCTGGTCGGGGGTGCCCCAGGCGACGAGGGTGTCGATGAGCCGGTCGCTGCCGCCGCCCGCGACGTCGTCCTCGGTGAAGCCGAGGGCCAGCAGGCTGCGCACATAGTTCGGCAGCCGGAGGTAGTAACCGACGCTGGCACGGGCAAGAGCTCTGGCGGTGGACGGGTCGGTCGCCAGGACGACTTTCTGCTCCGGGGCGAGCAGCGGGCCGGGGCCGAGCGTCTCGCGGGCGATCCGGGTGTGCTCGGGCGTGATCAGGTAGGGGTGGGCGCCGGCCGACCGCTGCCCCGCCAGGGTGAGCGCCTTCGGACGCAGCGCCGCGAGCACCCGCTGGTCGACGGGCACTGGCTCGGCGGCGTTGTCGAGCGCGTCGAGGTAGTCGGCGAGATAGTCCAACGGGCGGGTGTAGGAGCGTCCCAGCCGCTCCACGATCGGCGCGTGGCTGACGCCCAGCCCGAGCAGGAAGCGGTTCGGGTGGGCCGTTGCCAGCCGGTGGAAGCTCGCGGCCAGCTCCGTCGCGTCGACCGCCCACACGTTGACGATCCCGGTGGCCACTACCAGCCGGTCCGTGGCGGCGAGCAGTTTCTCGGGCAGCTTCAGGTCGGGTGCGGCGGCGCCGAGCCACAGGGCTCCGTAGCCTGCGGCGTCGATCTCCGCCGCGGCCTCGTGGGCGTCGTCGGCCTCCCAGATGTACGACGGGGACCAGATGCCCACCCGGCCCAGCTGTATCGCCATGACGATCTCCCTCGCGTGTTCGATGGTGGTCGAATAAACGTGAGTGTACGATACCTGTCGAACATATAGGGAGTTCGAGAAGACGAACCCGAGGAGACGATGGCCGGTCAGGCTCGACGCGCCCGCACTCTACGTCACACCGATCCGAAGGACGTGCCCCTGCAGGACGCCCTGGAGGCGCTCGCGGACCCGGTCCGCAGGCTGATCCTGCGGACGTTGGCGGGCGAGCCGGAGTTCACCCGAGCCTGCGGCACATTCGATCTGCCGGTGTCGAAGGCGACCGCCAGCCACCACTTCGCCGTGCTGCGGGCCGCGGGGCTGCTCGAACAGGTCGACCAGGGGCCGCGCCGACTCAACCGGCTTCGCCGCGCCGAGTTCGACGCCCGTTTCCCGGGCCTGCTCGGCCTTGTGCTCGCCGAGGACGAACAGCCCGGACCAGCGCCGCGTGACGCCCACACCGCTCCGTCCCGGTAGCCTCCGAACACTGGTCGACACCCAGGACGAGGGCAACGCCCACGCCTGTTCGCCCCGGTGCCGCTTCGGGCCGACCGGGGCGAACAGGACCCGGGGCGAACAGGTCGTGTACGGCGGAGAGGTCCCGCCTGTTTCCTGTTTCGTTCCTTCTGCTTCGTTCCTGCTTTCCTACTTCGCCGCGGTCGGCGTTGCGACCAGTCCGCCCGCCAGGGCTTCGGCGTAGTCGGGTGGCGTCCGATTTGTGCTCAAACGAGGCCGACTTCGACAAGATCGAGACGGTTCGCGCGAACGCCATGCCATGGGAGGCGGCGGCGTCCCGCCACGGTGCGAAACTGCCGCCCACCCTCCGTCCCAGCCCTTGTTTCACCTATCGAATTTCGATAGATTCCCATCGCAAATCGATGGAAGGGCGAGCCATGGGAAAGCTGACAGTGCGTGCGCTGCGCGCCGTGCTCGTGGTGGTGCTCGCCGGCACCGCGTTCATACAGGCATTGATGGTGTGGGCGGTGGCCACCGACCCGGAGGACGAGTCGCTCCCGCTGACCCCGCTGCGCCTGATCACGATCCTGGGCATGATGTCGGTCCAGGTCGCCCTGGTCTGCGTATGGCGGCTGGTGACGATGGTGCGACGCGGAACCGTGTTCTCCCACGCCGCCTTCCGGTACGTGGACGTCGTGATCGGCGCGATCGTGGCGGCTGCCCTCGTGTGGTTCGCGGTCACGGTCCTCAATGCGCCGGGCCAGCGGGACGACCCGGGCGTCACCGTCATCATGGGCGGGGTTGGCGTGGCCATCCTGGGGGTCGCGCTCATCGTGCTCGTACTGCGGATGCTGCTCGCCCAGGCCGTCGCGCGCGACGTCGAAGCGGCACGGATGCAGGCCGAGTTGGACGAGGTGATCTGATGCCGATCGCCGTCGACATCGACGTGATGCTGGCCAGGCGGAAGATGTCCGTGGGCGAGCTCGCGGACCGCGTAGGGATCACGCCCGCCAACCTGGCGGTACTCAAGAACGGCCGCGCCAAGGCGGTGCGCTTCGCGACGCTCGCCGCGCTCTGCGAGGTGCTCAGGTGCCAGCCGGGCGACCTGCTGCGCTGGGAGGCCGAGGACGCCGCGGGCGGATGACATGCCCCAGGGCGGGCGTGAAAACGCCTGGCACCACCGGCCCGCTGCAGGGCCGCACCCGCGACACCGGCCACGGCCGCGGCGAGATCCGCCGCATCAAGGTGTGCACGGTGAACAGCCTGCTCTTTCCCGGCGCCCGCCAGGCCGTCCAGCTCAAGCGCCGCCGAGTGGACCGCAAGACCGGCAAGGTCAGCATCAAGACCGTCTACGCGGTCACCAGCCTCACTGCGGAACAGGCCACACCCGCCGAGCTCGCCCGGCTGATCCGCAGCCACTGGAAGATCGAAGCCCTGCACCACGTCCGAGACGTGACGTTCGCCGAGGACGCCTCCCAGCTGCGAACCGGCTCCGCACCCCGGGCCATGGCGACCTGGCGCAACCTCGCCATCGGCGCCCTTCGCCTCGCCGGGAAGAGCAGCATCGCCGCCGGCCTCCGGCACAACGCCCGCGACGCCAGCCGACCGCTCGCCATCCTCGGACTCACATGACCATGGAACAGACGTCACGCGACTACGCCGAAGCCCTGTCCGCCCGCGGGATGCCGGCGGCTGTTCTCGTCCGGAAGAATCCTCCTGGGCCGTCGACGGGGGCCGTTTCACGGTGTCCGGCGGCGGGCGGCAGGAACAGGCTGGCGCCCCGGACCGCAGCCGCCGCGAACGCGATACTCAGCAGCGACGCCAGCACAACGAGCAGGCGCGAGGTGTCCTCAAGGTGCAGGGCTATGATGACCGGCGCGCCGGCACCGAAATTCGCCATGAAGAATGTGCAGGGAAACACGACGAACAGGCCCAGCAGACCGACGGGGTTCCGCGCCCGCTCACGCAGCAGCGCCGCAAGGACGGCGAAGAGCATCACCTGCGCGGCCTCGAGCACACCGATGACCAGCGGGTAGTCGAAGACACGCAGCTCGTGCGGCCCCCAGTACGTGTAGGCGCCACCGTTGATACCGATCATCTCGAACGTGCAGGACATCAGCAGTTCAACGCCCGCCCAGGCGAACAGCCCGTTTCGCGTCAGCGTGCCGAGCCGGATCCTTCGGGCGATCGTGAGCGCGGGTGCCGCGTAGAGCACGGCGTAACCGCTGTGGGTCCAGATCGGCTGCGGGATGCCGAAGGCGGTGAAATGCGTGTACATTCCTTCGGTCGAATAGAAGTAGAGCATCAGTCTGGAGGGTTCCCACTTTCGTGGACAGTCCTAACTATGCAGCACGAAGTGTTTGTCCGTCAAATTCTTCCTCGAACTCGACAGGCGTGAGATAGCCGATCGAGGAGTGCAACCGCTGCCGGTTGTAGTAGATCTCGACATATTCGAAGATCCCCGCCCGGACGCGGTCTATGGTATCGAACGGGTGGAGGTGGACGAACTCCTTCTTGAGGGTGGCCCAGAAGGACTCCGCCGCGGCGTTGTCGAAACAGATCCCGGTACGGCCGACGGAGTTTCGGACGTTGTTGTCGCGACAGAAGGCGACGAACTCACGGCTGGTGTACTGACCGCCTCGGTCGGCGTGGAATATGACGCCGCCGGGTGGCCGCCGGCGGGTGACGGCCATACGAAGCGCGTCGAGAACGAGTTCGGTGCGCATGTGATCGGCGACCGCCCAGCCGACGATCTTCCGAGAGAACGCGTCGATGACGGAGGCCATGTACACCCAGCCATCCCAGGTGCGAATATATGTTATGTCGCCGTACCACAACTGGTTCGGTGCGGACGCGGCGAAGTCTTGGCCGACAAGATCAGGCAGCGATGAGGAGTCCGCGGCCTGCACCGTCGTCACCGGCCGGCGGGGACGCGGATGCACGCTGACCAGGCCCATCGTCGCCATCAGCCGCTGGACCCGCTTGTAGGCGACGGCGACGCCCTGGCGGCGGATCTCGTGGAAGATCCGCCGCACGCCGTACCGCCCCTCGTGACGGTCGAAAACAGCTCTGATCATGGTCGACAAGGTGGCGTCGTCCTTCTCCCTCCGAGACGGGCCGCGTTTCTTCCACGCATAGTAGCCCTGTCGGGACACGTCGAGTTTCTTGCACATGTAGTCGACGGGAAAGGTGTTCGCGCCGTCGGCGGACACAGGCTTCTTCGGAGCGTGTATCGAGATGAACTCGAACTTTACTTCTGCTCGCTCGCGAAGAAGCTCGCCGCTTTTTTTAGGAAGGCGATGTCCATCTGCGCCTGCGCGTACTTCTTCCGGAGCTCCTCAAGTTCCGCGCGCTCCGACACCGACAGCGGCCGCTCCTCGGTCTCGCCGTTCTCCTTCGCCTTCTTCACCCAGTTTCCCAACGTGGTCTCGTGGATACCCAGACTCTTCGCGACCTCGGTCACCGACCGGCCCGAGTCGAGCACCAACCTTACTGCCTCGGATTTGTACTCCTGGGTGAACTTCCGGCGAGCTGACCCCATGACGCTCCTTCCCTATGGACAGCGAACCTCAGGTTCGCTGTCCACGGAAGCGGGATCACTCCAGGCCTTCGTCGTAGAGCGGTTCGGCGAAGGCCGCCACCATGGCGGCGAGGACGATCAGGGCGTAGAAGGGTGTTCTTTCCTTCCGTCCCAGGTGTACCGCGTAACCGAGGAGGACCAGTGTGAGACCCCAGCTGCCGTACGTGAGAACGTCCTGAGTGGTCAGGTCAAGTTGATGGTCAACAGGTGCTGTCGGCATGGCTTCCCCATTCGTGCCGCGACGGAAGAAAGGCTGTGGCGACTGACGGACAACGGTTTTCCAGATCTTTCCCATGTCGAGAAGTGGCAGCGTGGGCAGGCCGGCCACGCGACATCACGAATTGTCGTGGCGCCGTCTGCTCCGGATCCGGTACTTCATGTTCGCCCGTCACCCTCGGCGGGTCATCTTCCCTGTTGGTGGTATTCCTACCCGGCGGTGGTAGACGCGGGGTGCGCCAGGGACGCTCAGTCCTGGACGACGCCGTGGTAGGCCGCGATCGCCTGGGAGCGGTTGACGGCGCCGAGCTTTGCGAGGATGTGCTTGACGTGGGTCTTGACCGTGCCGACGGTGATGACGAGCTGTTCGGCGATCTCCTGGTTGCTGGCGCCGCCCGCGATGAGCGCGAGCACCTCGCGTTCACGGGCCGTCAGCTCGTCGAGGCCGCCTTCGCTGCGGAACACCGATGACGCCGTCCGGGCGACGGGAGTGTCGTCGTCGGGAGCCGTGACGAGTTCGATCTCGGCCTCGGTGAGCTCCTCCAGCGCGGCGCCGACGACGGCCAGCGTCTGACGTACCCGGTCACGCTGGAGACGCAGACGCTCCACGAGCACCGAGCGCTCGTAGAGATGACCGAATCCCTCGCTGAAAGCCCACAACACGTCACGATCGGTCTCGTCGCAGGTATGCCCGCCGCTGCCGTGGTCGGCGTGCAGGAAACCGACGACACGCCCCGCGGGAGTGATCGGTGCCACCACATATGACGTCGCCTCGCCCGCCCGGATGATCGGATGCACCCGCGGGTCCGCGGTGTTCGTCACCAGGCCTGGCCGGCGTTCGCTCAGCAGCTCCGCTTCCAGGACGAGATCGTCCAACAGGATCTCGCGCTGGACCCACGCGGCGAACCACGGCTCGTCCCGTATCATTTTGTTGACCTTCCACGGCCGCCAGACGCCGTCCTCGACGCGCGAGAGCAGCACCCGCGCAAAGCCGCAGTTCGCCGCGATCTCCTCACATACGCGGTCCTCCAGCGCCTTCGAGCTGATCACCGTGCGCAGCAGGCTGAGCCCTCGTTCGCAGCGGGCGATGCGTCGTGCTCGCGATGCCATCCGCGTTTCGGCCTGCTCGACGGCCAGGTCCTGTAGATCGCAGACCAGCCGGGCCAGCGCCGCGGTCGACTCGGCGTCGGGCGCACCCGACAGAAGACGTTCGGCACAGGCCGCGCTCAGCGCGTCCGCCGCGTCCACCGCGTCCGCGCGGCCACGCTCCGGCTCGACACCCAGCAGCCGTACGGCACGCTCGAACAGGTCCGTGGCCCGCCCGCTCACGTTGCTCGTGGCCGGGGCGTCACAACTGGACTTCATGAGCGAATTCACGACTGGGACATTGCAATCTTGAGATATCGCGACACCGCTTCCGCGCGGTTGGCCGAACGTAGCTTGCGCAACACGCTCCTGACATGAGATTTGACCGTGTCCTCGCTGAGCACCAGCCGGTCGGCGATCTCGCTGTTGCGCGCGCCGGTGACCATGAGTTCGACGATCCGCCGTTCGCGGGCGGTCAGCAGGCTCGCCACCGGGTCGTCGGCAGCGGTCACGGGTCGGAAGAGGTCGGCGGCGCGGGAGGCGACGGCGCCGAGCTCCCGGTCACTGCGGGCGAGCAGGATCTCGTCCTCGGCGAGCTGCCGCAACTGCCGTTCGGCCAGCTCGAAAGCCTCCCGGGCCTGGGCCCGCTGCTGGGCGAGCCTCTCCAGCAGAACTGTGCGCTCGAACAGCAGGCCAAAGCCCTGGGCGAACGTCCACAGATTGTCACGATCCAGTGTTGTCAGCTCGCGACGCGACCCGTAGCAGTCGGCCTGCAGGAAACCGATCACCCGGCCGGCCGGCATCACCGGCGAGGCCACGTATCCCACGCTGTCCGACACGGCCATCAGCTCCTTGTTGGTCCGCGGGTCATCGGCCGCGATCACCTCGGCGGTGCGCCTGCGGATCAGCTCTGTCTCCAGGACGCCGGGTCCCAGCGGAATCCACGTCCCACGCAGATACACCTCCGTCGCCCGCGACACGCTCGGATCCAGCCCCGGTGCCAGCCATACCGCTTCGGCACGCCACGTCGACCCCCGACGCCGCGAGATCACCGCCCGGTCGAAGTCGCAACACGCTCCGAGCTCGGCCGCCGCCGCGGGCAGCAGCTCGGCGACGGTCTCACAGGCCCGCAGCTTGGCCAGCCCGCGATGGATCCGGGCCACCGCCGCGAACCGCACCGACACCGCGTACTCGCGCAGCTCTCCCCGCAACCGTCTGAGCTCGACCAGACCCAGGCACAGCTCACCTGCCGTCCGGGCGTCGGGCGTGGGACGGGCGCACAGCACGGCACGGATCTCGGCACCGGCCGCCGCGAGCGCCTGCGCCAGCTCCGACGACTCACCGGCGTCCTCCACCGCCGGGCCCTCCAGCACCGCACGCACCCGTTCCGCCAGCTCACCGACCCGGTCGAGTAGTAATTCTCGATCGACAGCCACCGGACAATCATGCTGGTCGATCGCATTACACGGAAGTGAAAGAAACAAAACACGACCCATCCGGTTGGACACCGGACGGACCGTCAGGGCATCTTCTTCGCCGCATGTTTCGATGGCTTTCCGGTGGCGCTGGCGCGCCCCGGGGTGCTGGGCGGTGGGCAGCGGGCCAGCCCCGAAGGTGAGATCGTCAGGAGACGGGAGGCAGGAGATCCTGGAGAAGTTTCTCGACACGAGCCCGGATCTCGTCCCGGATCAGGCGGACGGCGTCGATGCCCTGGCCGGCGGGGTCGTCGAGCTTCCAGTCCTCGTACCGCTTCCCGGGAAAGACCGGGCAGACGTCCCCACAACCCATGGTGACCACCACGTCGGAGGCTTCCACCGCCTCCGACGTGAAGACTTTGGGCGTCTGGGCGCCAAGGTCGATCCCCATCTCGGCCATGGCCGCCACCGCGACCGGATTGACCCGTTCGGCCGGCAGCGACCCGGCCGAACGCACGTCGACGGCGCCGCCAGACAGCCAGGTCAGCCAGCCGGCGGCCATCTGGGACCGCCCGGCATTGTGGACGCAGACGAACAGCACCGAGGGCTTCCCGGACATACGTCGGTTCCTTTCTTCGCGTCTTCACAACGAGATGCCACGGGCCAGCCCCGGCGCCGTACTGTTGGACGTCCGACCACCGGACGTCGTGGCGTCCGACGCGACGTCCCTGGACGCGGTAGTGGGCTGATTGCGGGGCGACAGCACCCGCGTGGCGTGGTCGGGAGCGGTCGGGGGTGGCGGGTAGAGCAGGCGCACCAGCCCGTAGCCGATCATGCCGCCGATGGCCTGCATGCCGACGAACGCCGGGACGGAGGTCGGGGCGATCCCGGCGAAGGTGTTGGAGAGCATCCGCCCGACGCTGATCGCCGGGTTCGCGAAGCTGGTCGAACTGGTGAACCAGTAGGCCGCACCGATGTAGGCACCGACCGCCGCCGGGGCTCGGTCGCCTCGACCAGAGCGCGTCAGCGCGAAGATCAGCAGGATGAGGCCGGCGGTCGCGACGACTTCGGCGAGCAGATGCGCGCCGGACGCCCGGTGCCGCGTCGAGATCGACACCGCCGGCTCTTCGAACATCAGATTCGCCAGCACCGCCCCGCCCACGCAGCCGGTGACCTGGGCGGGGACGTAGGCCGCGGCGTCCCGCCACGGCAGCCCGCCGAACGCGGCGTCCACCCCCGAGACCACCGGGTTGAAATGCCCTCCGGAGACCGGCCCGACCATCAGGATGATCGCGAACAGGCCGGCGGCGGTCGCAGCGGCGTTCTCCACCAGCTGCAGCCCGGTCTGTCCCGGGCTGAGCTGTGTCGCGGCGATCCCCGAACCGATCACCAGGGCGGCCAGCAGCATGCTGCCGATCGCCTCGGCGACCAGCCGGCGCGCCAGCGGCGGTGGGCCCGGCCGTACCTGTGCCATCAGCAGCCTGCGTGACCAGCACGACCTGCGGTGGCGAGCGGAACGGCCGTACCGGTGTCCGCCGTCGGGGCGCAGTCACCGCCTGGCCCGCACGCACACGCCGAACCCGGGCCGCCGCCCGGTTCCACCGTCCGCAGTGCCGGCCCAACCCCGGTAGCGGCGTCGGTCCTGTCAGGGACGTCTGCGAGCACCGTGTAGATCTCCCACGGGGCGCCGTCCGGATCGTCGACCCAGACCTTGTCCTGCACCGCGTAGCAGCAGGTGCTGTTCTCCTCGGTCGCCGTGTCCAGCCCGGCTCCGGCCAGCCGCGTGGTTGCCGCGGTCACCTCCTCGGAGGTGGTGACCTCGACGCCGAGATGGTTGAGCGCGCCGGCCACCCCGGCGCCCCGGGCCCGTGGGTTCTCGATCAGCACCAGCTTCAGTGGCGGCACGTCGATCGCGAAGTTCGCGTATCCCGGCCGGCGCTTCGCCGGGCCAGCCCCGAACAGCTTCGTGTAGAAGTCGACCGCCGCGTCCACGTCGGAGACGTTCAGCGCCAGTTGCACCCTGGGAATCATGATCACAAACTCTCGTCGCATCGATGACCATCAATGTCTTCCGTCAGACGCGACGATGCCCCCACACATAGACGGCTGTCAATAGGTGAGGCATGCTGAAGCGCATGGCGACCGCACCCCTGCCCACCCCGCTTCCCGCGCGCGCCGCCCCCACGGGCCCCGGCACGCGCGCGGATTCCGACGCGTCCGGCCTCGCCGGCCTCCCCGTGGTCTGCTGCACCCCGCTGACCAGGGCGCCGCTGCCCGCCGAGGAAGCGGAGCGACTCGTCACGGTCCTCAGAGCGATCGCCGTGCCCGCCCGGCTGCGACTCCTGTCGATGATCTATGCCCGTGAGAACGGCGAGGCCTGCGTCTGCGAGCTCACCGAGCCCCTCGGCCTGAGCCAGCCCACCGTCAGCCACCATCTGAAGGTCCTGGTGGACGCCGGGCTGATCACTCGGGACA
Organism: Candidatus Protofrankia datiscae; assembly: GCF_000177615.2. Taxonomy (GTDB): domain Bacteria; phylum Actinomycetota; class Actinomycetes; order Frankiales; family Frankiaceae; genus Protofrankia; species Protofrankia coriariae. The sequence goes on along the minus strand of NC_015656.1, from coordinate 623,734 downwards.
AACGCGGCGTCTGGGCGTACTACCGGGCCGTGCCCGACGCCCTGGCTGCCCTGGCCACCGTCTTCGCGCCCCCACGGTAGCCGCCTGACGGCGCGGGGAAACCACCGTACGAAGCGGGTTCCGGTCCGGACCGCTCGGGCGACCTCATGATCAAGTACCCGTGGGAGTCACCACGATCACTGTTGGCAGCGCCTGAAACCCTCCGGGCTGTAGCACGGCAGGTGCCCATGGGCCTTCATCACGTCCTGGCCACCGCCCCTTGTCAGATAGTTCAGAAAACTTGCGGTGAGGGAACCCGTGGGCGGCTGGCCATAGGTGTAGGCGTACTCGATCTCCGTGAAGGGATAGCTGTCGTCACCGATGGCCTCGATCGACGGCGTCTGACCGTTGATACGCAGAGCGTGCAGGCCGCCGGCGGCGACAGCGGCCTGCAGTTCGCTGTATCCGATGGCGCCAGGGAGTTTCGCCACGGTTCGCAGCACCCGCTCGGTGCTGTCGAGTTCACAACGGACGACCCTGTCCTGCGGGGAGTTCCTGTGCTCACAGTCCAGCGAGGTCAGTGCCGGCTCCCCGAGCCCGTCGAGAATGCGCCGCCGGAACAGGTCACGGGTACCCGAGTTGGCGTCCCGGCTCACCAACAGGACCGGAAGGTCGGGGCCCCCGACCTGGCTCCAGTTGAGGATGTCACCCCGATAGATCATCCGTATCTGGTCGACCGTGAGATCCACGGTCGACACGCTGTCGTTCACCACCAGCGCGAACGCGGAAATCCCGATGCGCTCTCCCATCATCTGCGGATAACCGGCCGGCTTGGAACCGTCATAGACAGAGATCACAGCAGGCGGCCCGTCGGCGGTCTCGGTGGCGGCCTCCGCCAGCTCCTGGATACCCTCGTTGCTGCCGCGCGGACTCACCGTTATTCTTGTTTCCGGGCATTCAGACTCGTATTTTTCGGCAATTTCCCGTACGACCGGAGCGAAAGCGGTCGAACCGATTATGGTGAGCTTTCCGGTAGCGCAGCCGATGGGTGGCGGCACATCTCGGCGGACGACGATGACCGCCAGTGCTGTGACGCAGAGGGTGAGCAGAATGGTGATCCAGCGGGCGGGTCCGCTGAACAGGGGTGGGGTGTCGTCGACCGTCGTGCTGCGGTTGGGCTCCACCTTGCCATCCCGGATCCCGCCGGTGACTCGGACACCGAGGCCGACCCGGCCGCCGGTGAGCAGCACGAGCAGCTTGTAGTGTTGACCACGATTGAGTGGGACACGGGGCAGATGGATCATGCTGCCGCTGTGCCGCATGGCTCCCGGCGGAGCAAAGTGGTCCATCAGATGCTCGGCGTCGGACTGGGTGACGGCAACACCCCTGACAGTTCGCTCGGTGAAGACGACGGTGAGGCCGTTGCTGGTGTAGTCGGTGTCGGTGATGCCCTCCGCGCCGTCGTTTTCGATGCGCAGGAGAACAAGGGTGCCATCCGACATGTCAGGGAGGTCGTTGAACAGGCCGAGCCGCGTGTCCACCTGACTCTGCCCACCACGGTTGTCGCTGCCGATGGGAGTGTCCATCTGCACGCGATAGCCGATGCGTCTGCGGTGAGGTACCCGGCGTTCGTACCAGACCACGGCGAAGGAGGCCACGATGCCGAGCACCGCGGTGAGTACGGCCACGATGTTCTCGGTGCTCAGCCAGCCCACGTCCGCCCCATCCCCAAATGCACGGTCAGGCCGATATGTCGTTCAACGAACGTATGTGTTCCGCGTCAGGGCCGGCGCGTTCCGCACCACCGGGCTCCCATCTGTTCGCCATGAATTCACCTCGGTCAACTGCGCGTTCATTTCTGTCGACCGCGAGTTCACCTCGACCGGACAGGGCGACCCGGCGGGGCTGTTGTTTTCTGTCTCCTCGGGCGGAGGTCCCGGCGGGCACGAATATGGCACGCCCCAGCTGGCCCGGCGGATCCATACGGTTCGCGGACGCCGGTCAGCAGTCGTTGTACGAGTCCCGACCGGCGATCCGTGGACACGACCAGGCGTGACGGTACGCGGCGACCCCGGGAGGGATCTGGGCCCAGCGGGCCTCCGCCACCCGTGCCGGAAAACCGACTACCGAGTATTCCTGTCGTCCGGCTTCTGGCGGGTGAGCCGCTGCCGGATGCAGGCGAGGAGCTTGTCGGTGTCGACCGGCTTGGTCACGTAGTCGTCAGCGCCGGCGGCAAGGCACTTCTGCCGGTCGCCCGGCATGGCCTTCGCGGTGACGGCAATAATCGGCAGCGCGCCGAAGCGGGGCATTTCCCGGATTGCCGTCATCGTGGCGTAACCGTCCATTTCCGGCATCATCACGTCCACGAGAACGAGCTCGATGCCGTCGGTGGCGAGCAGGATGTCGATGCCCATGCGCCCGTCGGGGGCGTGAATCACGGTCAGGCCGTAGAGCTCGAGGATGCTGGTGATGGCGAACACGTTCCGGACGTCGTCGTCGATCACAAGAATCCTGCGGCCGCGGAGCACGTCGTCCGTGGTGGCATGTGCTGGGATGCCGTTGTCGCCGGGTGTGGGCGCGGATACCGGCGCGGCCGCGGACACCTGTGGGCCGGACAAGCCAGAGGAGCCAGAGGAGCCGGACGAGCCGGGCGGCAGTGGCAGGGCCGCGGGTGTCGGCGGGCCGGAAACGGCTGGCCGCGTGGCGCCATGGGCCTGTTCACCGATCGCCCCGGGCGAGGACAACGGCAGGTAGAGGGTGAAGGTGCTGCCCTGCCCGAACTCGCTCTGGGCACGGATCACACCACCGAGCAGAGCCGCGACCTCGCGCGCGATGGACAGTCCCAGGCCGGTCCCCCCGAACCTGCGGCTGGTGCTGCCGTCACCCTGCTGAAAGGCTCCGAAAAGCCGGTCCAGATTCTCCTCGGCGATACCGATACCCGTGTCGATCACCGCGAACGCGACGGCCGGGCGCCGTTCGTCGTCGAGTACACGGTCACTGACCACCCGTATCCGAAGTTCCACCCCGCCCAGCTGGGTGAACTTGACCGCGTTGGACAGCAGGTTACGCAGCACCTGCAACAGACGCTGCTGATCACTGACCAGCGCGTCCGGCACGTCGGGGGCGACCTCTACGGTGAACCGCAGGCCCTTCTCCTCGATGATCGGACAGAAGATGCCCTGGACGTCGTCGAGAAGCGCGCTGAGAGCGAAACGCTCCAGGTGAATGTCGATTTTTCCGGCCTCGACCTTCGACAGATCGAGGATGTCGTTGATGAGCTGCAGGAGATCGGAGCCGGCGGAGTGGATGACGTTGGCGTACTCGACCTCCTTCGGGCTGAGGTTGTTCGCCGGGTTCTGCGCCAGCAGCCGCGCCAGGATGAGCAGGCTGTTCAACGGCGTGCGCAGCTCATGGGACATGTTGGCGAGGAACTCCGACTTGTACCTGGACGACAGGGCGAGCTGCCGGGCCCGTTCCTCGATTTCCTGCCGGGTCTGCTCGATCTCGAAGTTCTTGATCTCGATGTCGTGGTTCTGGCGAGCCAGCAGAGCCGCCTTCTCCGCCAGCTCGGCGTTGGAACGCTGCAGTTCGTCCTGACGGCTCTGGAGTTCTTCGGAGCGCGCCCGCAGCTCGGCTGCGAGACGTTGTGACTCCGCCAGCAGCGCGTCGGTACGCGAGTTGGCGACAATAATGTTGATGTTGACGCCGATGATCTCCATCAGCCGGTCCAGAAAATCCCGGTGCACCTGCGTGAACGGGGTGAAGGAGGCAAGCTCGATGACGCCGAGCACATGATCCTCGAAGAGGACGGGCAGCACGATCAGATTGACCGGTTCGGCGTGGCCGAGACTGGATGAGATCTTCACATAGTGCACCGGTGTCCGGTCGATGAAAATCGACTTCTTGGTTCTGGCCACCTGCCCGACCAGGGACTGTCCCAGGTCGAACTCGCGCGGCACGTCGGGGTGGGCCTGGTACCCGAAGCTGGCGATCAGGCGCAGCGCGGGCGCGGGTGTGCCCGCACCGGATCCGGCCAGGAAGAACGTGCCGTACTGGGTGCCGACCAGCGGCGTGAGCTCGTCCATGACCAGTTCCGTGACGGTGTTGAGATCACGGTGTTTCTGCATCAGGCCGGATATGCGGGCCAGGTTGGTCTTCAGCCAGTCCTGTTCCTGATTGGCGCGCGTGGTCTCGTACAGCGACCGCACCATCGCGTTGATGTTGTCCTTGAGTTCGGCGACCTCCCCCCGTGCCTCCACCGAGACGGACCCGGTGAGGTCACCGGCCGCGACCGCGCTGGTCACCGCGGCGATCGCGCGCACCTGACGGGTGAGGTTGCCGGCGAGTTCGTTGACGTTCTCTGTCAGCCGCTTCCACGTCCCCGAGACGCCCTCGACCTCGGCCTGCCCGCCGAGCATCCCCTCGGTGCCGACCTCGCGGGCGACCCGGGTGACCTCCGCGGCAAAGGACGACAGCTGGTCGACCATCGTGTTGATGGTGGTCTTGAGCTCCAGGATCTCCCCGCGGGCATCGACGTCGATCTTCTTCGACAGGTCGCCCCGGGCCACGGCGGTGGTGACCTGGGCGATGTTGCGGACCTGGCTGGTCAGGTTGCTGGCCATCGAGTTGACGTTGTCGGTGAGGTCCCGCCAGGTGCCGGAGACGCCCCGCGCGACGGCCTGCCCGCCGAGGTTGCCCTGCGTCCCCACCTCGCCCGCCACCCGGATGACCTCGTCGGCGAACGAGGACAACCGGTCGACCATCGTGTTGATGGTCTCCTTGAGCTCCAGGACCTCCCCGCGCGCGTCCACCCGGATCTTCTGCGTCAGGTCGCCCTTGGCCACCGAGGTGGTGACCTCGGCGATGGAGCGGACCTGGACGGTGAGGTTGGCCGCCATGACGTTGACGGACTCGGTGAGGTCCTTCCAGGTGCCCGAGACACCTTTGACGTCGGCCTGCCCGCCCAGTCGTCCCTCGGTGCCAACCTCCCGGGCCACCCGGGTGACCTCACCGGCGAACGACGACAACTGGTCGACCATCGTGTTGATGGTGTTCTTCAGCTCCAGGACCTCCCCGCGGGCGTCCACAGTGATCTTCTGGGAGAGATCGCCGCGGGCCACCGCCGCGGCCACCTGGGAGATGGAACGGACCTGGACGGTGAGGTTGCCGGCCATGAAGTTCACCGAGTCGGTGAGATCCCGCCACGTTCCGCCCACTCCGGGGAACGCCTGCCCGCCCAGCCGCCCTTCGGTGCCGACCTCCCGGGCCACCCGGGTGACCTCACCGGCGAACGACGACAACTGGTCGACCATCGTGTTGATGGTGTTCTTCAGCTCCAGGACCTCGCCGTGCGCCTCCACGGTGATCTTCCGTGACAGATCGCCGCGGGCCACCGCCGCGGCCACCTGGGAGATGTCACGGACCTGGCCGCCCAGGCTCCCCACCGCCATGTTGGTCGACTCGATGAGCTCCCGCCAGGCACCGGGCGCGTCCGGCACCCGGAGGTGACGGCCGAGCCTGCCCTCTATGCCGACCTCCCGGGCCGCTCCCGCCACCTCGGACGCGATCGCGGAAAGCTGGTCGGTCATGCCGTTGAACACGTCGGCGATCTCGTTCATGAGCGGGTCCTCGCCGTAGGGCAGACGCACGCGGAAGTCCCCGCCACGCACCGCCGTCAGACCGGCGAGAAGCTGGCGCAGCGCGGGCTCGTCCCGCCCTCCCGTCGTTGCCCCCTCCGACTTCACCCGCTCCGACTTCGTAGCCTCACCCACCGGTACACCCCGCTCGTCGGCCGCCGACCCCGAACAGCCGGCCGGTCCCCGTGCTCCACGGTAGAGAGTTGGACGATTCGCAAACCAGGGTGAAACAGACAACGCACTCGACCCAGTTTCCTGATGCCCTAGGGTTTTCTCGAACGGTCTCGGAATCGTGGCCCGTAACCGACGCGGACAGATACCGACCAGCCACCGAACACGCATCGAACAGGCATCGAACAGGCATCGGGCAGGCACCGAACAGGCACCGTCGCGTCGTCATCGGCCCACGGCGCCAGGGCCGGGGAGAACCACGGAACAGCAGCAACGAAGAACGGGAGAACAGCGGACCGCGGGGGCTTCGTCCGCGTGGTGGCGTCCGTGCGAGGATGTCCGTGTTGGGGGCCGCAGTCCGCATGCCGGCGGCACCCGAGCCAGTGAGGGACGTACGTGGTGGGAACACAGCGGCCGACCGGCCCGGCCGGCGACGACCAGGTGGCGCGTCTGACCGCACTGATCGTCCGCCAGCAGGGCGAACTCGAGGCGGTGCGGGCGCAGGCCGCCACCGAAGCCCTGGTGGATCTCGCGATCGGTGTCCTGACCGAGCGCCTGCGCTGCTCCCCCGGTGAGGCTGCCAGGCAGCTCACCCACCTGGCGGCCCGGTCCGGGATGCCCCTGGCAGAGCTCGCCGCCGACGTGGTCGGCCAGCCGGCGGGCGACGCGCTCGTGCGGGGCTCGGCACAGCCGCCCCGCCACCAGCCGGCGCAACTGGCCGACGCCCCGGCACCACGGGCCGTGGACGGATCCCGGATCGCCGTGGCGACGCTGGAGGAGGCCCTCGCCCCGCTGGGAGCCGTGGCCGTGGCGCTGTGGATGACCGAACCGGACGGCGCGCTGGAACTCGCCGGCGAGGCGGGGCTCAGCGCCCTGGAGGCAAGCCGCTGGCAGCGCCTCCCGCCGCAGATGGACTGCCCTGCCCAGCGAGTCGTTCAGGACGGCTGCCCCCGGTGGTGGCCGGCAGCCCACCACCTGCCGCGCCCGCTCCCGCTGGTCGGGCCTTGGCGCGGCGCCCGGGCGGTGCTGCCGCTGACCGACGCCGGGGCGCTGCTGGGAGCGATGGAGATCTGCTGGCCGCAGCCTCTCGAGGAGTTCGCTCCCGCGCTGCGCCACCAGTTGCTCACGCTGGCCGGAGTCTGCGCCAGCAGCCTCGGGGTCCAGGGGGAACGCACCTGGGGACGCCACGGCTCGTGGCTGCCCGCCCTGCTGGACGCCCTGCTGTGCTCCGCCCTCGTCGCCCACGCCGTCCGTGACCATGACGGACGGATCGTCGACTTCCAGATCGACCACGTCAGCGACGGGTTCGTCGACCCGGCCGGCCGCGGTCCCCGGGATCTCGTCGGCCGCCGGCTGTCCCACGTCCATCCGCTGATGACGGTCCCGGACGGGCTGTTCGAGCACGCTGTGGACGTGCTGCGCACCGGTCAGCCGTATCAGGCCGACAGCCTGCCCGTCCACGTCATCGTCGGTGACCGGATCGTCGCGACGGAGATGGATGTGCGTATCGGCCGGCTCTTCGACGGCATCGCGCTGACCTGGCGGCGGGCCGACGACAGCAACGGGCTGACCACCATCCTCCAGCACGCCCAGCGGCTCGGTGAGCTCGGCGGCTGGCAGCAGGACGTACTCACCGGTGACGTGCGCTGGACCGACCACACCTTCACGCTGTTCCGGCTGATGCCGGATGCGCCGGAAGCACCCATCTCCCTGCAGGGACTGGACGCCCACGTCCATGCCGATGATCTCGATGCTGTCCGCCGTTTCCGTGACGTGCTGTTCAACCAGGTGCGGCCGGCGGCCACGACATTCCGGCTCCTGCGGGCCGACGGCGCGATCCGGCAGATACGCGCGTTCGCCGAACCCGTCACGGACGCCGCCGGCACCCTGGTCGCCGTCCGCGGCACATACCAGGATCTTTCGACTCTTTACCACACCCAGGTCGCCCTCGCCGCCACCCGCGGCCAGCTTGCCGACACCGAACAGCGGGCCGACGACCAGCAGCGTCTGGCCATCCAGCTGCAACGGGCCATCACGCCGTTCTCGGCCGATCCGGTCGAGACCGCCGGGTTCGACATCGCCGTCCGCTACCGACCGGCCAACCAGGACCATCTGGTCGGCGGTGACTGGTATGACGCGGTCGTCCTGCCCTCCGGGGAGGTCCTTCTCACCGTCGGTGACATCGCCGGGCACGGGATCAGGGCTGTCACCGGCATGGTCACGTTACGCAACAGCCTGCGTGGCCTTGCCATGACCGGGGCGGGGCCGGCCCAGCTGCTGCGCTGGCTCAACGACGTCGCCTACCACCTCACCGACGACGTCACCGGAACCGCCGTCTGCGGTCTGTACGACCCGGCCACCCGCGTGCTGCGCTGGGCATGCGCCGGGCACCTGCCGCCCGTCCTGGTCCGCGACGGCGACGCCGGCACGCTCCCGCTGCCGGCCGGAGTCCTCCTCGGGGCGGACCCACACAGCGCCTACGAGGAGACCGCCACCGCGCTGCGGCCCGACGACGGCGTCCTGCTGTTCACCGACGGGCTCATCGAACGGCGCGGGAGCGCCCTCGACGAGGCGCTGGACACCCTCGTCCTGGTCGCCGGCCGGCCGATCGCCGACCTCCAGCGGTATGCCGACCACCTCCTGCGCCACACCACCCCCGACACCGACGACGACACCTGCCTGATCGCCGTCCATCTGCGCTGACCCCGCGCCGGCAGGTACCACCGCCGGAAAACGCCGGACCAGACACCCTGGCCGCCGAGCCGCCACCGCGAACCGTCCGCGGGGACGGCGGCCACCGCTTCCCGGGTATCAGCAGCCTCACGCGACGAAAAACAAACAGATAGTTACCGCCGCCTGAACAAACAGTACGCCGCGGCTGGCGACGCATTATAAAATGACGTTCGGCCATGCGCCGGGAGGTAACAGGAGAAGGCACCGACCGTGGGATTATCGGCAGGTGGTCGATGAACGTCCCGCGGGTCTGCCCGTCATATTTATCAGCTACACCCAGGTGGACCGCGCGTGGGCGGAGTGGATCGCCTGGCAGCTTACGGAGACCGGATACGACGTCCATCTCCAGGCGTGGCATCTGATGCCGGGCACCAACTGGGCGGCCTGGATGCAGCGCATGACCGACGAGGCCGATCACACGCTGGTCGTGCTCTAGCCCGACGCCCTGCGTTCGGACTATGTGGAAGCGGAGTGGCAGGCCGCCTTCCGGGACGACCCGCTGGGGCGCCGGCGGCGCGTGATCCCAGTGCTGGTGGCGCCGTGCGAACGTCCCGGGCTGCTCGGCGGCTACACGTGGATCGACCTGGTCGGGTTTTCCTCCGAAAGGGCCCGGACAGAACTCCTCGCCGGTGTTCGGACGGCCCACAGCACAGACGGCCGTCCCCGGCAGGCGCCGCCTTTTCCAGGAGCCGTGACAGCGGCGGCGCAGGCACCGGCTTTCCCGGGCGAGCAGTACCGGTCCGCGGCCACGCGCTTTCTTGAGCTGGTCGAGCAGGCGTGCGCCGACAGCTATCCGGACGCGCGTATCCAGCGGGTCTCGCCGGACGACCCCGCCGCCGCGCATCTGTTCGTCATCCGGGACGAGTCCGGCCTCACGCGGCGGTGGCCGGTCGGCATCGCGTCGGACGGCCTGGACGAGTCGGTGCTCACCGGCTTCGTCGAACGGGTACATGCCCGCTACGAGGCGCGTGACCCCGAGGTCGAGTCCGAACTGGTCTACGGCGGGGAGGTCGTCGACGCGGCGCTGATACGCCGGGCCCGCCGCCGTGGCGTACTCGTCCGCAGCCTGCCCGAGTTCCAGCGGCTGTGGGATCCGCGTCGATATCTGATCCGCCAGTCGGAACGCCTGGAAAACGACCTTCTCTATCCCCCGTGGCTGTATGTGCCACAACGTTACGTTCGCCTCGACCGGGCCGGACGGCGCGGCCCCGACCAGTCGGCCGAACCGGACGACGACGTCTTCGACACCATGGTGAACTGGCTGGACGCCGAACCCGCCCGGCTGATCCTCGTGCTCGCCAACTTCGGCCACTGGAAGACATTCCTGCTCCGGGAGCTCGCCCGGCGGCTGTCGAGAATTCTGCCGAACCTGGTGCCGGTGTTCATCGAACTGCGGGCGCTGGAGAAGAACCACAGCCTGGACGCCCTGCTTGCCCAGCACCTGGCCGTCGCCGGCGAGGAGCGCATCGACATCCCCGCGGTACGCAGAATGTTCGAGCGCGGCCAACTGGTGCTGCTGTGCGACGGATTCGACGAGCTCGCCCTCCAGGTCACCTACGACCGGGCGGCCGAGCACCTGCGCACGATACTGTCCGCTGAAAACCCGCGCACCCGCCCCGGGCCGGCAGCCAGACGATATTCGTCGACGGCGGGTTCTCGGCAACCTGACCGAGATTGCCTTCTCGCCGGTCACATCAGCTGCCGGCGGAGGCGGGTTGACGCAGCTCCCACAGCCGCACCGTCTTGTCGTTGCTGCCTGTGGCCAGGGTGCGCCCGTCCGCGGAGAACACCACCGACATCACCCAGTCGCCATGGACGGTCAGGGAGTCGTTGCGCGGATACGGACTGGAAAGATCGGTGACGTTCCACAGTCGGACCGTCCCATCGAAACTGCCGCTGGCCAGCGTACGGCCGTCCGGAGAGAACGCCACCGACCGCACGGTGGTACTGGAGACCCGCAAATGATCACCAGCTGGATGCGGATCGGAACGGTTGGTGACGTCCCACAGCCTTATCGTCCCGTCGTAACTGCCACTGGCCAGGACATGGCCGTCCGGGGAGAACGCCACCGAGAACACGAACATGGTGTGACCGACCAGCGGGGCGCCGAACAGGCGCGGGCGGGAACGGTCGGTCAGATCCCACAGCCGCACCGTTTTGTCGTAGCTGGCGCTGGCCAGGGTACGGCCGTCTGGGGAGAACACCACCGACGTCACGGCGTCGGCGTGGCTGATCAGCGGCTTGCCAAGCGGGCGCGGACCGGAACGGTCGGCGACATCCCACAACCGCACTGTCCCGTCATTGCTGCCGCTGGCCAGAACTTTTCCGTCCGGGGAAAACGCCACCGATGTCACGGCATCCCGGTGGCCGGATACCGGCCCGGCCGACAAACGGGGCGCGGAAGGATCCGTCACATCCCACAGCCATATCGTACGGTCCCAGCTGCTACCGGCCAGGGTATGGCCGTCCGGGGAGAACGCCACCGACGTCACCCCGTCGGTGGGGCCGGTCAGGGGCCTGCCGAGCAGGCGAGGCTGGGAACGGTCGGTGACGTCCCACAACCGTACCGTCCCGTCTCGGCTGCTGCTGGCCAGGACCCGCTGGTTCGGGGAGAACAGCACCGACAGCACCCAGTGGGTGTGGCCGGTCAGCGGCGGGGAGAGCGGACGGATGCTGATATCAGACGGGTCCCCACTGCGGGTGGCGGCAACAAGAGCCACGGCGCCGGCGAGGAGAAACGCGATGACGGCGATACGGCAGCGAGAAGCGCCACGGTGGCGAGGCGCACCGCCGGGACGGCGGTGCGCGGGCGGTACGGCCGATCGATGGTGTGGCCGGACGCGACGCACCCGGCCGGTAGGACGGTCACCCACCTGCGTAGCCGACGCTATGCCCTGTGACAGCAGACTGTCAGCGGGTGCGTCGCCCGCCGAAGGCGAAGGCGCCGTATCACTTTTCGGAGACAAAATATTACTTTTGGCGATAGGCGGCAGTGGCGGAGGGGCGGACACGGACGGGCGTTCGGCGGCGGCACGGACGTCGTCGTCGAGATGTAGCACAAGCCCCGAGCGGGCGAGCCAGCCAGCGCCGTAGGCCTCGGCCGCGGCTCGAGCCAGATACAACGCGAAGGCCTGAGCGGACGGCGGGCGGGCCACCGGGTCGTTCGCCAACGCCCACATGATCGCATCCGCTACCCGAACCGGCACGTCTGGTGGCGGCGGTGGGACCTGCTCGAGACGCTGCCGCAGGATGGACGGGGCCGGGGCGAACGGCGTCACCCCGGTCAGCAACAGATAGAGCAGCACTCCGAGCGCGTAAAGATCGGTGGCCGGCCCCAGCCGGCCCCCATCGATCTGCTCGGGAGCCATGTACAACGGCGTCCCAGCCACCGCGCTGGCGGTGACCGGCAATCCGCCCACCTGTTTCGCGAGCCCGAAATCGACCACTTTGAGCAGGCCCGTGGTGTCGAACAGAATGTTGTCGGGTTTGATGTCGCGGTGCAGGACCCCCCGGGAATGCGCACAGGCCAGTGCCGCGGCGATCGCCAGCCCCACCGCGCAGGCTCCCTCCTGGAGCATCCCCGCCTGGTGACAGCAGGTCAGCGTCCCGCCGGCCAGCATCTCCATGACGAGCAGACGCAGTTCTCCGGTCTCGACATAGTCGTAGACCCGGACCACATGCGGATGATCCAGAGCGGCGAGAACCCGGGCCTCGGTGGCAAAACCGGCCGCCGCCCGACCGTGCTTCCCGAGCATCATCTTGATTGCGACATCACGTTGCAGACTACGGTGCCAGCCGGCCAGCACCACGCCGAACGTACCCGCACCAAGCTCATCACCCAGCTCGTAGCCGGGTAGCGCCGCTGCCACCCGCGCCCGATCAACAGTCATCGATCCGCAATCATGATATGGGCGCGACTCCACGCCGACGCCCGTCGTGAACCGTCACCGACACCCCGTCCTTCACCCCGGCACGCCATAATCTCGTGAGCAGCGCCATCATATAAGTCACGTTCCACATATCATGGTGCCCACAGGTGAGTGGTACGGAACGCACCGCTGCCGTCCTGCCGACCGACAGATCCGTCGAACAGCACAGAGAATCCGGGCCGTCGCCGACCGCGCTCGGGGATGGTGACAAATCCGGGGCAGCCTGTCATACGCTCCTGGTTCAGAACGGCCACCGGCGGGCGGACAATACCGCCCGGTATCGGTCCGGTTCCGCGGGCAGCCGGGAGGCCTGTACCGCTCACCCTGTTAACGTCATCCTGTTACCACGACCGACACACCGGCCGGCCACGGACACCCGCGATATTCATATATCCGTAACAGAAGCAGGCACGGCGTCGCGGGACCGACGGGCACCAGAGCCGCTGGGACACGTCGACACACAACGCGTTCAGAGAAGTACAAGAGACGACTCACGCGTCCGGTCGAACGCCCAGGCGAACGATCAGCGAACAGTGACGAGAGAAGCGGTGACGGAAGACGGAGCGGCGCACCCCCTCCAGCGACCGAGCGCCGGAGCACCCAGGACCTGGGCCTGACTACGTTCACGCAACTCGTCACTACATACCGACAGTTATTGGAAAACTACCCCCGGACACCTGGCGTCAAAGTCGTACGACATTTACTGTCGACACATTCCGGACGAGGACCAGAAACGCCGGACGACACCTCGTCCAACCAAGAAACCACTGATTCACGACCTACCAGCCACAGACCTACGCTTGAGCGCACTGCCGACACTGACTGCCAGCAGCCACTTCCCGGTCCGGGAACACGGCGTACAACGACGGTGGGCACCCTGACGGTGTGCCGGAGTTCCAGCCGGTGAAGCGCGCATGCGGCTTACCTGAACCAGGCTGTTCGACAAGGTGGACGTCTACTGTGATCAAGTACTGGCGCGGCCCCAGACGAACTGGCGCGTACCAGCACAGGGACGTAGCCGCATCCGGCGAGGTCCACCCGCAAATACCAGCCACCCCGCGCCCGCGCCGGGTGCGGATACTCCAGCACGTCCGGAGTCTCGTAGACCGGCTGTCCACCCCCCCGCGCCGGGTGCGGATACTCGTGATGCCGGCTGCCGCCACCGCGCTTCTCTTTCTGGTCAGTGGTTCCACGGCCATCTCGCAGACCGGTGCCCCCGCCGGGCCTCCACCCGGACCAGTCAGGCCGCCGGCCGACGGTGGTGCTTTCTCGTTACCGCCGCTCGCCGGCCTGGGTAGCGGCAGCTCCGGCAGGGCGGGCGGTACCGCCGCGCCGAGCACACAGAGCCTGGCCGCGGCAGCGGCCGCCGGGTCGGGCGGGGCCGTCACACTCGCCGCTGGTGACAGAGGCATACCGGAACGGGTGCTGGCCGCCTACCGCAGGGCAACCGAACGGATGGCGGCCGGGCGACCCAACTGCCATCTGACCTGGCCTCTGCTGGCCGGAATCGGCAAGGTGGAATCCGGCCACGGCGCTGGTCGCGCCATCAGCCCCGCCGGCACCATCACCCCGTCGATCATCGGGCTTCCCCTGGACGGCGTGGGCGGGCGCGCGCGTGTCACCGACACCGACGACAGCAGGTGGGACGGCGACACCGTCTTCGACCGAGCCGTCGGGCCGATGCAGTTCATCCCGTCCTCCTGGGTGAGTGCCGGCAGCGACGGCAACGGCGACGGCCAGCGTGACCCGAACAACATCGACGACGCTGCCCTCGCCGCCGCTGGCTACCTCTGTGCCTACAACCGCAATCTGAGCGATCCCGCGCAGCTACGGGCAGCGATCCTCGCCTACAACCCGTCCGACGACTATGTCCGTGCCGTACTGACCTGGACGGCCGGTTACGCCGGCAGCGGCGCAACCGCCCTGCCCACCCCGGCATCGTCCACGAAGTGCCCAACGATCACCATCGCGGCGGACTCGCTGACCACGACAGCCGCCGACCTCGACCCGGCCGTCACCGGCTATGACGCCCTCGACATCACCGGCGTCCTGAGCACGGCTGGTAACCCGACCGGCGGGGCACCGATCAGCGTCCCGATCAGCGCGACGTTGTTCGACAGCCACGGATATCTGATCACCGGCACCCGCGGCACAGTGATCGCGGACGCCCGTGGTGGCACGCCGGCCCGGCTGCAGCTCGCCCACTTCAGCGGGCGGGACATCGGCGAAGCGGGCGCGGCCGGCACCCTCACCGGCCGTCTCACTCTCGAGCCCGCGAACACCGGCTGCGCGGCGCAACCGGCCACCACCTTCAGCATCACCGGTCTGAACGTCGCGGACTTCGCCGGCTGGAAGACCAGCCCGGCATCCCTGCGCGACCGGCTGACGCACTACAACCAGCTGGGCCAGGTCAACGCGGCTACCACCAAAGCGCTGGACGCGCTGATCCCCAGCACGGTCACCGGCCCCGGCAGGCTCACGCCCTTCCTTGACCGGCTCGCCGACGCCACATCCGTCGAGGTCAGCGACGAAGCACGCAGCAGACTCGCGAGCATCGCCCAACGCCTGAACAACTCCCCTGCGCAGGCCGGTTCGCCGACGCCCGCATCCACACCCGCCCCAGCGCCGGCCTCACAACCGGCATCCGCACCGGCCGGTAGCGCTCCCGCTTCCACACCGACCCCGGCAACATCCACCTCCCCCGCGCCACGCACGGATCTGGGGCGTCTGCTGGGCGAACTGCTCTACTGATCTACTGACCGGATCCGGTCCGGCCCAGACCTCTCCGGCGAACTCCCCGACGTCACCACACCGCCCCTCTCTGTCGCGGCCACGTAAGGTGCCCGCGTCCCACGGGTGAGGAGCTTCGGATGGTGATCCGCGGAAGACCGCCCGGCCGTCATCCAGCGGTCACGGCACGGCGCAGAAGCTCGCGGACCTCGTCATCGGTCGTCTGGGAGAAATCGGCGTAGTACTGGCCGACAGAGAAGAAGGTTGACGGGGTGCGCAGACAGAGCACACCGTCGGCGACGAACCGCATCTGCCGGCACGCCTGCTCCGAAGCCACGGGCACAGCCACGACCACCTGCGCCGGCCCGCGCTGGCGGACGGCGTCGACGGCGGCGTACATCGTGGCACCGGTGGCCATCCCATCGTCGATCAGCAGGACCACGCGGCCGGTGACGTCGAGCGCGTCCCGGCCCAGGCGGTAGGCATCCTCCCGGCGGGCGAGCTCACGGCGCTCGGCGGCCACGACCTCGGCGATCGTCTCCTCCCCGATGCCCAGGCTATAGATCACCTGATCGTTGCGGACGAGCGTCCCGCCGCCGGCCAGCGCGCCCATCGCGAGCTCGGCGTGCCCGGGCGCCCCGAGCTTACGCACCGGGAAGACGTCCAGCCCCGCACCCAGCCGTCGCGCCACCTCGAAGGCGACCGGCACACCGCCTCGTGGCAGCGCGAGGACGACGACGTCGTCACGACCGGCGTATACGGCCAGCTGCCCGGCCAGGGCACGGCCCGCCGCCGGCCGGTCGGCGAACAGGGGATGCACCCGCCACCTCCGTATCAGGGCGGCCTTGTCAGGGCGTCACAGGTGGCATCCGGTGGCTGCGGGCCGGCCACCTGTCAGCTTCCGGCCGCCTACCTGCTGCTACCGGCTGCCGTTGCCAGCCCGCTCGCCCGTGGCCGCGGTCGCCGCCTCGGCACGTGGACGCACCTCCGCGTCCGGGCCCGGATAGGTGAAACTGACATGATCGGAATCGGACCAGCTGACCAGGAACGGCGGATCGCCCGAGGGGGAACGCACCTCCAGGATCTCGCCGGACCGCTCCGGCCGGCCCAGCGTCCGCCCGTGGATGACCAGGGTGTCACCGGGGTGGGCCCGCACCAGCCGGCGGGAGGCGATCACCCCGCTGTCGGCGTAGGTGCCGCCACTACCGGCACCGCTACCGGCGTAGGTGCCACCGTTGTCGGCACGGACGGCGCCGTCGCCGGCACGGACGGCCCCACCCGTGCCCACCGGCGTCCTGCGGTGCCGGGCGATGACCTCCCGGGCAAGGGGACGTACGACGTCCTCGATCCGCCGCGCGTCACGGATGAGGAGGTCGTCGATGGAGAGGACCCCGACGATCCGGTCGCCGTCGAGGACGGGCAGCCGCCGCAGCGCATGATCGCGAAATACCTCGTACGCGCGGTCGAGCTCCGCGTCAACGGGCAGGGTGAAGACCTCCGTCGTCATCAGACGATCGACGGAGGTCTCCATCGGAACACCACGGGCAACTCCCCGCAACACGATATCACGATCAGTGACAATCCCGACCAGGTGATCGCGATCGTCTGTGACGAGAAGAGCGCCCACCCCGTGGAGGTCCATCTCATGGGCCGCTTCCCCGATCGTCCTGTACCGCCGCACCGTCACCGGTGGCACACTGGTTACGCTGAGTACGTTCGCCATCGAGACTCACCTCCCAGGCCGCACGCCTTCCCAGGCCCTACAGGCCCGCGATGTCGGTTCGCGAGCCCGCGCGGGCATGCCGTTTCTCCACTTCCCCGCCTTCTTCGTTTCCTCGTCACTTCCTCGTCGTCTTCTCCACTTCCCCGTCCAGCGTGCCCGGCACACCCGCACAGCCGCTCTTTCGGACGAAACCGGAGAACGCATGATCGTGATATTCACGGCTGGGATCCGCGGACCGCTCCTGGAGCCGCCCGCGGCCAGCCCCGATCCCCCGGCTCCTCGGGTCCCTCCTCTGCTACTTGGACCTCTGGTACTTGGACGATTCGAGATGCCGTGTCCGTGGAAGGTGGCAGGAGTCGACCGATACGGCAACCAGCCCCGGCCGCCCGCCACGTCCCGATCATCGATCGTTTCGTCCCCACGGAGGACACATCATGATCTTAGTTGTCACGCACGGCAAGCTGTCCTCCTCGCGACCGGCATCCTCACGGCCGGCATCCGGCGCGTCCACCGCCCGGCCCGTGCCCGCACCCGCCAACCCCCCGCCGTCTCCCGAACCGATACCGACAGCTGATCCGGCACCGGCACCGACGCCGGCACCGACGCCTGGTCCGGTGCCGAGGCCGGGCCCGGACGTCCCACGGCCTGGCCCCGGGCCCGCCCCGCCGGTCCCCGGCCCCGATCTGCCCGGCCCGGGCCCAGGGCCCGATCTGCCAGGTCCCGGCCCCGGCCCTGACCTCCCACCGCCCGGCCCCGGCATCCTTCCGCCGGACTCGCGGCCCAGCGGTCGGCACCGGCCGGGACGGCGGTAACCACAGGAACCACCAAGGAACACGATCAACAACAGGAGCACGACGATGTCAATGCAGCGCGGCAGCACCAAGCACGGCCCCGCCAAAGACGACAACCTCGCCCAGGAAGTGGACGGGATCGTGCGGGCGCGGCGGGACACGCGCACCGAGGAATGGCGCTCCGCGGAACCTCCCGGCGAGGATCAGCCCCAGGTTGCGGTGATCCCGGAACGGCCGGCGAGCGAGGCTGCCGCCAACACGGACCCCACCGCGGCGGTCGAGGCGCGCTCCGAACTCGCCCGGTGGTTCGACCGCCACGACTTCCCCGCTCGAGCCGCTCAGCTCACCTACGTGCTGCGTGGCCGTAACGCGCCGGAACAGCTTGTCGAAAGGCTCGCCGCCCGCCCCAAGCGGGAGCAGTACGACTCGTTCGGCCATCTGTGGCGGGCCCTGCACGGCGGCGAGGACGTCGAGACCGTGCGCTTCTGATCCCAGCGCTTCTCAGCAGGACGAGGACGGGCCCCGGCCACCGGACCGGGAAATCCGAACGGGCCAGCTCCCGCATGGGCCTCGGCTGCCGGACCGGGACTCTCAGGCGGGCTCCGGTCCGGCAGTCGAGCAGGGGCGTCGGATGGAGCCCGGATGAGCCCGGCCTACCGCGCCGAACGACCCCGCACGCCCCCGACGGTCCCTCAGCGGACGATCGAGCCGGCCGGCGCATGACCGGACAACCGGGACAGGTAACGATGGCACGCGACCGCGCGCTCGGCGTCCTGTTCCAGGACGGTCCGGAAGAAATCGGCTATCTCCGGCTGCCCCTCCTCATTCGCGTCACGGATGTACTGTTCGTATTCACGGCCCCCTTTGAGGGCGTGATACTGCACCGAGATAAGATCGTGGACGACGTCACTGAATCCTGTTCCGCCGGTCGCCATCGTCGGCCCTCTTTCCGTGTCGGTCGTATCTTCCCTGAAATGTTTCCCTGGTATCAGCCGCCGGCACCGGACCCCACGACCAGTGGCACCGGTGGATGCGGTGGGTACCGGTGACGTCGACCGGCGCCGGGCCGCCACAGCGCGGTGCGGCCGACCCTGTCTTCTTCGACAGCCGTCGGGGAGGCCAAACGTGGGCCGGCGCCGAATCATGGTCGCGAACAGAAACCAGACGGGAACAGGGCGTGTGGTGCACCGGCAGGCGACCCCGGCCCGGACACGCCCCGGAAGTGACCCCCGACCCAGCGGAAAACACCCGATATATGAAACAGTGGTTATATCGGACATAGCGGCCGCGATCCGCGCACCACGTCCAGGAACAGGAATTCGATACTGTCCCTGGAGAAGGCGAACCACATCGGAAACGCGGATCTCGGGAAGGGTGGCCGTGGCAGCGCTGTGCGGAGTCGAACTTGAGCATCCGCTGATGAACGCCGCGGGCACGTGCAAGAGCCTTGACGAGGTGAGCGCGCTCGCTCGCAGCGCGGTGTCCGCGGTCGTCGTCGGCTCCATCACGCTGCGGGCGCGCACCGGAAACGGGGGCAACGTCTACTATCCGGGGGATTTCTTCTCACTCAACGCGCTCGGCCTGCCCAATCCGGGGCTTGCGTACTACCGCGAACACCTGCCAGCGATGATCTCGATGGCGCATGCCGCCGGTAAGCCACTCGTCGTGAGTATCGCCGGATTCAGCGAGGCCGAGTACGCCATCGCCGCCCATGACGTGGCACTCGCCGGCGCCGACATCATCGAACTCAACCTGGCCTGCCCGAACGTCTGGGACGACGGCAGGCAGAAACGCATCGCGTGTTTCGACAACGACCGGACCGAGGCCATCTGCGCCCAGGTGGGCCAGGCGCTCGCCGCGGCCGCGTCCACCGCCACCGGTGGCGGCGAAGATCGCCAGCCGCCGCCCTTCGGCATAAAGATCTCCCCGTTCTCGGACCCGGCCGGGTTGGCCGCGCTGGCGGACCTGGTGGCGAGACTGTCCGGCACACCGCGGGGCCCGCGGTTCGTCTGCGCGGTCAACACCTTCCCGAACGCCTTTGCCCTGGACGAGGCGAACCGGCCGGTGATCGACGTCGAACTGGCCGGGCTCGCGGGTGCCGCGCTGCGGCCCGTGGCACTCGGCCAGGTACGCCAGCTGCGACGGCTGCTGCCGGAGACGGTAGAGCTGATCGGCGTGGGCGGGGTGTCCCGCGGCCGTGACATCGCCGACTTCCTGCGCGCCGGGGCAACGACGGTGCAGGCCGCCACCGCCTTCTGGAACCGCAACGGCGATGCCGGAGTCTTCGGCGACATCCTCACCGACTACGTCGATCTTTTCTAGACGCTCCGTTCCAGCTAGACGATCTTCTCGCGGCCGTGTCCGGTGGATTGATGGCCGGCGCGGGCGGTGAGCCCCGGGCGGATCCCGCTCCCGATCGCCCGCGATGCAAGAATCCGGTGAGACGTGTGAATCCGATGGAACCGCGTTGGAGAACAACGACGGTGACACCGGTACGGGCCGCGCCGACACGGGAGCGGGAACAACGACGTGACAGGGATTCCGGACGAACGGGCCGGCGGCGGCCGGGCCCTGTGGCTGATGTTCGCGGTGCTTTTTCTGGTGGCGGCCTTCCTGGGTGCGTGGGGCCTGACCCAGCTCGACCAGCCCGACTCGCGGTGCCCCCCGCCGGACACCCGGGCCTGCCGCTACCCGGCAGCCGACATCGCCTACTTCGACGCGCAGCTCTTTCTGCTGGCTTCCGAACCGCTACAGGACGGCGGCCCTTTCCCACTGCCGCTGGAGGTCGCCCGGTTCCTGGCACCGTTCGCCACCGCATACGGCGTGACGGCGTCGGTGTGGAACATCCTCGTCGACCGGCGTCACCGGCGCGCGGCGCGGCGGGCCCAGGAGCACGCTGTCGTCGTCGGCGACGACCCGTTCGCCCTGACCATCACCACCGCGCTGCGCGCCGCCGGCACCACGGTGATCCGCGTCACCGGCGACGCCGACCAGCATGCCCAGGGTCTCGTCGTGGTCGGTGACGCCTGGAAACCGGCGACGCTGCGCGCCGCCGGTGTGCCCAGGGCCACGACCGTGTACGCGTGCCTCGCGGACAACGCCGCCAACGCGGCCGTGGTGGCGGCCGTGGCCGCGCTCACCGGCGAGGAAGGCGACCATCCCGAACCACTCGCCTGCTATGCGCGTATCAGCGACGGTGAGCTCGCGCTCGCGCTGAAGGCACGCCGGCTCGGGCTCTCCGCGGGATCGGGTTTCCGGCTGGATTTCTTCACCCCGGAGGAAATCGCCGCCCGCAAGCTCGCCACCCACATTCTCGAGCCCCATCTCGGTACCGGCGACCCGCTGCCCTCGGTGGCGGTCGTCGGGCTCGGCCCGTTCGGGCGCGCACTGATCGTCGCGCTGGCCCGGCTGTGGCGGGTCCGCAGCGGTGCCCCTCCGTTACCGCTGGTGCTGGTGGACACGCACGCGTCAGCGCAGCTCGCCGAACTGCGCACGCGCTACCCACCGGTCGCGGCGCACTGTGCCCCCCGTGTCAGGGACGAGCCCGCGACGACCGTCGATCTCGGGACCGTCCTGCCCGAGCCCCCGTCAGCGGGCGCGTCGGGCGACGCGGGCACGCTCGGCATCCGGCACCTGGTGCTGTGCGACCAGAACGAGGACACCGTCCTGCCCCGAGCGTTGAACACCACCCGCAACACCGTGGACGTCGGCCAGATCGTTACTGTGTGTACAGGGCAGCGGACGGCCCTCGGCGACCTGCTCAACCCCCGGCTGCTCGACTCCGCGCCGGGCGAGGTACGGATCTTCGCGATCACCGACGAGGCGGCGGAGCCCGACGAGCTGCGCAACGACACGTTGACGGTCCTGGCCCGCGCCATCCACGAGCAGTATCTCATCGACGAGCAGGCAAAAGGACGCACCATCGGCAGCGCCGAGCCCATGGATCTCTGGGACGACCTCCGCGACGACCTGCGGGCGGCGAACTACCGGCAGGCCGAGGACATCGGCGTGAAACTGGGAAAGATCAGCGCGGTCGTCGTCCCGATGACCGACCCGCCGACGGACTTCTCCTTCACCCCGGCCGAGATCGATCTGCTCGCCCGGCACGAGCACGAACGCTGGTGCGCGGAACGGCGCGGTCAGGGCTGGACGTTCGCCCCGGTCCGCGACGACAGCCGCCGACGGCACAACCTGCTGGTCGACTGGCTGGATCTCCCGGACGACCAGCGCGCCAAGGCCATCGCGACCGTCCGCCACCTGCCAGCGCTCCTGGCCGACCACGGCCTACAGATCCTGCGCCTGGGTTGAGAGACCGGCGGGGACGGTGGGGAATTGACCGGCGCGGCGGGGCGAGGGAACGTTGATGTATGTCAAATGTGGGTGAGCCGCTGCGGATCGTCGAGGACGAACCGATCTCCTGGCCGGAGCAGGAACCGTTGACACTGCCCGAACCGACTGAACCGGCCGAGACCGAGCCGGTGCCGGCCGGCAGGTGAGCGTCATCGGCTGGCGCCAGTGGGCGGTGGACGGCGCGGGCCGGCTGCGCCCGGCGTGGACGCCGTGGTCGCCGTTCCCGACCGACCTGCTGCTGTGGTATCCCGACGGCCTGACCAGGGCGCTCTGCCTGCGCGGCGTACGGGACGACTTCGGCGGCCAGCCCTCCTCGGCGTCTTTGGCGGCGTCTTTGACGCCGCATCCGCGGATGCCGGGCGAGGCCTGTGCCTGCGGGTTGTACGGCTGGCTGTCGGCGCGGGAGCTCGCCGCCGCGGCCACCCCGAGGTGGACGTCCCGGCCGATCGTCGTCGGCGCGGCCCGCCTCGGCGGCCGTCTTGTCGTCAGCGAACGCGGGTACCGGGCCCAGCTTGGCTATCCGGTGGCCGTTGTCGACCCCGACGGTGTGGTGTCCTCCGCTTACTCGGTGGCCCGTTACCGTACCTGGGACGCGCTCGTCACCGAATGGGACCAATCGGCCGACTGGGATCAGCCGGTGAAATAGGAATTACGAGCAGCAACGAACGCCCGGTCGGTGACCGGGCCCCAGACACCGTCCACGCCCACTTCGAGGATGGACTGGATCGTCCGCACCGTCGCGACGTACGCGGCCTGCGACCGGGGGCCCCAGGCGCCGTCGACGGTCGCGCCGACCGCGGCCTGCTCGGCGCGGGTGTGCTGGTTGGCCCGGACCGCGGCCAGCGCCGCGTCGGTGGCCGGCCCCCAGACACCGTCCGCGGCCACATGCACCGCGTGTTGCAGGGCCACCACCTTGGGCTGCGTGGGCGACGCCGAGCCGCCGACGATCTGCGCTGCCCGCACGACGATCTGCTGACGCTGACCGGCTCGGATGGCCCCCGGGCAGCCCGGATGATTACCCCAGGCAAGATTGCCTGCGCCATGAGTGATCAGCCCGGACTGGCCGGGGGTATCCGTCACTGCCAGTGCCCAACCGAAGGCGTGCACCCCGTCGGCGTAGGCGACGGCCACGCTCTCGATCTGCTCGGGGGTCAGCGCCTCGGTGTCGAAGCCCTCGGTTTCGATCGAGTTGTAGGTGCCGTTCCCCGCGAGCTGCGCCCACGCCCGGACATCCGAGGGCACGTACTGCTCACGCTGCCCGGCCTTGCCCGCCCATAAGTTCGACGACACCTGAGATCGCGGATCGTTGAACCAGTTGAACTGGGAACCGTTACCCTGTGCGACGTGCAGAACGAGGCCGATCGGACGGATCGTGTCACCGGCGGTGTTGCGGACCGGCCGATACTGGAAGCCCTGAACGATGTGCGCCACGGTCGCATCTTAAACCGACAGGCCGGAGTGCTATCAACCAGGTTCCCCATTCGCGGCCGCCGAACCCATGCCGCAGCCCCTTCCAGTTACTCAATACGCGATACCGTCAATTCATGCACGTGTCCGTTACCGCTGGTACGGCTCTCCCCCATGATGTCGAGGCAACGCTTGTCCGGCAGGGGCTGCGCCCGTACCGCTGGTCCGCCGGGCCGGGCGAGATCTTTGACGAGCACACCCACGCCCAGCACAAGGTGCTGTTCTGCGTCAACGGAAAGATCATTTTTCGGGTGGGTGGAACCGACTGGCCGATGCGCCCAGGCGACCGGCTCGACCTGCCCGCGAACACCCGCCACGAAGCCATCGCGGGACCCGCCGGCGCCACCTGCGTGGAGGCGTTCCTGCCAGCCACCGGGCCGCAGCCTGGCGACGTCTCCGTTTGAGAGCCCAGCCAGCCGTAACCCCGTCCGCGTTCCGACGAATCCGTCCCGGCAATCTTCTGACTACGTTAGATTGGTGCGCCAGGTGCACCGATTGAGGAGGATGCCGGATGAGCGACGCACTCCACGCCGAGCCAGGCCCCGTCGATCCGCCCAGAACCGATCTTTCCCGGCTCACGACGCTCGACGACTCGGCTCTGAGACACGCCCTGCGGCGCGTCCTACGCGAAACCACGGACCCACACACCGCCATCGCGGGCTTCAACAGCTTCAGCTCGGACCCCACCAGAAGGCACAGCAACAGAGGTCCGCTGCCGCACCTGTAATGGCTGGACACGGCCACCAGGATCGTCCCGGAGAGTGGTCCGGAAACATTCTGGACGTGTCAGCGCTTCGGAATACCGACTGGCAGCCTGTACCTTTCAGGCAGTTTGTTCTTAAAGTACACAGCCGTTGCAACCTTACCTGCGACTACTGCTACGTCTACCAGATGGCGGATCAGACCTGGCACTCCCAGCCGGTCACCATGTCCCGGTCGACGGCTGCCAGCGCCATCGACCGCATCGCCGAACATGCCAGCAGCCACCATCTCCCGCTGATACACGTCATCCTGCACGGTGGTGAGCCGTTGCTCGCCGGCAGGGAGTTCATCTCCTACCTGGCAACCACGTTGCGCGAGGCCCTTCCAGTCAGCACAGTCGTCGAATTCGGCGTACAGACCAACGCCGTCCTGCTGAACGAGGACCTCCTCCAAGTATTCCTCGAACACCAGATAGGTGTTGGCGTCAGCCTGGACGGCACCCGAGAGGCACACGACCGTCACCGCCGTCACCCGAACGGCAGAGGAAGCCACCGGGAGGTCGCCCGCGCGCTGCGACTGTTGGGTACCGAACCCTATCGCGAGCTGTTCACGGGACTGCTGTGCACCATCGACCTCGACACGGATCCGCTTGTCGCCTACGAGGAGCTTCTCGAGTTCAACCCACCGATGATTGACTTCCTGCTGCCACACGGCAACTGGACCGACCCACCGCCTCAGCGGGCCGGCGACAGCCAGTCGACCCCGTATTCCGACTGGCTTGTCCCGTTGTTCGACCGATGGTATTCGGCGGCCAGCCAGGAAACCAACATCCGCCTGTTCGGCGAAATCCTGGCTCTCGTGCTGGGTGGCGCCAGCCACAGCGAGGCAATCGGCCTCACCGCCGCTACTCTGCTCGTCATCGAGACCGACGGAGCCATCGAGCAGGTCGACACCCTGAAATCCACCTACCCGGACGCCGCGGCAACCGGGCTGCACATAACCGACCACTCCTTCGACGCCGCGTTGGCGCACCCGGCCATCGTGGCCCGGCAGATCGGCCTTGCCGCGCTCGCCGACACCTGCCAGGGCTGCACCGTCCGGGACGTCTGCGGCGGTGGTTACTATCCCCATCGCTATCGCGCGGGAGCAGGCTTCCGCAACCCGTCCGTCTACTGCCCGGACCTGCTGGCCCTGATCCGACACATCCGCACCCGGGTCCACGGCGACCTTCAGCGGTTACAACAGCAGATCCGCTGACGGCTCTCGCGGCTCGGTCGTATCCCGCGGACGGGTGGGCGCGGCAGAGAGCGGTAGCACGATGCGGCAGACGGCGGGGCGCGGGGTGGTTATCCGGGGGGTGCTGGGGAGGAGGTTTCGCGTTCCAGGGTGGTGATCGCTTCGCTGACGGCGAGGATGCGCTGCGCGTTGCGGACGTGCAGGTTCTCGATCATCCGGCCGTTCACCGTGGCGACGCCGCGGCCGGAGGCCAGCGCCTCCTCCCAGGCCGCGAGGATGTTCCTGGACTCCTCGACCTGGGCCTCGGTGGGCGCGAACACCCGGTTGCAGGGCTCGACCTGGCCAGGATGGATCAGCGTCTTGCCGTCGAAGCCCAGCTGCCGGCCCTGAACGCACTCCGCCTCGAAGCCGTCAAGATCACGGATGTTGTTGAACACCCCGTCCAGGATGGCGATACCGGCGGCCCTGGCGGCGAGCAGGCACAGCCCGAGCCCGGTCAGCAGCGGCGCCCGGCCCGGCACGTGCTCGGCGTGCAGCTCGTTGGCCAGGTCGTTCGTGCCCATGACGAAGACGGCGAGGCGCTGCGAGGAACGCGCGATCTCCTCGATGTGCAGCATCGCGACCGGGGTTTCGACCATCGCCCAGATCCGGGTGTGATCCGGCGCGCCGGCTGCCTCCAGACCCTTCTCGACCGCGTGCACGTCCCGCGCGGAACCGACCTTCGGCACGACCACCGCGTCCGGGCCGGCCTGGGCCGCCGCGCGCAGGTCGTCGGCGTGCCAGCGGGTGTCCAGCGCGTTGACCCGGATGGTCACCTCGCGGCTGCCATAGACCCCGTCCGCGACCTTCGCGCCGGCCCGCTCCCGGGCGGCGTCCTTGGCGTCCGGGGCGACGGCGTCCTCAAGGTCGAGGATGAGCGCGTCCGCGGGGATGCTTCTGGCCTTCTCCAGCGCCCGCTCGTTCGCGGCGGGCATGTACAGGACCGACCGGCGCGGGCGGTAGGCGGCCGAGTCGGCCGAGCGGGTCGTCAGGTCACCGTTCACGCCGCTCATCGGGCCGCCACCTGCTCGGCGGCGTCGGCTGGAGCTGCGTCGGCCGGGGCGGCGTCGGTGAAACCGTACGCCTCGGCCAGCCGTGGATCGCGCACGGCAAGGGTCCGGGCCAGGTCCAGGACCACTCTGCACTGCTTGACCGAGGCGTCGTCCTGCATCTTTCCGTCGACCATCACCGCTCCGGTTCCGTCCCCCATCGTCTCGATGACCCGCCGGGCCCAGGTGACCTCGGCCGGTTCCGGGCTGAAGACCCGCTTCGCGATGTCGATCTGCACCGGATGCAGGCTCCACGCGCCGACGCAGCCGAGCAGGAAGGCGTTACGGAACTGGTCCTCGCAGGCCACGACATCCTTGATGTCGCCGAACGGCCCGTAGTACGGCAGGATGCCGTTCGCCACGCAGGCGTCCACCATCCGGGCGAGGGTGTAGTGCCACAGATCCTGCTGGTAGCTCGGGCGCGGCGCGTCCGGGTCGGTCGGGGACGGGTCGGCCCGGACGAGATATCCGGGGTGGCCGCCGCCGACCCGGGTCGTCTTCATCCGCCGGTCGGCGGCCAGGTCCGCGGGCCCGAGCGACAGACCCTGCATGCGGGGGCTCGCCGCGCCGATCTCCTCGACGTTGGCGACACCGCGCGCGGTCTCCAGGATCGCGTGGACGAGCAGCGGGCGGGTCAGCCCCGCCTTCGCCTCAAGCTGGGCGAGCAGCCGGTCGACATAGTGGATGTCCTCCGGCCCCTCGACCTTGGGCACCATGATGACGTCCAGCTTGTGGCCGATGGCCGGGACGAGGGTCAGCAGGTCGTCGAGGCCCCATGGCGAGTCGAGACTGTTCACCCGCGTCCACAGCTGGGTGTCGCCGAACTCCGTCGCTGTGGCGAGCTTCACCAGCCCCTCACGGGCTTCGATCTTGCTGTCGGCCCGGACGCCGTCCTCGAGGTTGCCCAGGATCACGTCGATGCGGGGCAGGATGTCCGGGACCTTCGAGGCCATCTTCGTGTTGCTCGGGTCGAAGAAGTGGATCACGCGGGAGGGGGCTCGTGGGAGCTCTCGCAGGGGCGCCGGCGCTCCCACCGCGAGCGGGGCGAAGAAGTCCCTCGGGTTACGAGGCATCTGGCTTGTCTCCCGTCGGCTGCTTGTCTCCCGTTGGCGTAGCCGGCCCGGTCACGCGGGCAGCTTGGTCAGTATCCCGGCAGCGGCCCCCACAAGCATCTTGTCCGTGACACCCGCGATGAGCCACCGGTCATGGCAGGCATGGGACGCAGCCGACACACCGCACACCGCACACCGCACACCGGCTTGCGGGGCAGCTTGCGGGACGCGGCCACGGGCCGTTCCTGACGACCGCATGGCCGCCCCTGGCGACACGGCCACCCGGGGCGCGGCTTCGCGTTCCCAGCTGCCGCGGATGCCCGGCGGCCCCGGCCCGGCCCGGCCCCGGATGCCTGGTAACTCCAGGCGGCCAGTGACTCCGGATGCCGGCGACCCGGATACCCAGCGCGGCTCCGGAATGCTCAGTAACGCGACTCCGAGGCGGTGACGACCACCATGGACGGGGCCCACCAGTAGCTGCAGTCCGGCGGTGGCCGCAGCCCGTCCACGACCTGCATGCGGATGGTCCGGAAATAGCGCAGGAGGGACCGCTGATGGCGCCGGGAAATGGAGTCGATCTCGTTCGAGTAATAAGTGAAAGAACCGCCCTCGGTAAGATGTTCGGCAGCCGTCGGGAAGAAGTGCTCGGCATAGGTCGAGCCGCCCAGGAAATGGGACGCGAACTCATTCTCGTCCAACGGGTAGGTGTCGAAGAAGATACCGTCGAACCGTCCGAGGGAGTCGATGGTGTCCTGCCATCTGCCGAACACGATCTCCGTGTTCTCGTGGCCGGGCGCACGGCTCCACTCCACGGCCGTCTCGAACACCTGCGGATTCGCCTCCACGATCGTGTGGCGCGCGGGCCGGTACTCCTGGATGTAGCCAGCGGAGATACCCAGGCCGAAACCGATCTCCAGGACCGAACGGCCGGGGCCGGAGACCTGATCGGCCATGGCCTTCATCAGCGGCTTCTCCCAGGTCTGCATGACCTGCTGGCCGGAGACGAGCAGCGAACCGTTGACAATCGTGGGAGCCGCGGCGTCGATCGGTTCCACGATATCCGGCCGGGGGGCGCCGGAAACCATGTTCTCGGCTGCCGCGTCCAGCGCCGTCAGGTCGGATACGAGCTCGTCGAGAGCCCGCCCGAGCAACCAGTTCCGTGGCTGCTCCGACAATGGCGCGAGCAGCGATTCCGATATCTCGGAGAGTGATGCGTCGAACTTGTTGGTGTGCCTGAGCACATTGACCTCCCGGTACCGACGAGCGGATGACGGCGGCCATCAATGTAGCGCAGGAACCAGCGGTGAGAGCCTGCTCCACGGGGTCCTTTCGAGCCCGGCTGCGGCATGTTCCGCCGGGCATCCGGCGCCGGGTGCCACGGGTGTGGCCACACGGCGCCCGACGGCGACGACTACGGCATACGGTCGCCACCTGGGTGCGGCGTCCAGAAAACACGCGCGGCGCCCCGGAGCGGAATTCCGGCCGGCCGCCCGGCATCCGCCGACGAAAAATCAGATGAGAACCGAGCGCGTCCGACCTATGGTCCACGGTATGCCCCTGCCTCGTACGGAGACCCTGGCCACGACCACCGGGCCCGGGGATCAGCCGGGCGAATCCGCGATCTCGATGAGAAATGTGGTGAAAAGGTACGGGGAGGTGGCCGCGGTCGACGGCCTCGACCTCGACGTCCCCGTCGGCGTGTGCCTAGGCCTGCTCGGGCCCAACGGCGCGGGCAAGTCCACCACGATGCGGATGCTGACCGCTCAGTCGATCGCCGACACCGGCCGGATCAACGTCCTCGGGTACGACGTGCCGCGCGCGTCGAAGCAGGCCAGAGCCGCAATGGGAGTGGTACCGCAGGAGGACAACCTCGATACGGAGCTGACCGCCCGGCAGAACCTCGCCGTGTTCGCCCGGCTGTACCGGGTACCCGCCCGCCGGCGCCGGGCCGCGGTCGAGCAGGCCCTCGCGCTGGCGCGGCTGAACGACCGGGCCGACACGGTGACCGAGAAACTCTCCGGTGGCATGCGACGACGGCTGCTGATCGCCAGGGCGCTCGTGCACCGCCCCCGGCTCGTCCTGCTCGACGAGCCAACCGTCGGGCTCGACCCACAGGTCCGCCAGGAGCTGTGGAGCCTGATCGCCGGGCTCGGCGCGGACGGCGTGACCGTGCTGATGTCGACCCACTACATCGAGGAGGCGGAGCGGCTCGCCCAGGACGTCGCCATCATGTCGCGCGGCCGGGTGATCGCACGGGATACGCCCGCCCGTCTCATCGACGCGCACGCCGGGAGGACCGCGGCGGAGTACTACGGCCCGCCGCCGAAGCTGGCCGAGATCGCGGCGCGGGCGGAGGCGGCGGGCTTCACCACCCGCCGGACCGGGCCGTCCGTGTCCGTGCTGCGCGCCGAGAACATGCCTGCCGAACTGGACGACCGGCTCGGGATCGGGGTCCGACGCGCGGCGACGCTGGAGGACGTGTTCGTCGCTCTCACCGGGGAAAGGGTCGAATGAGCACCACGGACGATGCCGGGGCAAACACAGCCGGGGCAAACACAACGGGCGGGACGGGCGAGACGCGCCGGCTGCGGTGGGTCGAACCTGCTGCCCTGGCCGGAGTGATCACGCACGACATCACCCTGTTCCGGCGCTACTGGCCGTCCACCAGCTTCTCCGCCGTGGTGGAGCCGACGATCTACCTGCTGGCCTTCGGCTGGGGGTTCGGCTCGTTGGTGTCCGTGGTGGCCGGCTATCGGTACGTGGAGTTCCTCGGCACCGGCGTGGTGGCGAGCGCGGTGCTGTTCGCCTCAGCCTTCGCCAGCATGTTCCAGACGTTCGTCCGGCGGACCTACCAGAAGCTCTACGGAGCCGTCCTGGCCGCTCCCGTCGACGTACCCGAGATCGTCCTCGGGGAGGCGCTGTGGATCGCCGCCAAGGCCGGGGTCTACGGATGCGCGCCGTTGCTCGTGGCGATCGCGTTCGGCCTGGATCCGACGCCCGGAATGCTCGTGATCCCGTTCGTCGGGTTCCTCACCGGGCTCGGCTTCGGCCTGTTCGGGATATGGACGTCCGCGCTGGTGCCGTCCATCGACAGCTTCAGCTACATCATCTCAGGGGTGCTGACCCCGCTGTTCCTCGTCGCGGGCACGTTCTTCCCGGTGAGTGAGTTGCCGGGCTGGGCGCGGGCTCTCAGCTGGGCCAACCCGCTCTACCACTGCGTGGAGCTGGTGCGTGACGCGGCATTCGGGTTCGCTCCGCTCACCGACCTGGGGCATCTGGGGGCGCTGGGGGTGTTCGCGGGGATCATGTGGCTGCTCGCGGTCCGCTCCATGCGCCGCCGGCTCATCGACTAGGCGCGCGCTGGACAGCATCGACAGCACTATCGATATTCACATAAAGAAACCAGGCGGATACTCCACGCTATGAGCATTCCCGGGGTCGGGCGAGGGAGAAATTCGCGTGCCGTTCACGGAGCGTGCCCCTGGTAATGTGCGCGTCCTATGAAAAGACCACTGTGGTCTTGGCCATGGAAACTCGGCGCGCCCGCTCTCCTGCTCGCCGCGCTGACCGGCTGGATCTTCCTGTGGACACTGACAAACCCGCTGGGAACCGCGCCGGACGAGCCAAGCCACTACGCGAAAGCGGTGGCTGCCGGGCACGGGCAGGTACTGGGCGAGCCCGTCCCGCTCGCCAGGCTGCGCTCCTTCGGAGTGTTCAGCGAGGATTCACTACGCCAGGTCCGCAACGCCTACCGCGGCTTCGAACTGCCGCCGGAGCTACGGATCACAACCAACCCGCCCTGCGCCGCTCTGCAGGCAACGGTGTCCGCGGCCTGCCTGCGTCAGCCCCTCGCGGTCCCGCCCGGTCGGGCCGAAAGCATCGTGGGCGCGTATCCGCCGCTGGTGTACATCTCCGAGGGTGTGCTCACGCGGGCGGCCTGGTCGGTCCGCTCCGGCTACGTGTTCGCCCGGTTCGGTTCGGCGCTCATCTCGGCGGCACTGCTGGCCGCCGCCACCTGGCTCCTACTGGGGGACCAGGGGCGGCCTGGCCGGCGCCCCTTGGTGCTGGCCGGGACCGCGGTCGCGGTCACCCCAATGGTGATCTTTCTTGGCTCCCAGGTCGGCGCCAGCGGTACCGAGCTCACCGGCGCGCTGGCCTGTGCCGCGGCGGCGCTGCGGCTGTCCCGGGAGGAACAGCCGCCGGCCCGGGTCTGGTGGGTCGCGGGCGTCGTCATGGGCGTGACGGCGCTCAGCCGTCCCATGGCGCCGCTGTGGATCGTGCTCGCGGCCGCCCTCGGGGTCGGCCGTCTCTCCCCACGCACAGCGTGGCATCGCCTCCGCGGGGGCGGCCGGCCCGCGGCCGCCGCGGCGGCGATCGTCATGCTGGGGCTTGCCGGGTCGGTGCTCTGGACGCAGGCGCTGTCGCTGCGTACCCCCGTCCTGTGGGGCAGGTTGGGCCACGGGCTGGTGATCGCCACCGAAACCGCCGCCGAGTCGATGCGTCAGACGATCGGGGTCTTCGGCTGGCAGTCCGTCCCGCTGCCGACGGCCCTGTACGGGCTGTGGACTCTGCTGGCCGGTGGGCTGTTCCTCGCGGCGTTCGTGGTCGGCCGGTGGCGGGACCGCGCGCTGCTGGCCGGGGGCCTGCTGGTGGTCGTCGTCCTGTACGAGCTGCTCGCCGCGGCGGTGTTCATCCAGAACGGGTTCGGCATGCAGGGCCGGTACATCCTGCCGGCGCTGGTGATGCTGCCGTTGCTGTCCGTGGAGGTGTTGGCCGACCGGTTGCCCGCGCGCCTGTCCGCCCGCGCCGCCGTGGCCGCCGCTGGCGTCATCGCGGTGAGCGGGGCCGGTCAGTTCGCCGCATGGCTGACCAACAGCCACCGGTACGCGGTCGGCCCGGACGGGCCGCTGTGGTTCTTCCTGCGGCACCCGGCATGGTCGCCGCCTGGCGGGTGGGCGCCGTGGACGGTCCTCGCCTGCGTACCCATGATCGCTGCCTTTGCGACGGCCCGGGCTGCCCATCGGGACGCCGTGGCCGCGGCCGCTCCCGCCGTCGGGCCCGGCTCCAGCCCCGACCCTGATTCCTTCCAGCGGGACTACATACCGCTGCGGACGTGGCACACGCGCCCTACCCGCCGGTGAAGACGAGCGTGACCTCCTGGGAGCCGCCGGCGTTCACCTGGACCCGCTGGCCGTAGCCGGTATAGGTGAGCGTCGTCTGCCCGTCGGCGATGTTCTGTTGCTGGAACGTGTAGCCGGCGGAAGGCATCGACTGCCGGTAGTACCGGATGGCGTCGTCGGCGGCCACACCACTCAGCGCGACCGTCGTCGCCTGCGCCTCGGCGCTGACGAGCCGGGGAGTCGCATCCTTCGGGAACGGGAAGTGCTTGGGAACGAGCGTCCCCCGCAGCGCCCCGACACCGGTCGTCACGACAGGGGTGGGCTGCGCGGACGCCGCCGTCTGGCTCGGCAGCACGAGGTCGGTCGGCAGGTCGATCGGCAGCGCACCAGCACCGGCACCGGCACCGGTCACCGACGCCTCCGGGACGGTGACGGCCACGTCATCGGAGGCAGACCCGCCGCACCCGCCGAGCAGGAGTGCCAGACCCACGGCACCGGCCGCCGCTGTCCGACGTCGCGGCAGCATTCCGGCCCGGCCCATCGATACCTCCAGTTACAGCATGAACAGTCACAGTACGGGCAGTAGCAATGACAAATAGTCACCATTGTGTGGTAACAACAGCGGCGGCCACAGCGGCGGCCATGGCGGTTGGGCCGCCGGCGCCGGTTTGCCGACCACTAAAGCACCACCCCACCGCCGCGCCGCCACCCGGGGACACCTGTCGGGCCCACCGGCCGGGCTTTCCAGCCCGGCTTTCCGACCGGCGGCCTCGGAACACCTGACGGCCCGACGACGCCACGGGCACCGGCCCCCGGCCCAAGTGGCATGCTGCACTGGGAGAACGCGGTACGAAAACATCACGGAGGGGGCGACGTGGCTGCCGCTCCAGAGGTGAACCGCCTTGTGGCCGGCCGGTACCGGCTCATCGAACGGCTTGGTGCCGGCGGAATGGGCACGGTCTGGCGCGCCTTCGACGAGGTGCTGCTGACCGACGCCGCGCTCAAGGAAATCGACCTCGAGGACGGTCTCGACCCGTCCGAACGCGCCGACCGGGTCGAGCGGGCGCTGCGGGAGGCCCGGCACGCCGCGAGGCTGCGCGGCCACCAGCACGTGGTGACCATCCTCGACGTCGTCGTCGAGAACGGCCTGCCATGGATCGTGATGGAGCTCGTGCCGTCCCAGTCGCTGCTCCAACTGGTCCGCGGCCATGGCCCGTTACCGGTCGCCGAGGTGGCCCGCGTCGGGGTCGCGATCAGCGACGCGCTGGAGGCCGCCCATGCCTTCGGCATCCTGCACCGGGACGTGAAACCCTCGAACGTGCTGATCGGCACGGACGGCCGGGTGGTGCTGACGGACTTCGGTATCGCCACCCGGGACAGCGACTCCGCCCTCACCGTCACCGGGGTGCTCGGCACGCCCTCGTACATGTCACCGGAACGGCTCAACGGTGACCCCGCCACCCCGGAGGCCGACCTGTTCGGCCTCGGCGCGACCCTCTACTTCGCGGTGGAGGGCAGGCCGCCGTTCTACCGGGAGACCTTCGCGGCGATGGTGGCGGCGATCCTGTTCCAACCGCCGACGCCGACCAGGCTGGCCGGCCCGCTGGTCGACGTCCTCATCGGTCTGCTCGAGAAGGACCCACGTGCGCGCATGACCGCGCGGCAGGCGCGCCAGCTGCTGGCGGACATCGCCACGGCACGGCCGGGCAGCGCGCCAGCCACCTCGGCACGGGCCGGGACGCAGACGCAAGCTGGCGGACACTCGCGGATCGTCCGCCGTGACGACATCGGTACCCGCTATTCCTTCGGCACCATCCCCGACAGCGGCAGCACCGTTGTCGACGGGGGCAGCACCGTCGTCGACGAGGGCACCGGCGGCACCGGTGGTGGTGGCGGTACTGCCGGCGTCGACGACGGCCACATCGCTGATGCCAGCGGCCCCGGCGGGACCAGCGAGTCCGGCGCGCTCGCACCGCCGTCCAACCTCACCGCCAGGGAGGACAACGGCGCGGTGCTCCTGCGATGGACCCCGCCGCGCTCGGCGGGGCCGGTCGCCTTCCGTGTCCTGCGGGTGGTCGCCGACCCGAGCGCGCCGGGCGGGCGCTTCGAGCGCAGCCTGGGCACGACCGGTTCGACCGAGCTGTCCGACGCGGGCGTGCCCCGGGGGGTGACGGTCTGGCACGAGGTGATGTCGACAGCTGGCGGCAGACGGTCGAAACCGGTCCGTACCCCACCGCTGGTGATCGTCCCGGAGGTCACCAGCCTGCGCGCCCACATGGACGGCGACGGTGTGGCACTGTCCTGGCGGCTCGACGCGGGCTACGACGACGTGCTGATCGAGCGGACCTTCGACGAGTCGTCGCCGTTCCGGGGGGCCGCCCGCCGCTTCCGCGCCACCGGCGGACAGCATGTCGACCGCGGCGTGCAGACCGGGGCGACCTACCGGTACCGGGTGCGGGTGTCCTATCCGGATCCCTTTGGCGCGCTGGCCCACACCAGCGGGGTGGAGGTGGTCGTGACCGTGGTCAGGCGGCCCCGGCCCGTTCTGGACCTCGAGGTGAACGACAGCGGCGGGACGACGGTCCTGCGGTGGACGACGGTACCCGGCGCGCTGGTCCGGATCTATGCCACCGAGGCACCGCCGGATCCGGTGGCGGTAGCGGGCGCCGAGACAGGGGTGTCCGCGCCGGAGGCCCCCGGAGGTGACCCGGCGGGCCACGAGCACGGCCCGCGACCGGCGGCGGAGCCGGAACCGTTCGGCCCTGTTGATCACGAGCTGTCCACCGCGTCCCTGCGGGGACGGGAACGCCTGGTCGGCTCCAG
Source organism: Candidatus Protofrankia datiscae (assembly GCF_000177615.2). GTDB lineage: Bacteria > Actinomycetota > Actinomycetes > Frankiales > Frankiaceae > Protofrankia > Protofrankia coriariae. Next base: position 588,204 of record NC_015656.1, on the reverse strand, counting down.
CCGGCGTGGGCGGCTGGTCGACACCGCGGCGCCCGACCGGACAGCCGACCCGGCGGCCGACCCGACAGCCGGCCCGACGGTGTACACACCGGTCAGCATCGCCGAGGACAGGGCGGTCGTCGGCCGTTCCATCCGGCACCGGCCGGGGCCGCACATCCGGGCGCTGCGGGCCGTGGACCAGGGCAACACGATCACCCTGACGTTCCAGATGCCGCCGGGCATCACCGAAGCCCGCGTGCTGTGGCGGCACGACACCACCCCCACCGGGCCGGACGATCCGGCCGCCCGGCGCGCGAAGATCACCAACAGCAGCCTGGAGATCAGAGGTGGCTGGCACCTGCGGGACCCGCAGGATGGGGCCACCTATTACTTCGCCGTGTTTCCCCTCGTCCGGACGGCCGGCGAGGTGCGTGCGGTGCCCAACGGCGCCCACGTGACCGCCCGGGCCGGGGCCCGCCCCACCCCGTCGGAATGATCGACGCATGGCGGGCACCTGACCGGTAGTGCCTGTCCCGACACTATCAACGCCGACCCCACCGCTCACCGGTAGCCGTGGCGCTGATTTCCCGGTGACTGGCACCAGGTAGTGGTCCGAACGACACCTGGCTGTTGCACTTTCTCGCCCCCGGCCCGCCGACCGCGGCCGACCGGGACAGTTCGGGGACAGATTCCGGACCATTCCCGGCGCGACTCGATGTCCGCTGTCTTTCAACTCGGCCGTCTACCGACCCACAATCCGTAAACACCCACCTGTCCACGACTAACCTTTTCACAGCTCGCCAGTCACAACAACGAACGTCGATCATCGGGCCGCGCAATCCGTCGCGAATATCATCCGCGCCTATCCCGGAGCCGACCGGCGGGCTGCCCGAGCATGACCGGACGGCCAACCGATGATCGCCTATTGATCCGATTCGAGCCCGTTCCCCGCCCCCCTATACCCCTGTTCAGAGAGGACTTAATAGCCCGGGTACAGTTGTCCCGCCCAGGGGGAAAGAGCCGCGGCCACGGTCTTCGCCGTGGATCGAGGTGTAAGCCGGCACACGGAACGCCGAACCAGAACGCTCGCCCCGACAAGGCGTCAGGACACTGCGTCGAAGGAGAGGATCGGATGCTCCAGAACTGGCCAATCCGCTCCAAGTTGGTAGCCATTCTCATCCTCCCGCTGGTGGCGTTGGCCGTTTTTAGCGCCCTCCAGGTGCGCGCCGACCTTGAGAGCGTCGACACAAGCAACCGGGTGCGGGACCTCGCAGCCTTCTCAACCAAAGTCAACGATCTTATTGACGCACTCCAGCAGGAACGCTATGCCTCTTCCGCGGTCGTGGGCAGCCAATTCCGTGAGGGCGTCGAGGAGATGCAGGCCAGGCGCGGCCCGACCGACACCGCCGTCACGATCTACCAGCGGGAGGCGACCAGGCTCCCCAAGAGCGTGACCGAAGACCTACAGCAGGTCATGGACACCATTCGGCGCCAGCTCGACCAGGTTCCCGACCATCGGCAGGCGATCGACCAGCGGCAGACCGACCGCGTGAAGAACACGGAGTTCTACAACAAAAGCATCAACGACCTGCTCGATCTCATCGCCCAGGTGGGAGTCGGCACCGACAACGCCAAACTGATCAACTACGTCGGCGCCCTCACCAGCGTGTCACGGGCGAGAGAGGCCGCCGCCCAGCAACGCGGCAGCATCTCGGTGATCCTCTTCCACCAGACCAACGTCGCGGTCGTCAAACAGGCGCAGGCGAACGCCGGTGCCGAGGATGCCTGGATCGCGCAGTTCCGCACCACCTCCTCTCCGGAGGAACAGGACTTCTACGACAAAACGGTCGACCCAGTCGCGGACAACATCTCCCAGATGCGCGACGCCATCGTGTTCGCGGCCCAGATGAACCAACCGATCACCATCGACAGCCAGCGTGCCCTGGAGTCCATGGCGGACAAGATCTCCCGGATACGCCTGGTGGAAAACCAGATCGCGGCCGACCTGACGAAGGAGAGCAACGCGATCGCCTCGCACGCGACTCGCAACGCCTGGCTGAGCAGCCTCCTCGTCGTGCTGGTCCTGGCCGTGTCGGTGGGTATCTCGCTGCTCGTCGCAAGCCCCATGATCCGCCAGCTTCGGCGGCTGCGGGGGGCTGCCCTCGAAGTGGCCAACGACAGCCTGCCCAGCGTTGTGGAACGGCTGCACCGCGGCGAGCAGGTCCAGGTCGAAACCGAGGTCTTCCCCGTCCGGATCGGGACGAAGGACGAGATCGGGCAGGTGGGCGAGGCGTTCGGCACCGTCCACCAGGTCGCCGTGCGTACCGCTGTCGAGCAGGCTGCGATGCGCAAGAGCATCGGCGACACCTTCCTCAACCTCGCCCGCCGCAGCCAGGCGCTCATCCATCGCCAGCTGAAGGTCATCGACGCGCTGGAGCGCAAGGAGACCGACCCGGACGAGCTGGCCGAACTGTTCCGGCTCGACCACCTGGCGACCCGGATGCGCCGTCACGCCGAGGACCTCATCGTGCTGTCCGGGTCGAAGCCCGCTCGTGGCTGGCGGCGACCAGTTGCGATCAAGGATGTCGTGCGTGGCGCGGTCGCCGAGGTCGAGGACTACACCCGGGTGAAGGTGCTGCCGATCGCCGGTTCCGCCATCGGCGGGCACGCCGTCGGCGACGTGATCCACATGCTCGCGGAACTGATCGAGAACGCCACCTCCTTCTCCCCGCCGCACACCCCCGTGCACGTGTCCGGGCACCAGGTCTCCAACGGATCCGTGCTCGAGGTCGAGGACCGCGGCCTGGGCATGACCGACGAGGAATACGCGGAGATCAACGGGCGGCTGAGCAACCCGCCTCCGTTCGACCTCCGTACCAGCGAGCGGCTGGGCCTGTTCGTTGTCAGTCGCCTCGCCCAGCGGCACGGCATCCAGGTCCGGCTGCGGCCGTCACCGTACGGCGGCACCCTGGCCATCGTCCTGGTCCCGACCAACCTGCTGCGCGAGATCGACGACGCCCCGCAGGAGGAGCCGACCACGTCCAGGCCCGAGCGGACCAGGACGCCGGCCCTGGACGCACCGTTGGACGTGCCCCTGGACGCGCACCTGGAGGACTCCATCGACTTCGGTGACCCGACCGCGCTCACCGATTCGCTCGCCATCAGCAGGCCGCTCTCGCTGCGGGACCCGATCCCCATGGACGATTCGGACCCGTTGGATGACCGGCTCCCCCTCTCCGACTCCCTCGACACCAGCGAACTGCTGTCGGTGAGTGCGTCGCCGATGCCGTCCGCCACCTCCGGCTCCGGCGGTGGCGGTGAGGACAGGCCGTTCATGGACGATCTGCCGGTCTTCCCCACAATCCGTTCAAGCTGGTTCGTTTCCGAATCCGACCAACTCGGCGATGGGGACACCGGCACCGGCGCTGACGACAGCACCGGGAACGAACATCCGCGGGAGCGGTTGCGCTCCAACAACCTGGCGCTCGAGCCCAACTCCTGGACCGAGCCACCGTCGGACAGCCCCGCCCCACCGCCACCTCTGTCCGCCCGCTGGGACGACGCGCCCAGCGGGCCCTCCGGCTGGCCGCAACCAGCGGACCCGTGGGCTGACCCACTGGATGCGCAGCGGCAGCGCGGCCTGCCCAACCGCAGGAGGAGCGGCCCCGCGACAGAGCCGTTCTCAGGTACTGGCTCCGGGTTCCCCCAGGCGTCGGCCGCGCCGGCCGCCCCGCCCGGGCAGCCCGATGAGACGGGGCTGCCCAAACGGCAGCGGCGGGCCAGCCTCGCGCCTGAACTGAAGGGAACACCCACCAACGCTCCCGTCGCACCGTCGCTCCTCACCGGAACGCGGTCACCGGACGAGATCCGATCCATGATGTCCTCCTTCCAGTCCAACTTCGGCCGAGGTCTACAGGAGGGACCGAACCCGAACGGCGACGACGACGCGAAAAGGGTGATGTAATGCGCCACATCGGCCCGGTCGAGAACATGAGCTGGCTGTTGAACAACCTCACGCGGAAAGTCCCGGAGGTTACCTATGCCGTCGTGTTGTCGGCGGACGGACTCCTGCTCGCCACCTCGAACGGAATGAACCGGACGACAGCCGACCAGCTGGCCGCGGTCGCCTCGGGCTTCAACAGCCTGGCTCGCGGTGCCGGCCGTTTCTTCGGCGGTGGCAACGTCCGCCAGACGATCGTCGAGATGGAGCAGGGATTTCTCTTCGTCACGGCGGTCGGTGACGGGTCGTGTCTGGCCATCCTCAGCACGCCCGGCGCCGACATCGGTCTGATCGCCTACGAAATGGCGCTGCTGGTCATCCGTGTCGGCGAGTTCCTCACTCCCGAGCTGCGTGCCGAGATGCAGGCCGCGCTCCCCCGCTGACAGCGAGCCGGAACCCTGGCGGCCCGGGTTCCGGTTTGTCCCGCGAGAGTTTCCGCCGGAACTCGGCCCGAACGGTCGTCGTCGGACCGAGTTTCCAGCACAGTGCCGCCGACCACCGCCGCCCGATGTCGGCGGATTCTTGACCGAACGATTTTCACGGGACGAGTTCCAGCAGGACGAATTTCAGCGATTACTGTCAAGCCCTGATCAGGAGGACCGGTGGACGAGGAGTGGTACGACGACGCAGGTCCGGTCGTCCGTCCCTATGCTGTCACCGGCGGCCGGACGCGACCGGCGGCCAATCACGCGCTGGAGCTGGTGGCTCTGGTGTTGACGACGGAGCACGGGCGCGCGATGGTCCGAACTCTTGATCCAGAACAACGGAACATCGTGCTGCTCTGCCAGAGCATCCAGTCGATCGCGGAAATATCCGCGCAGCTCAACCTGCCGGTCGGCGTGGCACGTGTTCTCGTCGGCGACATGATCGACGCCGGTCTCGTACGCGTCACCCGCCCAGCCCGACCGAGCGAGCGTCCCGACGTGGCGCTGATGGAAAAGGTGCTCGATGGACTACAGACCCTCTAGACCGCACACGGTCGGCAGACAGATAGCCAGCCCGGCGCCCAGCCCGGTCAAAATCATAATCGCCGGTGGCTTCGGCGCCGGAAAGACGACGTTCGTCGGGACGATCAGCGAGATTCCCCCGCTCACGACCGAAGCCGCACTGACCTCGGCGAGCCTCGGTATCGACGACACCTCCCAGGTCAGTGCCAAAACCACGACGACGGTCGCCATGGACTTCGGCCGGATCACACTGCTCGACAGCGTGATTCTCTACCTGTTCGGCACGCCTGGCCAGGACCGTTTCTGGTTCATGTGGGACGAACTGGTTCTCGGCGCTATCGGCGCCATCGTCCTGGTCGACACCCGCCGGCTCGCCGACTCGTTCCCGGCGGTCGACTATTTCGAGGAGCGGGATATTCCGTTCCTGGTGGCGGTCAACCGCTTCGAAGGCGCCAGGGAATATCGGCTCGACGAGGTCCGCAACGCGCTCGACGTCGACCCCCGCCGGCCCATCATCTTCTGTGACGCGCGCCGGCGGGAATCCGTCAGACAGGCCCTGGTGGCGCTGGTCCGTCACTCCCTCGACGTGGTCACGAGCGAAGAGGCGCAACGGGGCCTGCCCAGGGCCAACACCCGCGTGGACTAGTCGACCGGGGAGATGACGATGCTCGACCTTCTCGGTATCGATGACATCGCTCTCGCTGCCTACCGGTTGTGGCTACGCCGGAAGGACATGAGCGCCGAGGAGGTAGGCATCGCCCTTGGGTGTTCCACGACCACCATCCGGCAGGCCTGCGACAGGCTCGTCGAACTCTCGCTGCTGGTGCCCTCCCGCGAGAACCCCGACCGGCTGGTCGCCGTGCACCCCGAGGTTCCTCTCGAACAGTTGTTCCGACAGCAACACGATCAGCTCATCCGCCGACAGGAGGAACTCATCCGCGCTCGTATGCAGGTGAGCACGCTGGTCGCCGACTACATGCAGGGCCGGCCACCGGAGCCGGCTGCCGACATCGTGCGGCTGAAGGGCGTGGCAGCGGTCACGGACCAGCTGCTCGATCTCGTAGCCCAGGCCAAACGGGAACTGCTGGTTCTGCACACCCGACTCTGGCAGCCATCGATCATGACGGCGGAGTGCTCCCAGGCCGCGTTGCAGGCCCTCCGCCGCGGGGTCGCCATACGCGCCATCCGGCCACGCCCGGCTCAGGGGGACGACGCCCCGGCCGGATGCGACCTCGTCAACGCGCAGGGCCTGGAACTGCGGATGGCCGACGCCCCGCTGGCGGACGTGGCCATCGCCGACCGTGAGACCGCCCTGCTCCTGCTGGCGTCCGACCCGGACGACGAGCGTGGCTGTGCGCTGCTGCTCCAGGAGCCGGCGCTGACGGGTCTGGTCACGATGCTGTTCGATCAGCTCTGGAAAGCCGCGCGGCCCCTGGAACGGACCGGTGAGCTCGACCAAGCCGAACTCCGGCGCGCAGGCCTCGACCACATCGCCTTCGGCCAGGGCGCGCTGGGTGACAGCAGCGACTCCTCCACCGTTCGTGGCCTGACTGGCCAGGCCAACCTGATCGGTCAGGCCAGCGGCCTCCCGAGCACCAAAAAACAACGTATTGACAATACTTCTCCAAACGACTCCGAACGTCTCCTGCTGCGACTACTGAGTCTCGGCGCCAAGGACGAGGCGGCCGCCCGACACCTCGGCGTGTCGGTACGAACAGTCCGGCGTATGATCGCCGATCTCATGCGACGGATGGACGCCCGTAGCCGCTTCCAGGCCGGCATCCTCGCGGCGAAAAAAGACTGGCTATAGCACTTTCGCATCGGTGATGCCATACCAGTGGCACCAAGTTGCCACTACACGTTCTTTCTATGCCAACTGCGAGACACGACAGGCCCAATACCTCATGCTTCCGTAGGGAGACGGGCCGGAGCGGCAGCCAGGCCCCAGCTTTCGCGAAGTGACGCCTTGCGGCACTCGCGCGGACGAGGCTGGGCGATGGCCACCGAGCTGGCCCTCACACCGGAACCACCGACGACGGCGTCGGATCACTGACTTGCGCGGGCAGCTTCCGCATCGTCGACGCCGACGATGCGGCATGTTTGCCCGTCCTTTCTTCAAGCTGTCAGGGGGCACGCGTGTCAATATTCTCCGGTTGGCTTCCGGCGGCCCGGAACAGGGCCGTCGGATGACGCACCGTACTCTCATTGTGGCTCGCATCAGTGCTGACGACGAACCCGCCGTCGCCGATATCTTCCGAGAATCGGACGACGGGGAGCTGCCGCATCTGCTGGGCGTCGTCCGGCGGGATCTCTTCAGTTTTCACGGACTTTACTTTCACCTGATCGAGGCGACCGACGACGTGGCGCCCGCCCTGCCCGCCGTACGCGAGCACCCGTTGTTCGTCGACATCAACACGAAACTCGCCAGACACATCACCGCGTACGACCCGGACACCTGGCGCAGCCCACGCGACGCGACCGCCCGGAACTTTTATTCATGGGTCGCGGATCGGCACCCTCCGAAACCGGATCACCACGACGAAGGAGAGAACCATGGCAGATCAGTGGACCGCTGACCAACTGCTCGACTTCCTCGTGGAACGCACGGTGCTCGTCGCCGACGAGCGACCCGACCATCTTGGCGTCACGTTCGCCGAGGTCGGGGTGGACTCACTGGCCTACCTGCACCTGCAGACCGTCGTCCTCGACACCTTTGGCGTCGAACTGCCGGCGGAGCCGCCCGAGGACTACACTCTTGCCGAAATTCTTATTGCCATCAACAGCACCGCCAGAGCGGACGTCGCATAGGCTGCTGGCCGGGTCGGCGACTCCGTTTCGTATCCGACAGAAATTCACTCCATACCCAACAGGAATTCACGACCGGACAGCGAGAATCATGCAACCAGGGGGAACGCGCGGTTGTGTCGACAGCCGCCCGCGCACACGATGTCCGTCCCCGACCGGGACCGGACACCTGGCGACCGTCTGACCGACACTCCAGGGCCGAGGACGACATGATCGCATGCGGGCCCTGTCTGTTCGGAGCTCCCGCCGGATCCGGCGGGCTGCGACCGGATCCGGTGTGGCGGGGCGTCCAGCGAAGGGGCATCCAGAAGCCGTCGAACGGGCGAAGTCGACCATCTGTGGTTCTTCGCCGTCCGCTGGCACGTGCGCCCGGATGACGAGCCGGTTCACACATATCAGCAATGGCGCCACGGGCCGTGCCCCGCGCCGGCCCTGAACCTGGCCGCAGACACCCGAACGGAGATACCCGATGAGTGCTTCCAGCACTTTCCGGATCGTTCTTACGCAACAGATCACACCCGGCCGGGAACGCGAGTTCGAGGAAACCTGGCTGCAGGTCGCTCCGGACGCAGCCAAGCAGCCGGGGAATCTCGGCGCCTGGCTGGTCCGTTCCACGGACGATCCCAGCACCTACTACATATTCGGCGAGTGGGCCAATGAGCAGGCGTACCAGGAGTTCCAGCGCAATCCCGAGCACCTGGAGCACCGGAAGCGGCTGCACGCGCTGCGCACCAGCTTCTCCGCGGCCGCCGGGACCGTGGTGGCGCACCTGCCCGGAGTCGACGCGCGCACGTATGCCGAGCAGGCCGGCTGAACCAGCGCCGACAGCTTTCTCGACCGGAACATCGTCAACCAAACGGAGAGCCATGGCCGGGCGCACGGAGAACTCGATCTGGATCGATGCCGACATCGATCTGGTCTGGACGATCACAAACAATCTCGAGGACTGGCCGAATCTTTTCACCGAGTACGCCGCGGTGGAGATTCTCGAGCACCACGACCAGACCTTCAGGTTCCGTCTGACGATGCACCCGGACGCGAACGGAAAGGTCTGGAGCTGGGTCTCGGAACGGACGCTGGATCCGGAGAAGCACCGCGTGCGGGCACGCCGGGTCGAACCAGGCCCCTTCGAGTTCATGAACATCGAATGGACCTACGAACCGGAAGGCGCCGGCACCAGGATGCGCTGGGTGCAGGACTTCCACATGCGCCCGGACGCGCCGGTCGACGACGAGTGGATGACCAACAACATCAACAACAACACCCGACGGGAGATGGGCGTCATCCGGGAGAAGGTCGAGCGGGCCGCCCAACACGCGAAGGCCCTTCCTCAGCAGGTCTGATCAGCTCCGATCAGGGCCCGGCATCTGTTGTGAATCACGCGCGCAGCGCCGGGCCCATCGGATCCCGTCCCGGAAGCCGATCAGGCGGCTCCGGGAGGTCCGCGACGCACCCAAGGAGAAGCGATGACCCTGACGACCAACAACCCGGCCGTGACGCCGCAGGTGCTCTCCATCCATGACGTCCCGGCCAACCGCCGCCGCGGCGGCGACATCCGCACACTGCTGTCCCCCGCGACGGTGGGCGCCAAGTCAGGCTTCCTCGGCACGCTGACGCTGCGGCCCGGCGAGTTCGTCAGCGAACACTGGCACCCGTACTCCGAGGAGTTCCTGTACTGCGTGTCCGGGCAGGTCGTCGCGCGGCTCGATGGCGAGCACACCGCACTCCCCGCCGAGCACGGGTTGCTCATCCCGATCGGCACCCGCCACCGGATCGTCAACGACGGCGACGAGACCGCCTTCCTCGTCTTTCATCTCAGCCCGCTGGCACCGCGGCCGGACCTCGGCCACGTCGACACCGAACCGCTCCCCCAGCCCTGATCCAACCCCGATCCAGCCCCGAAACACCCGCTATGGAACACCCGTGAGAAACACCCCGTGAAGGAGCCGGAAGTGAGAAGGACGGCCATAACCGGCATCGGCGTGGTCGCGCCAGGAGGCACTGTCCGCAAGGAGTTCTGGGATCTGCTGACCGAGGGCCGGACGGCGACCAGGCGTCTGTCGTTCTTCGACCCGACGCAGTTCCGCTCGCAGATAGCCGCCGAATGCGACTTCGACCCGGACGCTGCTGGCCTGACCCCGCAGGAGATCGCCCGCAACGACCGCTTCGTGCAGTTCGCCCTCGCGGCCGCGACCGAGGCCGTGGCCGACAGCGGTCTGGATCTCGGCCGGGACGGCGCCGACAGCGCCGACGGTGCCGACGCCGGTGGCCCGGTGGTGGCCGTCAGCATGGGCAGCGCGGTCGGCGCGACCACCCGTCTGGAGGACGAGTACGTCGTCGCCAGCGACAGCGGACGCGACTGGCTCGTCGATCCTGTCTACGCCTCGTCGTTCCTTTATCACGCTCTGGTTCCAAGCTGTCTGGCCACCGAGGTGGCCTGCCGTTTCTCCGCCCACGGCCCGGCGCACGTGGTCTCGACGGGCTGCACCTCCGGGATCGACGCGGTCGGGTACGGCCACCAGCTCATCGCCGACGGCGAGGCCGACATCGTGATCGCGGGGGCGACGGACGCGCCGCTGTCCCCGATCTCCATCGCCTGCTTCGACGCGATCCGCGCGACGTCGGCCCGCAACGACGATCCCGAGCACGCCTCCCGGCCGTTCGACGCCAGCCGGGACGGGTTTGTCATGGGTGAGGGCTCCGCCGTGCTCATCCTGGAGGAGCTCGAGCACGCCCGGGCCCGGGGCGCGCACGTGTACTGCGAGATCACCGGCTATGCCGCCCGCTCGAACGCCTTCCACATGACCGGTCTGAAGGCCGACGGGCTCGACATGGCCGAAGCGATCTCGGACGCCCTGCGGCAGGGCCGTACCGACCCGACCAGGGTCGGCTACGTCAACGCGCACGGCTCCGGGACCAAGCAGAACGACCGCCACGAGACGGCCGCGTTCAAGAAGTCGCTCGGGCAGCACGCCTACGACGTCCCGGTGAGCTCGATCAAATCCATGGTCGGCCACTCCCTCGGGGCGATCGGCGCCATCGAGATCGCGGCCTGCGCCCTGGCGATCGAGAACCGGGTCGTCCCGCCCACGGCCAACTGGTCCAGCCGGGACCCCGAGTGCGACCTGGACTACGTGCCGAACATCGCCCGCGAGCACGACGTCGACGTGGCGCTGTCGGTCGGCAGCGGCTTCGGTGGGTTCCAGTCGGCCATCGTGCTCGACCGCGGACGAGGTGACCGGTGAGCGCCGCCCGCGCCGGGCTGCGTCCTGTCATCACCGGCATCGGGGCGGTCACCCCCAGCGGCATCGGGACCGAGGAGCACTGGCGTTCCACGCTGCGCGGTGAGCTGCGGGTGGGGCCGATCACCAGCTTCGACGCCAGCCGGTACGCCACCACGCTCGCCGGTGAGGTGACCGGCTTCGACCCCGCCGACCACATCGGCGGCCGGATCATCCTGCAGACCGACCGGTGGACGTGGCTGGGCATGGCCGCGACCGGGTTCGCGCTGACCGACGCCGCCTATGACCCGGCGGCGTACGACCCGTACGCGACCTCGGTGGTGTTCGGGGCCGGATCCGGTGGTAACGACTTCGGCCAGCGGGAGATCCAGCGGCTGTGGAGCCGGGGCCGCCAGGCCGTGAGCGTGTACCAGTCCATCGCCTGGTTCTACGCGGCAACCACCGGCCAGACCTCCATCCAGCACGGTATCAAGGGGCCGTCCGGGGTCGTGGTCTCCGACGACGCCGGCGGTCTCGACAGCCTGGCGCAGGCGCGGCGGACCATCCGCCGCGGAACGCCGGTGGTGCTCGCCGGCGGCGCCGAAGCCGGCCTCACCCCCTACGCGCTGACCTGCCAGACCACGAGCGGACGCCTGTCCACCAGCCGTGAGCCACGCGGCGGCTACAAGCCGTTCGACCGTGACGCGGGCGGCCATGTGCCCGCCGAGGGCGGCGCGACGCTCGTCGTGGAGGACCCGGCGTCCGCGGCGGCCCGCGGCGCGCCAGGGGTGTACGCCGAGATCGCCGGGTACGCGGCGACCCACGACGCGTACCACCACCGCGACCCGACGCCGGATCCGCGCTGGTACGCCGAGGCCATGCGCCGGGCGCTCGCCGACGCGCGGCTCACCCCGGCCGACGTCGATGTGATCTTCGCGGACGGAGCGGGCTCCCGTGACCTCGACGAGGTCGAGGCACGCGCGATCCATGCCGCGTTCGGCGCGCACGCCGAGCGCGTCCCGGTCACCGCCCCCCAGGGGCTGACCGGGCGGATGAGCGCGGGCGGCTCGGCGCTGGCCGCCGTCAACGCCGTGCTGTCCATCCGCGACGGGGTGATCCCGGCGGTGGGCAATCTCGACGACCCGGCACCGGAGTACCGCCTCGACCTCGTCCGGGTGCCGCGCGAGGCCCCGGTGCGAGTCGCCATGGTCAACGCCCGCGGCTACGGCGGCTTCAACAGCTCGCTGATCCTGCGGGCCGTCGACCCCGCGACCACGGACGGAGGAATCCGATGATCAGAGCGACGCTGCGCATGCTCGTCCGTCCCGACCGGGAGCAGGACTTCGTCGACGCCTGGGAGAAGATCGCCTCGGTGGTCCGCCAAGCGCCGGGAAACCTACGCCAGAGCCTCCTGCGCACCGGCCCCCGCGAATTTGTGATCACCAGCGACTGGAACAGCCCGGAAGCATTCCAGAAATTCGAGCGAAGCCCGGAACAGGACGTCCTGACCGCACCCCTGCGCGAACTTCGGGAAAGCGCGAGAATGGAAGTCTCAGAAATCGTCCTGCATGTCGAGAAAGAAGACTCGGAAATTTCTCCAGAAAGAGCGGAATCCGCCGTCGACAGGCAGGTCGAGGCCAACCGGAGAACGATTATCGAGCATTTCCGGTCGCTGGAGCGCGGGGACGTCGACGCCGCCGTGTCGGCCTTCGCGCCGGACATGGTCAACCACCGGCTCCAGCCGGGCAGCCCCCCGGGGCGCGACGGGCTGGCCCAGACCCTGGCGGTCGTGCTGCGCGCCTTTCCGACCGGGACCTGGACGGTCGAGAACATCGTCGCGGACACCGAGAACGTCGTGGCGAAACTGGTGGTCGAGGGCGAAGCACAAGACGTTATCATGGGTGTGCGGGCGACCGGCCAGCGGGTCACCTGGCGGCACATCCACTGGTTCCGCATATTGGACAGCACGGTGGTCGAGCACGACGCCATCCGTGACGACCGCGGCCTGCTGCGCCAACTCGGCGTGGGCACGGGGGGAACGCATTCCGGCGGGCTCGGCGTCAGTCTGCCGGGAAGTACTCGCACACTCCAGCCGGATACCGGTGACCGCGACCCGGCGTTCACCGCCTGAAACGGGATTCCGGCCCGGGACGACCATCGCGGGCCGTGTCCCCATACCTGTCACACCCGTAAGGAGCAATTCGTGCGAGTGCTCTTCACCACTTCTCCGGTCCACGGTCATCTCTTTCCGCTGGTTCCGCTCGCGCACGCGCTGCGGGCGGCCGGCGACGACGTCCTGGTCGCCGCGCCGGCGAACTTCACCGGCGCCATCACCGAGGCCGCGCTGCCGGCGGGGGCGACCGCGCCGTCGGTCGACTTCCTCACGATCATGACCAGGGACCGGGACGGCCGGCCGGTGCCGCCCGCGACAACCGCCGCGGAACGCAACGAGGGCACCGGCCGGGCCTGGGGGCGCCTGACCGCCGCCACCCTGCCGTACACGCTGGAACTGGTGGAGCGCTGGCGCCCGGACGTCATCATCAGCGAACCGACCGAGCACGCGGGCCAGCTCGCCGCCGAGACGCACGGCCTACCCTGGGTCGAACACGGCTGGGGTGTGACGACAATGCCCGAGGCCCGGCCGCCCGCCCGCCCGCGACGAGCTCACGCCGGAACTCGCCCGCCTGGGCCTGACGGACCTGCCCGAACCCACGCTGCGCCTGCACCCGTGCCCGCCGAGCCTGCGGCCGGCGGACCCGCCCGGATCCCGCGACCGGCACATCCGCTACGTCCCCTACAGCGGAGCCGCCACGCTGCCGGAGTGGATCCTCAGGCGGACGGAGCGGCCCCGGGTCACCCTGGCCGTCGGCAGCAGCCTGGTCAGGGCCGCCTTCCGGGACCTCGCGGAAACGCTGGCGGAGGTCGCCACCGTCCTGCACGGCCTCGGCATCGAGGTCGTGGCCGGCCTGGAGGACCCGATCAGCCCCGGCTGGACGCTGCCGCTGCCGGCCGGCGCCCCCACCGATCTGCTCCCGCTGCACCTGGTCGCACCCACCAGTGACCTTGTCGTCCACCACGGGCGCTCCGGGGCGGCGCTGACCGCGGTGACGGCGGGCCTGCCGCAGCTCGCGCTGCCACGGTTCGCGGACCAGTTCGACAACGCCGCGCGCATCAGCGCCGCCGGCGCGGGCCGGCAGCTGCTGGGGGAAGGCGTCACGGCCGAGTCGGTCGTCGCGGCCTGCCGCGACCTGCTCGACACCCCCTCATACCGGGACAGGGCGGCGGCGCTCTCCGCCGAGAACGCCGCCCAGCCGACGCCCACCGACGTCGTCGCGGTCATCCACGACCTCACCGCCGCCCTGGTCTGACCAAACGGGAGCAGCTTTCATCATGGAGACAGATTTCTGCGTCATCGGCGCCGGCCCGGCCGGGCTGACCCTGTCGCTGTTACTGGTGCGATCCGGCGCCCGGGTCGTTCTCGTCGAACGGGCGACGTCGTTCGACCGCGAGTACCGCGGCGAGATCCTCCAACCCGGAGGCGCGCTCATACTGGACCAGCTGGGTGTTCTCGACGGCGCCCGCAAACGGGGGCACTACGAGTGCTCGCGCTTCCGTATCGTCTCCGGCGGACGCCCCCTGTTCCAGGCCGAGTACGACCAGATCGAACCGCCGTACAACCACTTCCTCAGCATCCCGCAGCCGAACGTGCTGGAAGAACTCTTCGACGCCTGCAAACAGTACGACCGCTTCGTGTATCTCGACGGCCGGTCACCGAGCGGGCTGCTCCTGGACGGCGAACGCGTCGTCGGCGTCACCCTGCCGGACGGCGACACCGAGCAGCGGATCGACGCCCGGTGCGTGATAGCCGCGGACGGGCGGCACTCGAAGACCCGGCGGCTGGCCGACATCACATTCACCAAGATCGACGCCTTCGACTACGACATGGTGTGGTTCAAACTGCCCGCCCCGCAACGGCACGGCCCCGAGGTGACGGTCTTCCAGGGCGACGGCAACCCGATCATCGTCTACGACGCCTACCCCGACAGCCTCCAGCTGGGCTGGACGCTCCCACGGCGCAGCTACCGGTCGCTGGCCCAGCACGGGATCGAACACATCAAGGAACAGATCCGCCAGTCCGTCCCCCGGTACGCCGACCTGATCACCAAATACGTCAACGCGCCCGGTGACCTTGCGGTGCTGGACGTGTTCGCCGGTTTCGCCGACACCTGGGCCCGGGACGGCCTGCTGCTCATCGGGGACGCCGCGCACACGCACGGACCCATCGGCGGCCAGGGGATCAACCTCGCGATCCAGGACGCGGCACTCGCGCACCCGATCCTCGTCTCGGCGCTGGCCGCCGGCAGCTTCGACCGCGACACGCTCGGCCAGTTCGAACAACAGCGGCGGCCAGTCGTGGAAACGGTCACGCAGATGCAGGCCAGGCAGGCCAAGCTGCTGTTCGCCCGCCCCGGCGACCCCCCGCCCGACCTGTCCGCCGAACACGGTGCCCCCGGTGGCCCCGGCGGGCACGGTGGCCCCGGCGGGCACGGTGGCCCCGGCGGGCACGGCGGACCCCCGGCCGGCCCGCCCGCCGAACACAGCGGCCCTCCAGCCGGCCCGCCCGCAGGGCACGGCGGGCCGCCGGCCACCCCGGATACCGGACGCGGTGGTCCCCCAACCGGCCCAGGCACCGACGGCGGTCCCGGGGACGGCCACGGGCACGGGCACGGCGGCCCGCCGAGCGGCCCGCCTGCCGGCGGTGGTCCCGGCCGCGGCGGCCCGCCGCTCGTCGTCAACGCGTCTCCGGTAGCCTTCGGCACCCAACGCGTCTCAGCCCGCACCGACCTCTTCGTCGACTGATCTCCTCGTCGACGGCATACACGTCATCCGGTAATTTCCCCAGCAACCGGTCTCGTTCATCAAAAAACTGAAAACCAGCTTCCTGGACAGATGTGGTGACCGCTTCTGTGTCGAGACGGTCACCGCATCGGTCAGCATCATTCCGTGTGCGGCACTATGATCACGGTCGACTGGTCGTGGTCGAAAGCAAGGCTGGCGCAGGGCCGGCCCACCGCCCACGGCCGACCGAAGCCGCTGTCGTCGATCCGCCAGGACTGTAGGCCGTAGGAATCCAGCTTCTGCCGGACCATACTGATGATTTCACTGCGGGGACGGCAGTGATCCGCCCGTACCGCGGTTACCACGTCATTCTGGAAAGCGGCGAAGATGCGCGCGGAATCAGACACTCCCGTGAACGGCCGCAGCCCCAGCCTGCGGCAGGCGTTCTTCGACGGAAAGACCGTGACAGCCCCACCCGAGGTAAGGCAGGCGACGACTTCTGACGGCACGTTCATCCCGGTGGACCGCCACACCTGCCGGCAGGATTCTACCGGGTCCGTCACCCCGCCGCCGACAATGTCCGTCTCACCGTGAAGACTCACCATCTTATAACATGACACCGTCGTGGCCTGGGTCGCCGCATCACCGGGAAGCAGTCCTCGGCCGGCGGCCGTCCCGAGAACAGCCACCACGGCCACGACCGGAACGACTATCAGCTTTCGCCGCCACCATGGCCTCCGGGCCGGCTCGGAAGCCGCCGCGATGTGGCGTTCGAGCAGTGCCTGGCGCTGCGCCAGCCGCTCTGCCGGGATGGCCCGTTGCGGCGGAAGCCGCGGAAAATCCAGATCGGACATGTCACGCCCCTTCCCGACTGTGTCGGCCGGTGAGCGGTGTCGCCGTGTCGACGGTTTCCTGGAACGCGCCCGGCCCCGCGGCCCGGGCCTTCGCAAGCCGGGCGCGGGCACACGCCAGACGCGACCGGACCGTTCCCACCGGAACGCCCAGGGCGACCGCGGCTTCCACGTAACTCAGACCTACCCTCAACCGAGGATGACGGCGATCATGGATACCGGGCCTCGGCGATGCAGCTTTGATCAGGAGCTTCTCACGCTCCCCGCACCACGGCAGGAGGGGATGAGTGGGCATCTTTGCACTCGTGGCTGCGTGAACCTGGTACTGAGGGGTGCGGAATCTTTGCATCGGACATTGCGGAATCGTAACTGGTCAGGTCTGGTAGATCGTTTGTTTTTGGTTTCCCGGCTGGCTGGGACTCCTCGATGGCCTGAAGGCCCGGGTCGTTGGTGCTGTGTGGTTGATCGGGCCGTAGGGTCCGGGTGTGTCGGATGGTCCGCCCGCGTCGCCGCCGGTGCCGTCGTATGACGAGCTCGCGGCGCTGGTGGTGAGTCTGCGGGCGCAGCTGGTCGAGACCGCTGCGGCGTTGGAACAGGCGCGGGTGCGGATCGCCGAGCTGGAAGCTCAGGTCGCGAAGAACTCGCGGAACTCGGCGAAGCCACCGAGTTCGGACGGGCTGGCGAAACCGCCACCGAAGTCGCTGCGGAAGAAGACCGGCCGCAGGCCCGGTGGGCAGGGCGGGCATCCGGGATCGACGCTGCGGATGCTCGCTGAGCCTGATGTGCGCCTGCGGCATGAGCCGGGGCCGTGTGCGGGGTGCGGGGCGGGGCTTGCGGGCCGGCCTGTGACCCGGACCGAACGGCGGCAGGTGTTCGACCTGCCCGAACTACGTCCGCATGTGGTCGAACATCAGCTCATCGAGCGGGAGTGCGGCTGCGGGACGCGGACGAAGGCGGCGGCACCGGCCGGGGTGGACGCGCCGGTGCAGTACGGGCCGCGGGTGGCCGCGGCGGTGGTCTACCTGTATTCCGGTCAGTTCCTGTCGCAGGAGCGGACCGCGACCGCGCTGGCCGAGCTGGTTGGGATCCCGATCTCGGCGGGCACGGTCGGTGCGATGACCGCCCGTGCCGCCGCCGGACTCGACGGCTTCCGTGACACCGTCCGGGGTCTGCTGGCCGCCGCCGACGTGATCGGGGCCGATGAGACGGGGCTGCGGGTCGCCGGGAAACTGCACTGGGTGCACTGCGCCCGCACCGACAAGTACACGCTGATCGACTGCCATGCCACCCGCGGCAGCGGCGGGATCGACGCCCTCGGGGTGCTTCCCGCCTTCGGTGGGGTGGTGGTCCACGACGCCTGGGCCCCCTACGACAGCTACACCGGCGCCACCCACCAGCTGTGCGTCGCTCACGTGCTGCGCGAACTACAGGCCGTCGTCGACGCGGCCCCGACGGGAACCTGGTGCTGGGCCGCCCAGGCAGGCGACGCGCTCGTCGCCCTGCACCGCCTCGCCGTCGACGCCGCCACTACCGGCGTCACCATCGACGAGCAGGCACCGGCCACCCAGACCCGGCAGCTGCGCCACGCCGCTCACATCGGGATCAGCCAGACCTCGCCGCGCGGCACGAAACTCATGGCCGCCCGCCATGCCCTGGCCTGCCGGCTCGTCGACCGCGAAGCCGACTACCTTCGGTTCACCCGCGACTGGCGGGTTCCCGCGGACAACAACGGCTCCGAACGCGACATCCGCATGATCAAACTACGGCAGAAGGTATCCGGCTGCCTACGCACGCTCACCGGCGCCCGCCAGTTCTGCGCGATCCGCAGCTACCTGTCCACCGCCACCAAACACGGCATCAGCCTGTTCGACGCTCTCGTCCAACTTGCCGAGGGCCGTCCCTGGATGCCCGCGATCAGCTAACTCAAGATCAAAACTACCTGACTAGTAGACTGTCGCCGCTAATGTGTGGGGTATAGGTGGCGGAGTTTGGTGCGGGCGTCATCGGTGGTGAAGTGCCAGTTGACTTGGCGCTGGTTGGCGTTGACGGCTGTCTGCCAGGCGTCGAGTTCGGTGTTCAGGACGTCGAGGGTGTCGATGCGGCGGTCGAGGCATTGGCGGGTCAGGGCGGCGAGTTCGATTTCGGCGATGTTGAGCCAGGAGCCGTGTTTGGGGGTGTGGTGGATCTCGAGTCGTTGCGCGAGTGCGAACGCGACGGCCGGGTCGAAGGCCTCGTAGAGCGAGGAGATGTCGTGGGTGTTGAGGTTGTCCATGACCAGCACGACCCGTTCGGCGTCGGGGTAGTCGAGGGTGAGCAGGCGCCTGACGTGGTGTGCCCAGTCGATCCTGGTGCGCCGTGGGGTGGCCTGGACGCGGCGCCAGCCGGCGAGTGGCTCGACCCAGCAGAAGATCGAGCAGGTTCCGTGGCGCACGTACTCGGAGTCCTCGCGCCGGTCACGCCCTGGCGTGGCGGGGATCGGGTCGCGGGCGTGGGCCAACAGCTGGTAGGGCTTCTCGTCCATGCACACCACGGGCACGCCCGGGTTGTGGGGCCGGGCGTAGACCGCCAGAACGTCTTCCATCCGCGCGGCGAACTGCGCGTTCGCCCTCGGTGGGATGGTCCAGCACTTCCTCAGATGAGGACGCAACCTCGTTTTTTTAAGACCCGGCCGATGGTGGAATGGTCCAGGTCCGGGATGTCGGCGACCAGCGCGACGTGCTTTTCCAACAGCCGCAGCGACCAGCGTGCATAACCAGCCGGTGGCTGCGAGCATGCCAGCGCGATCAGTCTGGCCTCAACCTCGCCGGTCACCGGGGAAGGCACCGGGGGAAGCTCCCGTGCCTTCCGACCGATCGTGGCCCCCACATCCCCACCGGTCTCGGTGAACCGCTTCGCGACCAGCCGCAGCGTCTCACCCGAGACCCCGACCCGGACCACGAGTTCTTCTTGGGAGGCAACCGGGCCGACCGAGGTGTCCAACGCGAGCAGGACCCGCGCCCGCCGGATCATCGACGCCGGATGAACCCCCGTCGAGGTCACCCGAACCAACTCGTCACGATCAGCCTCGGTCAAGGTGACCGGCCACTTCTTCTGCGAACCCACGACACAGTCCTGACCGGCAGAGGGACGGGGAGACCTGCCAGACCCAACCCTCTCACCCAGACACAAGACACACCAGAACTAAGCAGCGACAGTCTACTAGTTACGCGGAATCTTGGTAGTCTGCCGCTGTGGAACGGCCCTACCTGCCCAGGCTCGTCTACGGGCTGATCCAGGAACTCCTGACGGAGCTGCCCGATCTGCGGGACTATGTCGAGCTGGCGTTGCGCGGCGGTTTCCCGAGGCGGCGCTGCGCCTTTCCGCCAGGACCCGCGCGCACGGTCTTTCAGGGAAGCGTCATAGGAAAACACTCGAAACCTAAAAACGACTGCGCCGCGTGTAACGGTAGCGGAACGGTAGTGGTCACGGGCGACGGGGAGGGCACGGGTTCCGGGCAGGAGAAGAAGAGGCGTTCGATATGCAACGGCACGGGGAAGGTGTAAGAAGAGCCGATTTCATTCCCAACGTGATCTGGGTGAACGGTGATGGCTCATGGATGGTTCCGCTGAATCGGGCCAAAGAACCCGAACGCTGGCAGGCCGCGGTCGACAGCGACGCACCCGTCATCATCCAGGTCGACGACGGAGCCGACACGTACGGTGTCGGCAGGGGCATCTTCCCGACGAGTTCGAGCAGCGCTTCCGGTGTCATGAAGAAGATGCTGGACATGTTGGACGTCCAACTGGGAATGGACGTCCTCGAAATTGGTACCGGAACCGGATACAACGCGGCGCTCATCGCCGAACGATCGAAGACGGGCCGGACAGCCACGATCGAGGTGGACCCCGTAATCGCGGATCACGCCCGCGCGACGATAGCCAGACTTGGAATTCCGGTCACCATTGTCACGGATGACGGCACACGCGGCTACTCCAACGGTGCACCTTACGATCGAATCATGGCCACGGCGAGCGTCAGCACCGTTCCCTACGCCTGGGTAGAGCAGACCCGTCCGGGCGGCCGGATCGTCCTACCGCTCGCCGGAAGTTTCGGACAGTGCGCACTCCTGTCACTGACCGTCACAGACGATGGAACCGCCCGGGGGCGTTTTCAGAGCACCGCGGCATTCATGAAGATACGCAGCCATCGTGACGGCGCTCCGCTGTGGTGGACACACGAGGACAACCGCCAGATCAGCTTCACGCCCGTTCGTCCACGCGAGGTGTTCGAGAACCACGACGCGGGTTTCGCCCTGGGGCTGGCATGCCCCGGAATGATCGCGGGAAGTGCTACCGATCCCGAGACCGGGATCGTCTTTCTTCGCCTGTCACATGCGCGGTCCCGATCGTGGGCCTCCTTCGCGGACGATCCGGAGGACGAAGGATACGAAGTCCTCCAGTGTGGGCCACGCCGGTTGTGGGAGGAACTGGAGGCCGCCTACCACTCGTGGATCAATGCCGGTAGACCAAGGTTCCACCGCTTCGGCATGACCGTCACTCCACACGGCCAGGAAGCCTGGCTCGGCACCCCGGGCCACATTGTCTTGCCCGTCCAGCGGCCGGCCGCCTGGAGCTGAGCAAACTGACCTGGGCAGACCTGGACAGGCTCTCAGTCGGCTCCCAGGCTCACATCAGGTCAGCGTCAGACTGAAACCCCACTATCAGGTCCCATGACGGTGACTCCCGACCTTCGACAGCAGCCCGGACCGACGGCGAGGATCCGGCCATGACCACGACCGTTCCCGAGCGGGCGGGCATTCCGCCCGCCCCGGCCGCGGCACCCGGCCGCCCCGGCGCCGGTTCCCGGGCAGGGGGCCGGTGGGCGCGAAGCCTCCTGCGCGGCCGGGAGAGCGATCCGGCATGGGTGCGTCCCGCGCTGCTCGCCCTGCTGGCCGGGACGGCCGTGCTCTACATCTGGGGGCTCGGCGCCTCCGGCTGGGCGAACAGTTTCTACAGCGCCGCCGTCCAGGCCGGGTCGTCGGACCTGACGGCGTTCTTCTTCGGCTCCTCGGACGCTGCGAACTTCATCACCGTGGACAAGCCACCGGCGTCACTGTGGGTGATGGACATCTCGGTGCGTATCTTCGGGCTGAGCCCGTGGAGCGTGCTCGTCCCGCAGGCGCTGGAAGGTGTCGCCGCCGTCGGGGTGCTGTACGTGACCGTCCGGCGCTGGTTCTCCCCGGCCGCGGCGCTGCTGTCCGCGGCCGTGTTCGCGCTGACACCGGCCGCGGTGCTGATGTTCCGGTT
Organism: Candidatus Protofrankia datiscae; assembly: GCF_000177615.2. Taxonomy (GTDB): domain Bacteria; phylum Actinomycetota; class Actinomycetes; order Frankiales; family Frankiaceae; genus Protofrankia; species Protofrankia coriariae. Next base: position 566,277 of record NC_015656.1, on the reverse strand, counting down.
CAACAACCCCGACGCGCTGCTCGTCCTGCTGCTGCTCCTCGGCGCCTACGCGACCGTCCGGGCTGCGGAGACGGGCAGCGCCAGGTGGCTGGTCTGGGCGGGTGTCTTCGTCGGTTTCGGCTTCCTCGCGAAGATGATGCAGGCCTTCCTGGTCGTGCCGGTCTTCGCGCTCACCTACCTGCTGGCCGCGCCGATATCGCTGCGACACAGGATCGGCCGGCTGCTGCTGTCCGGGGTGGCGATGCTCGTCGCCGCCGGCTGGTGGGTGGCGGCCGTGGAGCTGTGGCCGAAGGGTTCCCGGCCCTACGTCGGCGGGTCGCAGAACAACAGCATCCTCAACCTCGTCTTCGGCTACAACGGCTTCGGACGGCTCAACGGCAACGAGGCCGGCAGCGTCGGCGGAGGCGGCGGAGGCACTGGCGGCCGCTGGGGGGAGACCGGCCTGACCAGGATGTTCAACACGGAGATGGGCGGGCAGATCTCCTGGCTCATCCCCGCGGCACTGATCATCATGGTAGCCGTGATCGCGATGCGCGGACGCGCCCCACGCACCGACCGGACCAGAGCCGCGCTGCTGCTCTGGGGCGGCTGGCTGGTCGTCACCGGCGTCACCCTGAGCCTCGCCAAAGGAATCATCCACCCCTATTACACGATCGCGCTCGCGCCGGCGGGGCCGCGGCCGTCGTCGGCATCGGCGGCGTCCACCTGTGGCGTGAACGCGACCGGCTCGGGTCCTGCCTGGTCCTGGCGGCCGCGGTCACCGCCACGGCGGCGTGGTCATACGTCCTGCTGCACCGGACGCCCGACTGGCAGCCGTGGCTGCGAGCGCTCGTGATCGCTGTCGGTGCCGTGGCGATCGTCACGCTGATCCTCACGCTGGTGCTTCCCGCGCGTCCGGCACGTCGCGCCGCGACGGTGCTGGCCGCCGCCGGCATCCTGGTGACGCTGATCGGGCCCGCGGCCTACGCGGTCGAGACGGCCGCCACCCCCCACACCGGCGCCCTCCCGTCGGCGGGGCCCACCGGCGGCTTCGGCGGCGGCCCTCGCGGAGGCGGTTTCGGCGGCGGAGGCTTCGGCGGCGGCGTCCGGATGAACGGTCCGGGCGGCGGTGTCCCGCAGGGGATGCCACCAGGCGGCATAACAGGCCAGGGCGGCGCGACGGGAGGCCAGGGCGCTGTGCCGGGCCAGGGCGGCACGACGGGCCAGGGGGGCGCGACGGGCCTGGGTGGCGGCTTCGGCCAGCAGGGTGCGGCGATGTTCGGCCGGGGCGGCGGCCTCGGGGGGCTGCTCGACGCCGGGACGCCGAACGCCGAACTGGTGACCGCGCTCGCCCAGAACGCCGAGCGCTACACCTGGGTCGCGGCCACCATCGGATCCAACTCCGCCGCCGGCGTCCAGCTCGCCACCCGTGTACCGGTGATGGCTATCGGCGGCTTCAACGGGACCGACCCGGCCCCCTCGCTGGCCCAGTTCCAGGAGTACGTCGAAGCCGGGAAGATCCATTACTTCCTCGCCAGCGGTGGCATGGGCCGCGGTGGCGGCTCCGGCGGCACCGCCAGCGCGATCACCACATGGGTCCAGCAGACCTTCACCACGACCACGATCGGCGGCACGACCGTCTACGACCTGACCAGGCCAGTCGCATAAAGTAATCACCGCGCAGTATCTCCGGAACAGGACCGGGGCACGGGTCTCCCGGCGGCGCGAAAAGCGCTTTTCGCGCCGCCGGGAGGCCTTCTTCCATTTTTCAGCTTCTTTCCACTTTTCAGCTTCCAGTTTTCAGCTGCCAGCTTCCAACCGGCCCCGTCCTTTCAACCGACAGCAGCCACTTGCGACCGTCCGCAGGCGGCCAGGGCGCCGCCCCGGAGCCGGAACATGCCGGGCGGCCCGGCACCTGAGACGACCTGGCGCACGGGCAGCCTGGCCACCTGGGTGGACGCCGGCAGCAGGCCCGTGTCCCGGCGTCCAGCGGGATGATCCTTGTCACGGGCGCCGGGGGCGGCCCGGCTGGCGGGGCGACGGTAAACCCGGCGGTGGCAGGTCGTCGCGGATCTACGGTCCGGAGCCCGAATTCCACTACCCGCTGTTAGGCTTCGGCATTGTCGGCCCGGCCGAACGCGGCCGTGCCCGACCGGTCGATGACGACACAGCGCAGTCACTCACCGCAATCACACTGTGTTATCTGAACCATTAGAAACCAAGCAGTTACAAGCATCGGCGTCACCCTGAGAGGTCTGGGATGTCACGACCACGACCACGAGTGCTGGGTGTCGTGCTGGCGGGAGGCGAGGGCAAGCGGCTCGCGCCACTCACCGCCGACCGGGCCAAGCCGGCCGTCCCCTTCGGCGGCCTCTACCGGCTGATCGACTTCGTCCTGTCGAACCTGGTCAACGCGGGCTACCTGCGTATCTGCGTGCTCACCCAGTACAAGAGCCACAGCCTGGACCGCCACATCACCACCACCTGGCGGATGAGCAACCTGCTCGGCAACTACATCACCCCGGTACCGGCCCAGCAGCGACTCGGCCCCCACTGGTACACCGGATCCGCAGACGCCATCCACCAGTCCCTCAACCTCGTCCACGACGACCAGCCGGACATCGTGGTCGTCTTCGGCGCCGACCACGTCTACCGGATGGACCCGCGGCAGATGGTCGACCAGCACCTGGCCAACGGAGCCGGCGTCACCGTCGCCGGCCTGCGCGTCCCGCGGGCCGACGGCACACAGTTCGGCGTGATCCGTCCCGGCGCGGACGGTTACACCATCGACGCCTTCCTGGAGAAGCCCGCCGACCCGCCCGGCCTGCCGGACAGCCCCGAGCAGACGTACGCCTCCATGGGCAACTACGTGTTCTCGACGGACGTCCTGATCGACGCGCTGCGGGCCGACGCGGACGACGACACCAGCGTCCACGACATGGGCGGGAACATCATCCCGATGCTCGCCAAGGCCGGCGTGGCGCAGGTCTATGACTTCACCTCCAACGACGTACCCGGGGCCAACGAGCGGGATCACGGCTACTGGCGTGACGTCGGCACCCTGGACTCCTACTTCGACGCGCAGATGGACCTGTGCGCGGTCGACCCGGTGTTCAACCTGTACAACCGGAACTGGCCCATCCTGACCAACGTCCCGTCCCTGCCGCCGGCGAAGTTCGTCCACGAGCACCCGAACCGGACCGGCACGGCCGTCAACAGCATCGTCAGCAACGGCGTGATCATCTCTGGTGGTCTGGTGCGCCACTCGGTGCTGTCGCCGGGCGTGCGGGTGAACTCGTGGGCGCATGTCGAGAACGCGGTCGTCATGCACAACACGGTGATCGGACGGCGGGCCGTGGTCCGTAACGCCGTCCTCGACAAGAACGTGATCGTGCCCGAAGGCGGCGAGGTCGGGGTGGACAAGGAGCACGACCGCGCCCGTGGGTTCACCGTGAGCCCGGAGGGCGTGACCGTCGTCGGGAAGGGTGTCACGATCACCTGCTGACAGCAGGCGTTCAGCGTTCCGGCCGGAGCCGGAGCCCGACCGGCTCCACAGGCTTCGGCCGGCTTCAGGTCTTCGGCCGGGCTCCGGAGCCCGGACCCAGGGCCCGGGTCCGGGGTTCGGCCGGCCACCAGGCACAGGTCACCAACCACAAGGGCGGGCATGCGCGTTTCACTGCTGACCAGGGAGTACCCACCGGAGGTCTACGGCGGCGCGGGGGTGCACGTCGAGTACCTCGCCCGCGAGCTGGCCCACCTGGTGGACCTGACCGTGCACTGCCAGGGCGCCGACCGCCCGAGCCCGGACGGCCTCACGGTACGTGCGCACCGGCCGTGGGAGGTGCTCGCGGACGCCGGGGAGGCACTGCGGACGGTGTCGGCCGACCTGTCCGCCACCGCCGCTGCCGCGGACGCCGACCTGGTGCACTCGCACACCTGGTACGCCAACCTCGGCGGGCACCTGGCGTCCCTGCTGTACGGGATCCCGCACGTGATGACCTCGCACTCCCTCGAGCCGCTGCGGCCGTGGAAGGCCGAACAGCTCGGCGGCGGCTACGCGCTGTCGTCATGGTGTGAGCGGGTCTCCATCGAGTCGGCGTCGGCCGTCATCGCGGTGAGCAGGGGCATGCGAGCGGACGTCCTGTCGGCCTATCCGGCGGTCGACCCGACCCGGGTGCACGTCATCGGCAACGGGATCGACACCGACGAGTACACCCCGGATCCGGCCACCGACGTCCTCGCCCGCTACGGCGTCGACCCGGAGCAGCCGTCGGTGGTGTTCGTCGGACGGATCACCCGGCAGAAGGGCCTGCCGGTGTTGTTGAAGGCGGCGGCCGGGTTCGACCCGCGGGCCCAGCTCGTGCTCTGCGCGGGGGCGCCCGACACCGACGACCTGCTGGCGGAGGTGACCGCGCAGGTCGACCGGCTGCGCGACACCCGCAAGGGCGTCGTGTGGATCCCGGGCATGCTGTCCAAACCCGAGGTCATCCAGCTTCTGACGCACGCGACCGTCTTCGTCTGCCCGTCGGTGTACGAGCCGCTGGGGATCGTCAACCTGGAGGCCATGGCCTGCGGGACGGCCGTGGTCGCCTCCCGGGTCGGTGGCATCCCCGAGGTCGTCGACGATCGTGTGACCGGGCTGCTCGTCCCGCCAGAGGACCCCGCAGCGCTCGCCGAAGCCGTCAACACGCTGCTGGGCGACCCGGCGCGCGCGAACGCGATGGGCCGGCGGGGCCGGGACCGCGCCGTCGCCGAGTTCGGCTGGCAGGCCGTGGCGGAGCGAACCGCCCGCCTGTACGAGTCGATCCTGTCCCCTGCCCGGCTCCGGCCGTCCCCCTGATCCCGCAACCGTCCCCCTGGCTCCGGTCGTCCTCCTGGCTCCGGCTATCGTCCGGGGCCTGCCCGTCCTCGCCCCCAACGCCGCGGAACGAACGACGAGGGACACATGCCCTTTCTCAGTGACAGGATCGCCGTCGAAGAGATCGACGACATCCGTTGGCGCCTGCTGGAACCCGTCAGCTACGAGGGAAAAGAACAGGTCTTCACCGTGCCGACGGGGTTTACGACCGACTTCGCGTCGGTCCCACGCTTCCTCACCTGGCTGGTACCCACATACGGGCGTTACACCAAGGCGGCCATCCTGCACGACTGGCTGTGGAAACTGACCGACGCCGGCGACTTCGACCACGCCGACGCGGACGGGATCTTCCGCTGGGCAATGCGTGAACTCGATGTGGCCTTCTTACGGCGGTGGCTGATGTGGGCGGCGGTGCGACTCGCCGGCGTCCGGAAATCGGGGCTGTCCACGCTGTGGCGCCCGGGGTTCGGGCAGCTCGCCGCGCTCGTCGCCGTCACCCTTCCCGGTTTTCTCTTCGTCCTGGTCCCCGGCTGCGTCGTCCTCGCCGCGCTCTTCGTCTTCTATCTCGCCGAATCCACCGCCTTCCTGATTCTGAAAATCGGCAGCCGGCGGGCACCGACCGGAAAGCCGGTGAAAAAGGTCAACCCTCCGTCATTCCGGTGGACGCCGTCGTAGACGGTCCCGCATCTTCCACGAGCCGGTGCCGGGCAGCCCGTAGGTGTCAGCGCACTGCGCTTGTCGACCAGGCGTCGCCCGGTGGCCGAACTGTCGTCACCGGCCGGTGGTCGAAGGTGTCGAGAGTCATCGCATGCGACGACACCTGTTAGCAGTGGCGCTTGCCGCGACCGTTGCGGTCGTGGGACTCGTCCCGGCCGGTACCGCCATCGCCGCACCCGGCAATCCCGGCCCCGCCGGGCCCGACGGGCCCGACGGGCCCGCGGTCACCTTCGCGCTGCTGGGCGACACTCCTTACGGCGACGCCCAGCGCGCCGTCCTCCCGCACCTGGTCGACACCGTCAACGCCGATGCGGACATACGCTTCGTGCTGCACGCCGGCGACGTCAAGAACGGCTCGTCCACCTGTGACGACGCCCGCTTCGCCGATCTGGTACAGCTCTTCGGCACGTTCGACGATCCGTTCGTGCTGACACCCGGCGACAACGAATGGACCGACTGCCACCGTACGGCCGCCGGCGGATACCTACCCACCGAGCGCCTGGAGGCGGTTCGCCGGGTGTTCTTCCCGGAACCGGGCCGTACCCTCGGCCGTCACCAGCTGAGGGTGGCGACGCAGGCATCCGACCAACGCCACCGCGAGTACCGCGAAAACGTGCTTTTCACCCGGAACCGGATCGTCTTCGCCACCGTGCACGTCGTCGGCAGCGAGAACGACCTGGCACCGTGGTCACAGCTGCCCGGTGGGGACCGGCCGGACCTGCGGCTGGCCGAGTTCGAGGCACGCAAGGCCGCCGCACTCGACTGGATCGACACCGCTTTTGCCACCGCCGAGCGCACCCACGCTCCCGGCGTACTCCTGCTGATGCAGGCCGAGCCCACCGAGACCCCGGGCTTCACCGAGATCCGCCGACGCATCGCCGAACGGTCGCGCGGGTACGGCAAGCCGGTCCTGCTCGTGCACGGCGACGAGCACATCTATGAGGTGGAACCCAACTACGCCGGAGTACCCAACCTGACCCGGCTGGAGACCTTCGGCGACACCGCCACGCAGTGGTTGCGGGTCACCGCCAACCCACGCACGCCGGGCGTCTTCTCGTGGACGACGCAGACGGTGCCGTCCACCTGACGGACCGGCCGGCAGGCGGCGGGCCCGGCGGATCCGGAGAGCCTCGGTCCCTGGCCTGCTCGGTGGTTCGAAGAACCATCGAGCAACAGGCCGGCAACCGCGGAGATGACACGGAGGACGTGACGTTGCCAACTTCTCTGCTCCGAACGGGCTGCCACAGAGCCATCGGTGGTTCGGGGTGCAACCCTGGGAAGGGTGACGACGACTGCTCTCCAGTGGCTCTCCCCCACCGGGCCGACCGCTGACACGCCACCGCGCCTCCCCGGCTCGGTGCGCCGTACCAGCACAGTTGACGTCCTGTGCCCGGACGGCACCGAAAGTCCGGTGGTGATCGTCGGCCGAGCACGCGACCTGCGCACCATCGGGGAGCGGGCGGAAACGGACAGCGACGCGCGGGTCGTGGCCGAGGCCGGCGTCCAGGTCACGATCGACTATTTCGGCGACCGGACGGTCACCTCGATCGACTGTGATCCGGCGGTGGCCGGCAGTGACGCGCTGCTGGGCGCCCGGGCCGGATCGGGTTTCCGCACCGCGCTGGACCGGGCCGTGCCCGAGCTGACCGCCGGAGGCACCCTGCTCGGACTGCTCCTCGACGAGGTGCCCGTGGTCATGCTGATCTCGAGTTCGATGATCGTCCGCACCGCCGGAGTGCCGTTCACCGACGTCAGGATGCCGCCGGTCAACGTCTGCGCCGGCTGGGTGGCCGGCGGCGGGCTGGACGTCGCCAACCGCGAGGATCCGTCCGCTCTCCTGGGCCGCGGGCCGAACGCCCCGAGGCTGGAGGACGACAGCGATCCACTGGGCTGGCACGTGGCGCCGCCGTTGCCGCCCGGCAGCATCCGACGGCGGCGCAGGATCGACGTGGCGCCCGGGCCACGGCCGGGCGAGGCCGTGGTGGACGGGCTCTTCCGGGACATCTACCACGACCTGGACGGCTCGGAAGCGATCGTGCACGAGTACGCCGTCAACGCCACGATCGACCTCGCCACCGCGACGATCAACGCGGCGGTGGCGACACCCCGCGTCCTGCCGGGCCCGCAGTGCCCGCTCGCCGCGACGAGCGTCAACCGGGTGCTCGGCCAGCGCCTGCCCGGGCTGCGCAGCGAGCTGCGTTCCTCCATGACCGGGCCGACGACCTGCACCCACCTCACCGACCAGCTGCGCGCCCTCGCCGACATCCACGCCCTGCTCCCGCTGCTGGCCTGACCGTCACGCCAGAAATTCACGCATCTGTTCACTGACCGTCGCCTTTAGCTGACGCTAACGGCACTGTCCGCTCGATAGAGATGACGGGCTCGTGTCGCTGTCCGCGCGCTGTCGGTCAGGAGCCCATCCATGGATCATTCTTGTCCCTCGCCTCGTGGCCGCTCCCTCGTGCGGCGCATGCTGCCGCCTGTACTCGTCGCGGCTCTGGCCGGTGGCCTCAGCCTCACCGGGATCGTCGCGACCCCGGCCTTCCCGGCCTCACCCGACGTGGTGATCAGCGAGGTCCACGGCGGTGGCTGCGCCGGTTACACCACCCGCATCCGTGACATCCAGGGCAGCGCGCACATCTCCCCGCGGAGCGGCCAGTCGGTGTCCGACGTGCGTGGCGTGGTCACCGCGGTGACGGGCAGCGGCTTCTGGTACCAGGACCCGTGCCCGGACGCGGACGACGCCACCTCCGAAGGCCTGTTCGTGTACACGTCCAGCGCACCCACGGTCGCCGTCGGCTAGTGTCCTGAGTCGTTGATTCGCTGGCAGTAGGCGGCGAGGGTCTCGAGGATCTCGTCGGCGGTCTTGGCCCAGACGAACGGCTTCGGGTCCTTGTTCCAGGCGTTGATCCATCGGCGGATGTCGGCTTCGAGTTCGACGACCGAGCGGTGCGTCGATCGGCGCAGCTTGCGGGTGGTCAGCTCCGCGAACCAGCGCTCGACCAGGTTCATCCACGACGCCGAGGTCGGGGTGAAGTGCAGGTGGAAGCGGGGGTGGCGCAGCAGCCAGTTCTTCACCGCCGGGGTCTTGTGGGTGGCGTAGTTGTCCAGGACCAGGTGCAGGTCGTAGCCCTTCGGGACCGAGGAGTCGATCAGCTTGAGGAAGCGCAGGAACTCCTGGTGACGGTGCCGCCGGAAGGTCTGCGCGATCACCGACCCGGACGTCGGGTCGAGCGCGGCGAACAGGCTGGTCGTGCCATGGCGGACGTAGTCGTGGGTCATCCGCTGCGGGGTACCCGGCATCAGGGGCAGCACCGGTGCCGTGCGATCCAAAGCTTGCACCTGCGACTTTTCGTCGACGCAGAGCACGATCGCCTTCTCCGGCGGGTCGAGGTAGACCCCGACCACGTCACGGACCTTGTCCACGAACAGCGGGTCGGTGGACAGCTTCCACGTCTCGACCAGATGCGGCTTCAACCCGAACGCCCGCCACATCCGTGACACCGTCGACTGCGACAGCCCACTGGCCCTCGCCATCGACCGCGATGTCCAATGGGTATCGCCGTTCGGTGGCTTCTCCTCCAACGTCCTCGCGATCACCGCCTCGACCTGGGCGTCGGTGACCTTCCGAGGCGCTCCCGGACGTGCCTCGTCTGACAGGCCCTCCAGCCGGTCGACCGCGAACCGCTCCCGCCATTTCGCGACCGTTCCCCGGGTGATCCCGAGCTCGGCCGCGACCCCCGAGTTCGTCCCACCGTCCGCGCAGGCCAGCACGATCCGCGAGCGCAACGCCAGCGCCTGCGCGGTCTTCCGCCGTCGGGCCCAGCCCTCCAGCACCGCACGCTCAGCAGACGACAACTCGATGGGATCCGCGCTCGGGCCAGGCACCAGCCCATTCTATCTGCACACGAATCAACGACTCAGGACACTAGGAGGTCGCGGTCGGTGGAACCGTCACGGAGTACCGGCCGGGCGGGTCGGGCACCACGAACCTGACCACCACGGAGATCACCTCACCGTCCGTCTCCGTGCTGGGGAGCAGGGCCGTCCCGGCCGCGGCCGTCATCGGCACCGGCACCGGCACCGGCACCGGCACCGGCGGCCGGATACCACCGACCACGGTGATCGACAACGACGCCACGGGCAGCGTCGAGACCTCGGGCACCTTCGACCCCGCCACCGACGGCATCGACTTCTACGAGTCCCTGGAGGGCATGCGCGTCCAGGTGAACAACCCCGTGGCGGTGGGCCCGGCCAACAGCTACAACGAGATCCCGGTGCTCGGTGACAACGGCGCGAACGCGTCCGTGCGCACCACCCGCGGCGGCATCGTGACACGCCAGACCGACGCCAACCCGGAACGGATCATCCTGGACGACGGCGCGCTGGCCGGCTCCACACCCGCCGGGGTGAACGTGGGCGACCACTTCTCTGGCCCGGCCCTCGGCGTCCTCGACCACTCCATTTCCGCAACTTCAAACCGCTGCTGACCAGCGCGATCAGCCGAGTGGCGGGCGGGCTCGCCCCGGAGAGCACCGGCGGGCCGGGCGCCGGGCAGATCTCGGTCGCCACGTTCAACGTGGAGAACCTGGACCCGTCCGACCCGCAGAGCAAGTTCGACGGGCTGGCTCAGCAGATCGTGACCAACCTGGCCGCGCCGGGGATCATCACCGTCGAGGAGGTCCAGGACAACGACGGGGCGACCAACAGCTCGGTGGTGGCCGCCGACCAGACCTGGACCAGGCTGATCAACGCGATCGGTGCCGCGGGCGGGCCGACCTACACCTACCAGCAGACCAACCCGGTGGACGATCAGGACGGCGGTGAGCCCGGCGGCAACATCCGCGTCGGCTTCCTGTTCCGTACCGACATCGGGCTCACCTTCGCCTCCGGCACACCCGGCGGCTCCACCACCGCGGTGGCCGTCTCCGACAGCGGCAACCCCGCCGACCGGGTGAACCTCAGCGTCAACCCCGGCCGGATCGACCCGACCAACTCGGCCTTCAACGCCAGCCGCAAGCCGCTGGTGGGCAAGTTCTACTTCAACTCGAAGCCGCTGCTCGTGATCGCCAACCACTGGAACTCCAAGGGCGGTGACGACCCGCTGTTCGGCCGCTACCAGCCACCGGCCCTCACCAGCGAGACGCAGCGCAACCAGCAGGCGACGGTGGTGCGGAACTTCGTCCAGTCGATCCTGGCGATCGACAGCCAGGCACGGATCGTGGTGGCCGGCGACCTGAACGACTTCCCCTACTCGGCGCCGGTGCAGACCCTGACCAGCGCCGGCCTGACCGACCTACCGGCCACCCTGGCCGACGCAGAGCGTTACACCTACGTCTACGACGGCAACTCGCAGGTCCTCGACCACATCCTGCTCTCCGCCGCGCTGGCCGGCGCCGCGCACAGCTACGACGTGGTCCACGTGAACTCCGAGTTCGCCACCCAACAAAGCGACCACGACCCCCAGGTAGCCCGACTCACCCTGCCCTGAGTTCCGCACCCCAGGGTTTCTCCGTAGCAGGACCTGGTGTCGGTCACCGTACATGGCGGCCGGCACCCTCCGAGTCAGCACCACGGATGCCTCGGCATATGCGGCAATCACAGGCCGGGGGACGCGGCGCTGCGCGAACTCGCCGAGGAAACCGGCATCCCCAGCGACACCATCACATCAGCCGACGATCGGCCGATCCACGTCGGCGTCCACCCCATTCCCGCCAACGACGCCAAGGGCGAGCCGGAGCACCGGCACATCGACTTCCGCTTCCTCTTCCACGCCACTACCGGTACTGGCCAGCTTCAGACCGAGGAGACCACCGACGCGACCTGGCGCAACATCGGCAGTCTCGGCGACGCAACACTGCGACAGCGCATCGCCGAAGCCCTTCGCTGATGCCCGGCCGCCCGTCCTGGCACACGCGACTCCGGACGTGCGCGGGGGCGGGCCTTCGTCACCGCCGCCGAGAGCCGGACAAGGCGGACGTCCCGGAACTCACGAAATCACAGCGCCTGCGAAGTCACAGCGCCTGCTACGGCCGCTCGAACTCCCCGGCCTTCGCAGCACCCAGGAAGGCATCCCACTCACGCGGTCGTGCGTCCTCGACACCGCATGCAACAATCGCACGTCGGAAATTCCCTCTCGACCCGGCGGGCGGAAGCCCGGAGAGCTCCCATCCTCCCAGCTCAAAAGGGCATTTTTGCGTTCAGGAACTCCAGCGGGCAAGCATAAACAGCGGTGCATCCAGGTTACCGTCCCGCCCGCGCTCCCTTGCGCTCGGCAGTGACGCGAGTTAGATTGAGCCCGTTTTCACGACAACGACACGGGGAGTGATGTGGCGTGAATCTGGAATACGCGCAGGCATGGCTGGACGCCTTCTTCACCAGCGGGGAGGCCACCCGGGACTTCTACGCTCCCGACGGCATCTTTACCGATCCGGTCCTCGACCAGCACATCAATGGCCACGAGAAGATGATGCGCCTCTTCCCGCTGTGGTCGATGCCGGACCTTTTCGGCACTCACAAGTTCATCGCCACGAGCTATCTCGGCAACGAGAAGCTCGGTGTATTTCCCTGGGTGTGGCAGGCGAATTTCAACGACAACTTCTTAGGGATGCCGACCGACGGGGTGACGCCCTACATCGAGGGCATCACCGTGCAGGTCTACAACGAAGACGGCAAGGTGACACGGGACTGGACCTACTGGGACGCCATCCAGTGCATCAGGCAACTGCCGTACCCGATCGAGAACCCGCCGGCGACGCCACACCTGTGGCGGGACGGTTGGGATCAGGCAACTGACCCGATGACGGCCCCTCGGCCCTGCCCGCCGGCGCTGGACAAGCTGGAGTGGTCGCCGGGGCCGTACGCGAAGGACCTGCTGGACCAGTTGCGTGTGGTTCCCGAGGGGGCCGAGTCGGTGGCTCGCATGGACCTCGTCGACACAAAGGCCCAGCCCTGGCTTGACGCCTTCTTCATCAGTGGCGAGGCCACCCGGGACTTCTACGCCAAGGACGGCATCTTCGAGGACCCGATCCTGGACCAGCACATCGTCGGCCACGACCGGATGATGAAGCTGTTCCCGCTGTGGTCGAGGCGGGACCTCTTCGGTACCCACAAATTCATCGCCACCGACTACCTGGGTGGCGAACGCCTCGGAGTGTTCAACTGGGTGTGGCAGGCCAACTTTCAGGGCGACCTGTTCCTGGGCATGCCCACTGGCGGGGTGAAGCCATTCATCGATGGGATTACCATTCAGGTCTACAACGACGAGGGCCTGGTGGAACGCGACTGGACGTTCTGGGACGGGATACAGCTCATCAAGCAGCTGCCCTTCCCAATCACCGCTCCTCCCCAGACCCCACACATGTGGCGGGACGACTACAACCCGGAGACGGACGACCTCACCTCGCCCCGGCCGATCCCCGAGGAGCTGCAGAAGCAGAACTGGTCCCCCGGGCCGTACGGCCAGGGGCTCATCGACGCGCTGCGGGCCAAGCTGGCGGCCGACCACCCGTCGGTGACGAGCCTTTAGACAAGTATGTCCGAACGGTTGGGTCGGTCAGTGGTCATAGGCCAATGGCGCTTAGTTAAGCGGCCCGAGCGAGCATGATCTTCGGTGATTGATCATGCTTGGTGCCGGTGTCTGTTGGGCTTTTGACTCGGTAGGCGTTGTGTCGGCCTCGTCTGATGGTGCGTGGGTACGTGCGGTGGAGGCGCACGGGGTTAAGCCGTTCGGTGATCTCTGTGAAGGTTTCCCGGAGCGCGTGCGTGTGGTCCTCAGGGGGAAAAATCCGCCTGGTCGGTGACCTGGCGGCGGACGACGCGTAGTGATCGCATGAAGGATAGCCTGTCCGGGTCGACGTCGGCTTCGTCGGCGGCCTCGCACATGAGACATCGGATTGCGTAGTGGCTGAGGAGCAGCGCCCAGATCTCTTGTTCCACCAGGTCCGGGAGTTTCGAGCGTAGGACGCGGGCTTCGCCCCGCTGGTGTGTCTTAATCTCATCGAAGATGTTTTCGATTTCCCAGCGCTCGTGATAGGCCGTGGCGAGTTCCACCGCTGGTATGTCGGTCTGGTTGAGGATATTGGTGATGAGGCAGATCAGTTCTCCGGTTCCGGATCCTGTGCGGTCAGGCACCGTGTATTCGATGACGCGGACGGGTGTCGCGGAGTCCTCGGGAAAGTCGCGGCCGGCGCGGGCGTCGGCGATGATCTGGTTCCGCTGTTTCCCTCTGATTTTCGGGTTGACGATGATAGAGAGGTAGGAGCTGTCGGGAAGGGACCGGATGACCGGTAGCGTGAGATCGGATTTGACTCGCCAGAGCAGGTCCGCGCCGGTGTCGAGCGCCTGCTGCCAGAGGTCGAAGCTGTAGAAGTAACGGTCGGCGGTGAGGAGCATCCCGGGTTCGCAGGCGTCGAGCAGGGTGGCGGCGAGAGCACGTTCGTCGCTGGCACGGGGACCGACCGCGGCGGAGACGATCGCGTGCGTGCCGCATTCGGCGAGCGCGACGACGTGGACCTGGGGCAGAGCGCTGGCCTTGTGTCCGTTGGTGGACCGCCCGAACCTGGCCACGTTCTCGGGGGTGTCTGCGGCGTCGAGGAAGAACCCGTCGATCGCCATCAGCCGCCGGGAACGCAGCCAAGTGCCCTTGGTACCCAGCCCCGCGACCGGCACAGCGACACGTTCGAACAGGACCTTCAGGGGGGCGGCACCGAGCCTGATCCGTGCCTGCGAGATCGCCCCGGTGGTCGGGACTTTCCAGTCACCCTGCCAGTTCCCCAGCCATCTCAACGCACCGGCGAGTTTACGCATGACTTCTTCGTAGTCATCGTCGAAGAACAGGCACATCGTCATGGTGAAGTACACCATGACCCGGGCTGGCAGCAGCCTGGTACGCCGTTCCTGCCGCTTCGTTTCCACCAGTACCTCTTCGACGAGGTCCCGGGGAACGATTCTGGCGAGCACACCGATCGAGATGCGGTCGGTCAGCCGGTCGTTGTCAACGGCTGGCAATTCAACTACCTGGCGAAGGCGCACCACATCTGGATTCTATCTGCCGACCGGCCGAAATCGCGGCATGAGCACTCCGCCGCCTACTGATCGACGTTGAGGAACGTGACTGGATGCCGTGTTCAGAAGTTGATCGATGCGGGATCGGGCGTTGGCGTGTCGGGATGGACGGACGCCCCTCCAGCCTAATTGAGCGGCATTGGGTCATAGGCGATCAGTGATCGGGTGACGGGCGCGGCGGTCTTGTTGTTGTGCCAGATCGCCGCGGCCATCGCCAGTAGCCGCCGGGCGGCCCGGATCGCGACGCCCTCGAAGGTCCGGCCGCCGTGTTGTTCCAGGTCAAGCTGCCCTTTGAGGGTGTCGTTGACCGACTCGATCAGGCGTCGGCGCGCGCCCACACCTCACCCTGCCGCACGCCGCAGGTCCTCCAGCCGGGCGTACTCGGCCGCCAGGTAGTCCGGGGTGACGCCCAGGGCGACGTTGCGCTGCTGCTGGCGGGCGAACCGGACGGGTCCAGATCGACTCGGCCAGCGTCTTGTCCACCCACGCCGACAGCGTCATCCCGACGGCGGCCGCAGCGGCGCGGGCCTGCTCGAGGGTCGCGGCCCGCACGGACACGTTCAGGTTCGGCATGTCAGACACCATACGGCGGACCATCACACGGTTGATGCGGGACCGGACATCTGTGGACGCCCTGGGTGGTGGCGGGCGCACGAAGGAATGGGCTGCGTCAGCGGCCGCCGCTGACATCGAGGATCGCGCCGGTGACGTAGGACGCCTCGGGCGAGCACAGCCAGGCGATCGCGTGCGCTACTTCGTCGGGTTCCCCTCCGCGGCCCATCGGGATGCCGGGCGCGAGGCGCTCGAGGCGGCCGGGTTGCCCGCCGCTGGCGTGGATGTCGGTACGGATGAGGCCGGGGCGGACAGCGTTGACCCGGATGCCGTCCGCCGCGACATCCCCGGCCAGCCCGATGGTCATGGTGCCCTTGGATGCGGCGTATCGGGCTGCCAAGTCCTTTGCGCAGGCAGTGGGGTCGTGCGCCGTTCAGGGATGTGAGGCGCGTGCGAGGCGCGGGGGCGGCGGTGATGGAGGCCCGCCCCTGCGTTGCGTCCGGGACCGGATGCGCCGGGGCGGCCGGCCGGGCGTCAGCGAAGGGCTTCGGCGATGCGCTGTCGCAGTGTTGCGTCACTGAGGTTGTCGATGGTGCGCCAGGTCGCGTCGGTGACCTCCTCGGTCTGAAGCTGGTGAACGTCGGCGGTGGTGCGGAAGAGGAACCGGACGTCGACGTGCCGGTGGTCCGGCTCGCCCTTGGCGTCGTTGGCGGGGATGGGGTGGACGTCGATGTGGATCGGCTGATCGTCGGCTGATGTGACGGCGTCGTCGGGGATGCCGGTTTCCTCGGCGAGTTCGCGCAGCGCCGCGTCCAGAAGGGTCTCGTCCGAGGTCTCCAGGTGGCCGCCGGGCATGAGCCACGTGTCGAGTGCTCGGTGGTGGATGTGCAGGATGCGTCCGTCGGCGTTGGCGAGGATCGCGCCGGCGGTCGCGTGGCCGCGGAACTCCCTGCGGGAGGTGAGGTCGGCGCCGGTGTCGAGGAGGTCGAGAACGGGCGCGAGGTCGGGCTTGTCCTCGGGGTGGGTGTCGAGGTAGGTGGTCAGGGTGGCGCGGATGTGGTCTGCCGTGATGGCCAAGTTGATCATCTGTTGAAGTAGGAGAGCCAGATCGCCGCGATCGCGGCGCGGTCGGGGGCGGGAACCTCGTGCATACCGGGGGTGAGATCGCCGCGGGTGAGCATCCTGATCCCGGCGAGTATCTCGGCTTGGACCAGGAAGATGAACGGCCCCACGCTGGCGCCGTGCAGGAAGTTGACCGCGTTGCCGCCGTTGGCCAGGTAGAAGTAGTGCCCGGTGGTCTGGTAGCGGGTCACATGGTCGCCGACCGCCGTGCGGGTGTAGACGTCTGGCAGCCCGGTCAGCTCGAGTTCGTCCTCGCGGCTGGTGACGGTGGCAACGTAGGCGTCGTTGCGCAGGTGAGGGAAGTCCTCGCCGTGCAGGGAGACCGCACCGGTCGCGCAAAGGACCAGTCCGGCCCCGTTCAGCGCGCTTTCGCGGTCACGGGCGACGGCGAAGCCTTGGGACAGCGCCTGGGTGCGGCGGACGGGGTCGATATCGAAGACGGTGACCTGGACGCCCTTGGCGTGCAGGAGACAGGCGATCGAGGAGCCGAGTTTGCCGAACCCGATGACCAGCGCGGGGCAGCCGTGCAGGATGTCGCCGCGGCTGCGCATGACGGCCTCGGTGGAGAAGACGACGGACTGGCCGACGAGGCGGACCGCGCTTACCGCCCAGCTCCGTGTCCTGCTCTCAGCGCCCGCCCAGGCCGGATCGCTCTTGTTCGCCGCCAGCGGGCCGGCCGCGTTCGCCGCCCCATGGCGTGATGCCTTCGAGTGGGTCGCGCTCTGTGACGCCCTCGACGACTACGACCAGGCCGACACCGACGTGGCCCGTGAACTCGTCGACTCAGCCGCGTCAACGCTGCTACGACTCACGGCGGACGTGGCCAGCAGGAAGATGTTCCGTAGTGTTTCGTCATAAAGTTTCATCGAATTTAAAGATGATGCGGATGAAGCACCCGTAGCGGCTGGTTCCGCGGCTGGCGTGATCGGGCGTGATCGGATACATGTCCGTTGCGCTCGTGGGCATGTCCTACGAAGGCACGTCCCGCGACTCCGAAGAAGACGACTCCGAAGAAGGCGACGGCGAAGAGGGCCGCGATGACGGGACAGTGTCCTCGACAGCGGCTATGAACTCGGTCGCGAGGGAGGCCAGGGCGTCGTAGTGCCGGTGGTAGCCGTACCGCTGCCGCAGGGTGCCCCAGTCGTTGAACTCCGCAGCCTCCGCGATCTCCGTCGAATCCGGGATCCTGGAGCTGAACACGCGCAGGCCGGTCTCCCTCCCGGAGCGGGCCAGATAGTCGGCGGTCTGCCGGTGCAGCGAGACGTTCGCCCGGTACTTGCTGACGACCAGGCCGACGGCGGGGATGTCCCGGCCCACACTCGCGGCGAACGCCTGGATCCTGGCCCGTATCTGCGGAATGCCGTACGTGGACATGACGTCCGGGATCGTCGGGACGATGTAGCCGTGCGAGATCCGCAGCCCGTTCAGGGTGAGCACGCTCAGGTTCGGCGGGCAGTCCACGAGGATGTAGTCGTAGTCGTCGGCGACCTTCTCGATCTGCCGGTGCAGCAGTTCCACCGGGCTGTGGCCGCCGGCGGTGGGCGCCCCGACAGGCGACAGCAGCCTGTCCTGGAGGTCGATGAGGTCCAGCGAGGAGGCCAGCAGGTCGACCCGGGTGACGCTGCCCACCGGGGAGACGTCCCGCTGCAATGCCTGGTGGATGTCGAAGAGGCCGCCGGCCGGGCCTGGGTCCACCGCGTCCCGGAAGAGCGACGCGAGTGTCTGGCCGGAGTCGTTGAGCTCCTGCCAGCGCACTTCGCCGATCATGAAGATGGTCAGGTTCGTCTGCGGGTCCAGATCAATGATCAACACTCGCTTGCCGTGTTCCCCGGCCAGGATCTCCGCCAGCGCCGCGGTGATCGTCGTCTTGCCGACGCCTCCCTTGAGGTTGATCGTCGAGATGATGTGCGTCAACGTCGTTCCCCCGCCTACCCTCACCGGCGCGGGGTCGCCGCGGTGAGATCCGACCAGATGAACCGCCACGATAGCGCGCACCTCTGATCATGATGACGGCCCGGGACGTGCTGATGAACCCACATCCGTACCACCGCCTCTCCGGTCACGCGGGGAGCCTTCCGATCGCGGATCCGTCACCTCAGGATGACGGATCCGCGATCGTCCTGCGCCGACTCACCTTCGGCTCGATCCGGCGGATCATGTACGCGGTCAGTACCAGCGCGACGACACCCACCCCCACCCCGGCGAGGACGTCAAGGAGCCAGGTAGATCCGCTGTGCTCCCACAGCGGATCCGGCGGATCGCCCCGGGGCCCGACGCGGCCGAGCTTGGCGACCTCGTTGAGGTCGGCGGTCGAGCCCAGCGCGGCAAAGCCCCAGCGGGCCGGCGCGATCCAGCTCACCTGTTCCAGCACCGGCCGTCCCACCGCCGACACCAGGCCCCCGGAGAGCACAAGCTGGGCCATGGTGACGAGCACGAGCACGGGCATGGTCTTGTCGGCGTTGTCCACCAGCGTCGACACCAGCAGCCCGATCATCATCGATGACAGCGCCGCCACGACCACCGCGATCAGACACTCCCCGAGGGGCGAGCCGAGCAGTACCGCATTGGCCGGCAGGCGCCCGAGTAAACCGATCAGGGTGAACACCACGCACTGACAGGTGGTGATCGCGGCCAGAACCGCGATCTTCGAGCCGAGGTAGGCGGTACGCGACAGGCCGATCGTGCGCTCCCGCCGGTAGATCGGCCGCTCCTTGACGATCTCGCGCACGGAGTTCGCCATTCCCATGAAGCACGCACACAGCACGAGCACGACCAGCACCTTGGTCGCGTCCGGATTGGGCTCCGGCAACGCCGCCAGACCGTCCTTCGCCGGGATGACCCTTGGGATGATCCCGAGCAGGAACGGGAACGCGATGATCAGCCGCAGGTAGGAGCGGTCCGCGAACACGACCCGCAGATACCGCCTGACCAGCGTCGAGAGCTGCGCCATCACCGGCTGCTGGCGGATGCCGGGCAGCAGCGCCGGCGGGCGGCGCACGACCGGCGCGACAACAGCGGACGGGACGTAGTACTCGGACGCGCGGAAGCGGGCCGCGAGCACGTCGCCCGGGGTCGCCTCCAGCTCCCGGAAGACGGCCACGAACTCCTTGAAGTCCTTCTTGCCGAAGAAGCGCAGCGCACCTTCACTCGGACCGAAGTAGGCCACATGGCCGCCGGGAGCGAGCACCAGCAGGTAGTCACACAGATCAAGGAACAAAACGCTGTGAGTGACCACAATCACCGTGCGGCCCTCGCCCGCGCTGCTGGCACCACCGCCCGCGGCGCCGGCTGTGCCGTCACTGCCACGGGCGAGCCCGTGCAGCGCCTCCATCACCGACTGGTCGTTCGCCGGGTCGAGGCCGGAGGTGGGCTCGTCCAGGAACAGCAGGGTCGGACGGGTCAGCAGCTCAAGAGCGACACTGGTTCGCTTGCGCTGCCCGCCCGACAGCCGGCTCACCGGCGTGCCGGCATGGTCACGCAGCCCGAGCTGGGCGATGACCTCCCGGACCCGGCTGCGCCGCTCCTCCACCGTCGTGTCCGCGGGGAAGCGCAGCTCGGCGCCGTACTCCAGAGCCTGGCGGACGGTGAGCTGACCGTGCAGCGGGTCGGCCTGCGGGACGTAGCCGATCCGGCGACGCAGCTCGTCGTACTCGGCGTAGAGATCCCGACCGGCGTAGCGGACCACACCGGCATCTGCCGGGCGGAACCCGGTGAGCGCGTTGAGTAACGTCGACTTGCCCGCGCCGCTCGGACCGACCACACCGAGCAGCGACCGGGCCGGCAGCCGGAACGTGACGTCGTGCATGAGCTGCTTGGGGCCGGCCCACACCGACAGGCTCTTCACCTCGAAGGTGACGTCGCCGCTGTCGACGTACTCGACCAGCGTGCCACCGTCGAGCTGGAACAGGTGATGCCCGATCGCAATGACGTCACGCTGCGCCACGAACGCCTGGGCCACCCGCTGGCCGTTGACGAACGTGCCGTTGGCCGACCCCAGGTCGACGACCTCGACGGCAATACCGGCGGTGCCGTCCCCGCCCGCACCGTTACCGTTCCCAGCGACGATGCTGCTATCGGCCCTGCTGCCATCAGCACCGCTACCGCCCACGCCGCCGCCGCCGACCCGACGCTGAGGGCCGACTCGGAGCTGGGCGTGGTGTCGAGAGGCCAGTAAGTCATCCACGACCACGTCGTTGTCCTGGGAGCGGCCCAGCATCATCCGCCCGGGACGCAGCCGGTGGACCCTACGGTCGTGGCTCACCACCTGATGTTGGAACGTCGACGCGTCGTCATCGGCCGCACCGGCCCGGACCACCCGTCTGGGCTGCGGGCCAGGGGGGTCACCGGCGCCGGCCAGCGCGGTCAGCGGGTCGCCGGGCTGCTCCGTGCGGCCCGGCGGCTCCGGGCGGGAATCGGAGCGTGGGACAAAAACGATCTCTGGTCCGTCCACGGCGCCGAGCCGGATCCGGACCTGCTCACCACGCGTGGTGACGTTGACATTGCCCACCCGCCTGCCATCACACCACAGGCCGTTGGCGCTGGTGTCGCGTACCAGCCAGCCGTCGGCACCCGACTCCAGGATCAGATGCCGGCGGGACACGCGCCGGTCGACAACGACGACGTCGGCCTGACGCGCCCGCCCGACCACGTACGGTCCACCACCCGCAAGGACAACCTGACCGTCCGGGGTGTTGACCTGCAGCGCGGTCCCATCCACCTGCGTATCTCCCCCCGTGGCCGGAGGTTGGTGGCCACCGGGCCAGTCGCTACCGGCGTCCTTCGCCGGAGCGATCATAACTGCCGCATCCGGACGGAATCGGGGGTTTCGACCGAACGGACCGACTGACAGCAACACGGCCGACAGCGCTATGACAGACGGTACAATCTATGACACAACGAGTGGTGCAATCGATGCTCCGGCGGCTCGGTAGATGGCCGCGACCAGCGGCACGGGCGGCGAGACGGTCGGATATCCGACATCGAATGCCAGCTGCCGGATGCCGTGCGTCGACGCCGGGCCCTCCCTGCCGTGTCGCCACCAGCCGGGTGGGAGCCTCCGTTCGTCGATGACGAACGATGCCGTCGGCGCCGGGTCCATGCCGTTGCGCGTCCGTGTCGTCACCTTCGCTGTCGTCACCTTCACTCGAGCGACAATCTCCGTCCCGGAGATCATTCGATGCCGCAACATGTACGCTGTCCCCGTCCGGGGGAAAACTTCAGGAGAACTACGGAGCGGCCCCCTTGTCCGTGCTGAAACGGTTTCACGTTCTGACGGCCGGAATTATCTTCTGTACGACACTGGTCGGACTGGCCGTGTGGTCGCTGCCGGACATGACAGGCCGCCCGCCGGCACGACAGCCGGCAGTGACGTCCACTACTGCCAGCGCTGCCCCCACTTCCGTCCCCACCGGCACCAGCGCGGCTACGACAGGCGCGTCCGACACCGTGGAAAAAACCGGCGACACGGCTACCGGCGCGGCCAGACCACCCGGTTTCGGCCAGGCCGGCAAGCTCGTGTTCGGCCTCGGCCCCTCCCTCGACAGCGACGCGACCTCACCCGTCGCCGACCAGCTGGGAATGTTCACGACCTGGTACAACAGTCCCAATGATTTCGGTTTTCTCACCAACTGGTCGAAGGACCTGATTCCGCAGGTCTACACCGGTGGACGCGCGATCCACCTCGTCGTGTGGCTCGGCGGGGCGGGCAGGGTCGCCACCGTACAGACCAGGTACGGGCCGGCCTGCGGGCGGGACTACCCCCTGTCGTCGTCGTTCCTCAGCGACACCCGCCGGCTCGCCCAGATATTCGGCGGCGAGGCGGACGGGCCGCCGCTGTACGTCACGCTGTTCACCGAGCTGCAGACCTACCCGTGCAAGGCCAACACCTGGGCCGCCACCCCGGAAGTGACGAACTACTACCTGAAACTCAAGGACCAGTACACCGCCGCGATGGACATATTCCACTCGATAGCGCCGAACGCCCGGGTCTCCCTCGGCTGGGGCGGCTGGCAGGCCCGCTGGGACGACCCCGGGAAAGGCGGCGGGAAATCACTGATCGGACATTTCGACGACGTACTGCGGCAGTCGGACTTCCAGAGCTTCCAGGCGATGGACTCGAAGAACAACGTCAACGACATCCGTGACATGACACGAATCCTCGGGAAATACGGTCCGGTCATGGTGGCGCACTACAAACCCGACGACGGCTCGCCAGGAACCTGGCACAGCGATCTGCGGGCGATTTTCACCGATGACTACATACGACAGGTCACCGGCGCCGGCCTGTTCGCGTTCAGTCTGATGGACAGCAAACACCTGACCGCCAGCGCAGAATCGCTGCGGCTCGTCCGCGATGCCGCCACCCGCTACGGCACCCGAACCGACTAGCGGATACGCAGAGTTCGCCGTCGACCACAGTGCGACCGATTTCCTGCCATGTCAACTTCTCGACACGGCCCACAAGGTCCTCTCGCACGCGGAGATCCAGTGTCACGTTGTCGACGACGACGTCGGCGACGTCGGCCTTCCGGTCAGAGTCGGCCGAGGTCGAGTTTCACGGGGAAGGGCGCCGTGGTGTCGAGTACGCCAACGAACACCTCCGCGTTCCGGTAGGTCCTGGTCGCCGGGTCGAGAACATGGGAATACACCAGCGGAGCACCGGTGGCGGACCCCTCGATCCGCCAGTAGTAGGCAATGCCGGCCCGGGCGTACTGGTCTGCCTTCACGATTCTGTCCGTGGTCTCCGAACCCGGCGAGACGATCTCCGCGATCAGCAGCACGTGCTCCGGGCGGGTGGGCGTGACATCGATCGTGTCCGAGCGGTACACCACGACATCCGGACGCCGATTGGTCAGCGGCACGTCCTGCAGCCGGACGTCGAAGTCCGTGTCGGCGTTCCAGTCCGCCCCGCCGGCCGCGTCCAGAGCGTTCGCGATGATCCGGGCCAGCCGGTTGTGCCGCTTGGAGGCGCTGGGGCTCACAACGATCATTCCATCCACGATCTCAATGCCCGCGCACTGCTCCTCGGACCAGGAGTCGTACTGCTCCGCCGTGATCTGCTCGTGCATCCAGGCGGGAGCGACCATCTCCGCGGCCATGGCACACCTCCTGCGAACCCGCGCGGCAGACCTGGGGCCGTCTGATGCCGGAGCCATCTGATGTTGGGACGTGTCTGACGCCGCGTGCCGCTGAGATCAAGCATACCGTGGGCTCCCCAAGGTCCCCGCGGTACGCGACCGGAAGCGCCGCGATCGAAGTCGCCAGGCAGCGCAGGGACTCCGGGGGCGCCGGTTTTCTGTTGCCTCCCAGCAACCCGGGATTCGGGGCGGGATGATGGCCGCGGCGCTTTCCACGAACCCGGCAGGCAACCCCGGGAACGGGAACCCGGGCGATGTGGGGGAACATGCAGCGGTTCGACGACCGGTGGGTGGTGTCGGCGAGCGACGTCGTCGACGCGCTCGAGTGCGGGCATCGACTCGCGCTGTCGCACGCCCACGCAGCCGGGGTACCGCTGGACGACGCCAGCACCGGCGAGCCGATCACGGCCGGTGAAGCGGACGAGCTGCTGGTCCGCCACGGTGACGCACACGAGCGGCGATGGCTCGCGCATCTCGTCGGCCTCTTCGGCGCCGACGCCGTCGCGACGATCGAACGCCCCGAGGGCGGCCTGACCGCGCTGACGGCGGCCTGGGAACAGACCCGCGCCGCCGTCGCCGCCGGTGCCGCCGTCAGCTATCAGGCGGTGCTCTTCGACGGCTCCTACCAGGGACGGCCCGACTTCCTGATCGCCGCGCACCTCGACCCGGTCACCGGCGCGCGCACCGGCGAGGCCACACCCGGCCGTTACGAACCGTACGACGCCAAGCTCGCCCGGCACGCCCGCCCCGCGGCCGTCGTGCAGCTGGCCTCCTACGCCCGGGCACTGCCGGCGATCGGGGTGGCCGCCGCGCATCGCATCCACCTGTTACTCGGCGACGGCCGGCTGGAGTCACTGCGGGTCGAGGACGTCGCACCCATGGTCGACCACGCCCGGGGCAGGCTGACCGCGCAGCTCGCGCGCCCGCCGGCAGTCCCCCAGCCGTCCTGGGGCGATCCGCGGCCCGCCTGCGGGGCCTGCGCGTTCACCGCCCACTGCGAGCGGGGCCGGGAAGCCGCCCGCGACCTGTCGCTGGTCGCCGGCCTGCGCACGGACCAGCGGCGCAAGCTGCGGACCGCCGGTATCACCTCGGTCGAGGACCTTGCCGCCGCGGACGACGAGCGGCGTCCCGCCTCGATGGCGGCGGCGACGTTCGCCGGGCTGCGGCTACAGGCACAGCTACAGATCATCCAGGACGCGACCCGCACCGACGACGACCGGACCGGCACCGTGACCGTCCGGGTGGTCGCGCCGGACGGGCTCGCGTCCCTGCCCACACCGGATCCCGGCGACATCTACTTCGACATGGAAGGGGATCCGTACGCGCTGGACAACGCCGGCCTGGAGTACCTCTTCGGTGCCGTCACCCTCGACGCAACCGCTGTCGGCACAGATGCTGTCGGCGCAGCCGCCGACAGCGGCGACGACACGGGCCGCCCCGGCCACGGCCCGGCGGCGGGCTTCACCACCGACGCCGTGGAGGTCTTCCACCCGTTCTGGGCGCACGACCGCGCCGAGGAGAAGCGCGCGTTCGAGCAGTTCGTCGACTGGGTGTTGCGCCGACTCGCGTACCATCCCCGAGCGCACATATATCACTACGCACCGTATGAGCCGAACGCGCTCAAACGGCTCGCGGCCAGACACGGCACCCGCGAACGGCAGGTGGACGCCCTGCTCGCCGGGCACCGGCTGGTGGACCTGTACACGGTCGTCCGACGCAGCCTGAAGATCTCCCAACGCTCGTATTCGATCAAGTATCTGGAGCCGCTGTACCTGCCGGGGGCTCGCGGCGCCGAGGTCAAGACCGCCGTCGACAGCATCGTCGCCTACGAGAACGTTCTGGCCCACCGCGCGGCCGGCGAGCAGGCGGCCGCCGAGCACGTCCTCAACGAGATCGCCGAGTACAACCGGGTCGACTGCGTGTCCACCCACCGTCTGCACCGCTGGCTGCTCGACCTGCGCGCGGCCGAAGGGATCATGCACGCGCCGGCGGCGGACGCCGGGGAGGGCGCCGCCGACACACTGCCGGATCCCGCCGACGCGACCGTCGACGCCCTGGTCGCCGGCCTGCCCGAGGACCCGGCGACCTGGAGCGACGACGAGCGGGCACAGGCCCTGCTGGCGGCTGCCGTCGGCTACCACCGGCGGGAGAACAAGCCCGCCTGGTGGGAGTTCTTCGCCTGGCTCACCGCCGACCGGGCCGCGCTGGAGGCCGACGACGGCTGCGCCGTCCCGCTGGAGTGGACCGTCGTCGAGGGCTGGAGCGCCCCCACCGGACGGCAGAAGAAGGCCCGGCGCGGCCTGCTCGCCTCGCTCGACCCCGACCACACCCATCCGTTCACCACCGGCGAGCGGGTCCGGCTGCTCTACCCGGACACCGTCGGTGACGGTGGCACTGTCGGGCCGGTTGGTGACGATGGCGTCGCCGTCCGCACCCGGGATGCCGAGATCGAACGGAGCGAGCCCGACCGGCTGCTCGTCCGGGAGATCGCGGCACCGGAGGACAACAGCGCCGAGCCACCGCTGGCAGTGCTGCCCGGCCCACCAGTGCGCCCGGAGCCCAAACCGGCCGCGATCGCCGAACTCGCCCAGATGGTGGCCGCCGTCCTGCCCACCCCGCATCCGGTGCCCGCCCCGCGGCAGGCCGAGCCGGAGCCGCCGGACGGACCGGAGCCGCCGGACGGACCGAAGCCGCCGGACGGACCGAAGCTGCCGGACGGAGCTGCCATGGACCTGCTGCGCCGACGCCCGCCGCGGCTGGTCGGCCGGCCCGCCGGGCGTGCCGGACTGCCGGATCCGGCCGAGCACGGCGGGGATCTGATCGCCACCGTGCTCGCCGCCGTAGACGCCCTGGACAACTCCTACCTCGCGGTCCAGGGGCCGCCGGGTGCTGGCAAGACCTACCTGGCCGGCAGGCTGATCCGCCACCTGGTCGGGGCGGGGCGCACCGTCGGAGTGTGCTCGACCAGCCACAAGGCGATCGAGAACACCATGCTCGCCGCGATCGGCCCCCCTACCGCGGTAACCGCGGACGATCCGGTGTCCGCGGACGGTACGGCGACCGCCGGCCGGGGTGTCGCCGCGGCGAAGAAACTGCGATCCGGCCGGAAACCCGACCCGGACACGCCGTGGGACACCCCGCGCGACATCCGGGCGCTGGCGTCCTGGCGGGCCGCGCACCCGGACGGGCACCTCGTCGGCGACACCGCCTGGGCGTTCGCCAACCCGGCGCTGCGCGCGGAACCGTTCGACGTAATGATCATCGATGAGGCGGGGCAGTTCGCGCTCGCCGACACCCTGGCCGTGGCCGGCGCCGCGCGCAACCTCGTGCTGCTCGGCGACCCGCAGCAGCTCCCGCAGGTCGTCGCGGGCATCCACCCGGACGGCGCGGACGCCTCCGCCCTGTCCCACCTGCTCGGCGAAGAGGAGATCATCCCGGCCGAGTTCGGCTACTTCCTGGACCTGACCCGGCGGATGCACCCACAGGTGTGCGCGCCGGTGTCGGCGCTGGCGTACCAGGGACGCCTGCACGCGCACCCGGTCGCCGCCGGCCGCCGCGTCGACGGTGTGGCAGCCGGCCTGTACCTGCACGACGTGGTCCACCATGGCAACACCACCCGGTCCGATCCGGAGGTGGACGCCGTCCGTGACCTGCTCACGGGCATCCTCGGCCGGCGCTTCGTCGACGGCGCGGCCGAGCGCGTCCTGCGCGCCGACGACGTGCTGGTGGTCGCCCCGTACAACCGGCAGGTACGCGCGATCGAGCACGCACTGGGCAAGGCCGGCATCCACGGGGTCCGGGTCGCCACGGTGGACCGCTTCCAGGGGCAGGAAGCGCCGGTGGCGATCATGTCGCTGACGACGTCCAGTGCGGCCGAAGCCCCGCGCGGGCTGGACTTCCTGCTCTCGCGCAACCGGATGAACGTCGCGCTCTCCCGGGCGCAGGTGCTCGCGGTCCTGGTGATGTCACCGGCGCTGCTGGACGCCGCTCCCCGGACGGTGGACGAGCTGCGCCTGCTCGCGGGTCTGGTACGGCTGCGGGCCGATGCCCGGACCGACCTCACCGACCAGGTGGCCGCACCGGTCAGGTGACGATACCGGCCGGACGACCAGTCCCGTCAGCCCTGGCCGGACCTGTCGTGTTTGTCGGGTGGCCGCGCCGGTCAGGCGGTCGGGCCGGCCAGGTGCCTGGCCCGAGCGGGCGACACGCCGAGAGCCGGATGTAGTGCAATCAAACATCCCATTGCCAGACAAGTTATCGTTTTTCGGTAACAGATCCGCCGTATCCGCTGTATCAGCAGTGACGTAAGCTCCTGCCGGTCCGATGCGTTACGGGACGTCCACCTGGATCGCTCGCATCGACTCGAGGAGATGCCCGTGACCACCACCGACATCGGCGCCGGCGTCCGGGCCGCCCGCGGCGGCGCCGGCTCGACGCCGACCCCGGGGCTGGATCCGGGGCCGCGCGATGTCGAGCCCCGCGGCCCGGGGCCGGGATCGCTGCCGCCGCGGGCGCGCCCGACGCGGGCGCGGCGGTGGCCGGCCGCGCTGGCCGTCCTCGTCGCGTTCTGCGGGTTGTCCGTGCTGCTCTTCCGCGACGGCTGGACCGATCTGGGCGGGACGGTCTACGGCGGCGGTGACGCCGTGTTGTTCTCCTGGTACCTGGGGTGGACGCCGTACGCGCTCACGCACGGGCTGAACCCCTTTGTCACGCAGTTCCTGAACGCGCCGGACGGCGTCAACATCATGTGGAGCACCGGCGTGCCGCTGCTCGGCGTGCTGGCCGCGCCGATCACGATGCTCGCCGGCCCGCTGGTGACCTTCCACGTGCTCACGACGCTGGCGCCGGCGCTGTCGGGCTGGGCGATGTTCCTGGCGGTGCGCCGCTGGACGGCCGCGCTGCCCGCCGCCGTCGCCGGGCTGCTCTACGGCTTCGGCCCGTACCTGATCGGCGCTTCCTACGGGCACCTGCACCTGTCGTTCGTGCCCTTCCCGCCGATCCTGCTGCTGCTCATGGACGACCTGCTCGTCCGGCAGCGCAACATCCGGCGGACAGGCGTCCTGCTCGGGGTGGCCGTGGCCGCCCAGGCGCTGATCAGCGAGGAGGTGCTGGCGACCTCGGCGGTGGTCGCCGTCGTCGCCATCGCCATCCTGTGCCTGCAGTACCGCGACCAGGTCCGCGCCCGCGCGGGCGCGGCCATCCGCGGGCTCGCCATCTGCGCCGGTGTCGCCGCGGCGGCGCTGGCCTGGCCGCTGGCCACCCAGTTCTTCGGCCCGCAACGGGTGCACGGCTCGATCCAGCCGCCGGACGTCGCCGTCTCCGACCTGCTCACGTTCGTCACACCCACGCCCCTGCAGGCGTTCGGGCCGGACTTCGCCGTCCGGGAGAGCCTGACGTTCACCGGCAACGCGGTGGAGGTCAGCGGCTATCTCGGCCTGCCCCTGCTGGCTCTGCTGCTGTTCATCGCGGTGCGGTTGCGGCGCAACCGACTGGTGGCCCTGTGCGCGCCGTTGGCGGTTGTCGCCGCGGTCCTCTCACTCGGCCCGCATCTGCACGTCGGCGGGCACAACACGGGTATTCCACTGCCGTGGCGCGTGCTGGAACTGGGGCCGGTGCTGCACAACGCGCTGCCGTCCCGGCTGTCGCTCTACGTCGTGCTCGCGGCCGGCATCATGATCGCCATATGGCTGGACCAGGCACGGCCGCCCCGGCTCCGCGCTGTCACCATCGGTGTGTCCGTCGTCGCCCTGGTTCCGCTGGTGCCAGCGTCCCTGCTCGCCTTCTCGCCGGCCACCCCCGCGTTCTTCACCGGCTCGCAGGTGAGCAACGCCCTACCGGGGGGATCGACCGCGCTCGTCGTGCCCTACCCGTATCCGCAGCAGAACGTGGCGATGCTCTGGCAGGCTCAGGCGGACTTCCGATTCGCCATACCCGGTTGCTACTGTACGGTTCCCGATCGTAACGGACGTTCCAGCTTCCACCCGGAGCCGGACCCGCTCAACTCGGCCCTCATCGCGGTCGCGACCGGCGCCAGCACCGCTGACGACGCGCTGCGGCAGCCCGGGTTGCGGGCCACCTTCGACCGCTTCGACCTCGACGCGGTCATCCTCGGCCCGAGCGACCATCGCGACGAGCTGGTGAAACTGCTGACCGAGTTGGCCGGCGGCCCCGGCCGCCACGTCGACGGTGTGGATCTGTGGTTGCTCGACACACCCTGACACCGCGACGTCCTGGCACCACGATGCCATAACGTCGCAATGTCTTAACGTCGCAATGTCTTAACGTCGCGGTGCCATAACGCCGAATGTGCCTGGCGGGACGCGGGTAGGTCGTGTCCGATGGATGTTGGTGGTTGCGGGTGGCTGTCTCGGCGCCGTCCGCACGATCGGCGTCCGTCGGAGGCGGCCTGAGCCAGGACAGGACCGAGGCCAGCTGTCCGCGCTGTTTACGACCATGAATGGAGATCGGATGGCAGAGATCAAGGTGACCGTGGCCCGGGTCGTGACGGCCGAGCCCACCGCCGTCATCGAAGCGCTCGGCGACTACAAGGGCGTCCGGGCCGAAACCTGGCCAGAAACGATCACGGACTACGAGGTGCTGGAGGGCGGCACCGGCGCCGGCACCCGGATCCGCTACAAGCTGCACGCGACCCGCAGCCGCGTCCGCACCGTCGAGGCGGTCGTCTCCGCGCCCGAGCCCGACCGCACCCTGGTCGAAGCCGACCAGAACTCCACCCTGCGGACCGTGTGGACGGTGCAGCCGGTCAGCTCGGGCACGACCCGGGTGTCGGTGGAGACGAGCTGGGCCGGCGCGAGCGGCATCGGTGGATTCTTCGAACGGACCTTCGCACCGATCGGCATCCGCAAGCTGTACAACGGCGTCCTCGACAAGCTCGCCCCTCGGCTGGTGCCCTCCGCCTGAGCTGATCCACACAACCGGCCCACCTGCTGCGCTGCTTTGCGCGGGTGCTCGAAGTGGTCGCAGCATCGCAACATGGACGGCGGGAAGCGCCCGGGCAGGACAACCGGTCGCCGGCTGCCGGCCCGCGGGCTCGCCGGGCTGGCGGGAGCGATCCCGGCGTTCGCCTTCCCGGCACCAGGGATATGGGTACTCGGTTTCGTCGGGCTCGTACCGCTCATGCTGGTCGTCCGCACCGCGTCGACCAGGCGGGAGGCGGCCGTACGGGCCTGGTGGGGCGGCACCGGATTCTTCCTGGTGGCCTGCTACTGGCTGGCTCCGAACGCCGGACCATTCCTGCTCGTACTCACCGCGATACTGGGCGCAACCTGGACGCTGTGGGGTGTGACGGTGTGGGCGGCGCTGCGCGAGTCTCCGTCAGCCCGCAGGCTCGCGTGGGCGCTGCTGGTCGTGCCGTCGGCCTGGGTGGCCGGCGAATTTCTCCGATCATGGCAGGGGCTCGGCGGCCCGTGGGCACTGCTTGGCTCAAGCCAGTGGAACAGCCGGCCGGTGCTGGCGCTCGCCTCGCTCGGCGGAGTGTGGCTGCTCAGCTTCGTGCTGGCCGCCGTCGGGCTGGCACTGGCCGCGGTCGGGATCCCAGGCGCGCCGGCCGGCAGACGGATCATCGCGGGCCTGGCGGCGGTCGGCGTCGTCACCCTCGCCGTCAGCGGCGCGGCGGTACTGAGGCCCACTCCCCCGGCAACCGGGACGCTGCGTCTCGGCGGCGCCCAGCCGGGTGTCGTCCACGCCGTGGAACCCCGGTTCGCCGCGAGCGAAGCCGCCACCCGGCGTCTCGCGGGCAGCGGTGTCGACCTGGTCGTCTGGGGTGAGAGCAGCGTCGGCTTCGACCTCGCCGACGATCCCGCCCACCTGGCCCGGATCGAGGCGGCGGCCCGCGCGGTCGGCGCCGACATCCTGGTCAACACCGACGCCCGCCGAACCGGAACCCTCGGTGCACCGGACGATCTGTCGGGTGCACATGGTTCACCGGCCCCACCGGCCCCACCGGGTTCAACGGGTTCACCGGGCTCCGCCGAAGGGCCGACCCGCGACGGCGGCGGCCCGGAGCGGGCACGTCCACCTGGTTCGCCAGGCCCACGGGAGCGGTCGGAGGCGCCTGGTGACGGGATCTACAAGACGGCGGTCCTCATCGGCCCGGACGGACCGCGCGGCCGCTACGACAAGATGCGCCTGGTGCCGTTCGGCGAGTACATCCCGCTGCGGTCAGTGTTCGACTGGCTGGCTTCGGTGACCGACGCGGCCGCGGAGAACCGCCGGACGGGCCATCAGCTCACCGTCATGCAAACGGCGGGCGTGCGCTTCGGGACGTTGATCTGTTTCGAGTCGGCCTTTCCCGACCTGGGACGCCGGCTCGCCCGGATGGGCGCGGAAGTGATCATCGTGCAGTCGGCGACGTCGACCTTCCAGGGCAGTTGGGCGCCCGCGCAGCACGCGAGCCTCGCCGCGCTGCGCGCCGTCGAGTCGGGACGCCCGGTGGTGCACGCCACGCTCACCGGCGTCTCCGCCGTCTTCGACGCGTCCGGCCGCGAACTCGTCCGTCTCGACACCCACGAACGCGGCGCCTACCGCGCCGACATACCGCTCGCGACCAGACAGACCCTCTACGACCGCTTCGGCAACTGGGTTCCGATCGGCTCACTCGTCATCCTGTCCACCGCCGGCATCACCGCCGCCCTGCACGCCACCCGGCGGTCACGACATTCGCAGGGAGCGTCGACATGAACATGCAGTCTCCGAGTCCGGAGGCTTCGGACCCGGGGGCAGAGCACTCTCGAATTCCACGCCTCGAAGCCCTGCGCTCTGAGGCCCTGTCACCAACAGCCCTGCGTCCGGGGGTGGTGCGGCTTCCCTCGCCGGTCGAGGAGCTGGATGACGAGCGGTTCGCTCGGCACGGGGTCCGGGTGCTGCTCAAGCGTGACGACCTCATCAGCCCCGTGCTACCGGGCAACAAGTGGCGCAAGCTGAAATACAATCTGGTGGACGCCACGGCGTCCGGGAAATCGACGATCCTGACCTTCGGCGGGGCGTTCTCCAACCATGTCCGGGCGACGGCCGCCGCCGGGGCGCTTTTCGGTTTCACCACCATCGGCGTGATCCGCGGTGAGGAACACCTGCCGCTGAACTGGTCGCTGTCGGCCGCCGTCGCCCACGGCATGCGGCTGACCTACCTGGACAGGTCGACGTACCGCCGGAAACACGAACCGGACGTGCTCGCCGACCTGCGGGCGCGTTTCGGTGACTTCTTCCCGCTGCCGGAGGGCGGCAGCAATCCGGCCGGTGTCCGCGGCTGCGCCGAAATCCTGGCCGAGATCCCGGACGAGGTCGAGTCACCCTTCGACATCGTCGCCTGCGGCTGCGGCTCGGGCGGCACCCTGGCCGGTATGGCGGCGAACCTGCGCCCGGGCCAGCGGGCCATCGGATTCTCCGCGCTCAAAGGCGGCCGTTTTCTCCAGGACGTCGTCGACGGCCTCCAGCGCGCCACTTTCGGTCACGCCACCGACAACTGGCATGTCGAGTGCGACTTCCACTTCGGCGGTTTCGCGCGCCGCCCACCGGATCTCCAGCGGTTCATCGACGACTTCGCCGGACGCCACGGCATCGCCCTGGAGCCGGTGTACGTCGCGAAGATGATGTACGGCCTGCTCGAGCTGACCCGCCGCGGCACGATAACCCCCGGCAGTACCGTCCTGGCCATCATCACCGGCCCGGACGAGCACCCGAGAGCGGCCAGCTATCCGGTGCGGGCCTGATCCCACGCCGGCTCCCAACTTTTCGCGGGCGCGATGGCGACACCCGTCCACGAACACACCGGTATCCGACGCCGGAAACAAGCACCGCCGCGGTCCGAAGCGTGCACCCGGACCCAGGGCAGGTCAGGAGCGGGTTGATGAAGCCAGGCCACGCGTCGCGGGGACCGGTGTCGGACTGTGGACAGCGACCCGCCCTGTTTTGGTTGCGGCTGGGCGTGGTTCACTCGTCACGCCCGTGAGTGGGGTGTTTCCAGTCGGCGAGCCGCGGGCGGGCCTGGGGGACAGGTGGGCGGGAACGAACACGCGGACGTCGTGGTTGTCGGTTCGGGATTCGGTGGGGCGGTGACCGCCTACCGTTTCGCCGAGGCAGGCCACAGGGTTGTCCTGCTTGAGCGGGGGAAGGCGTATCCACCGGGGTCGTTCGCCCGCTCCCCGACCGAGATCGCGGCGAACTTCTGGGATCCGAGCCAGGGTCGGCACGGCCTTTTCGACGTCTGGTCCTTCGCCGACTTCGAGGCGGTCGTCTCCAGCGGGCTGGGTGGCGGCTCGCTCATCTACGCCAACGTCCTGCTCCGCAAGGACGAGAAGTGGTTCGTCCGCGACGCGCCCGCCGGCGAGGGCTACGAGAACTGGCCGATCAGCCGGGCCGACCTGGAACCGCACTACGCGGCCGTCGAAAAGACGATAGGTGTGCAGCGCTTCCCCAAGGGGCAGCCGCGCTATCAGGCCTCCCGCCGGACCGAGCTGCTGGAGCAGGCCGGTGAACGGCTCGGATATACCGCCGAGCAGCCGCCGTTGGCGGTCACGTTCGGTGTTGGCGGCGACGCGCCGGTACCGGGGGCGCCCATCGGTGAGCCGGCCTACGGCAACATCCACGGTCGGCCGCGGATCACCTGTGTGCTGTGCGGCGAGTGCGACCTCGGCTGCAACTACGGCAGCAAGAACACCCTGGACCACACCTATCTTTCGGCCGCGGTACACCACGGCGCGAACGTGCGCGTCCACCACGAGGCCCGTTCGATCACCCCACGGGACGGCGGCGGGTACACCGTCGGATACGTGGTACACACCCCCGGCGATGTCGTCGCCACCTCCGCGCTCCCCCAGCGGACGATCACCTGTGATCGTCTCGTCCTTGCCGCCGGCACGCTCGGCACCACCTACCTGCTGCTTCGCAACCGCGCCGCATTACCCGGCATCTCCCGGATGCTCGGGCGACGCTTCAGCGGCAACGGCGACCTGCTCGGCTTCGTCAGCGGGGTGCCCGGCCCGGCCCTGGGCAGCGCGCACGCCCCGGTCATCACGACCGCCGTCCGCGTCCCCGACGCCGTCGACAGCCACGGCGGCCATGCCGGCGGCCACACCGGCGGTCGCGGCGGCCCCGGCGCCGACCGCGGCTGCTACATCGAGGACGCCGGCTACCCCGGTTTCGCCGAATGGCTCGTCGAGGCGGCCAACCTGGACAACGAGGCGTCCCGGATCGTCCGCACCGTCTACGAGCTGATCCGTTCCCGTCTCACCGGCGGTCCGTCCCGCCAGATCGGCGCGCTGGTCGGCCGGCTGCTCGGCCCGGGAGAGGCGTCCGCCGGCGCGATGCCCCTGCTGGGCATGGGGCGCGACATTCCCACCGGAAAAATTTCGGTACGCGACGACTATCTGCAGATCGAGAACTATCCGGCGGACAGCCAGCCGTACTTTGAGCGCCTGGACAGGCTCATGGAGGACCTGGCCGAGGAAATGGGCGGCAAATACCACCGGAATCCGCTGACCCTGCTGTCCCGGGTCATCACCGTGCATCCTCTCGGCGGCGCCTCCATGGGCACCGACATCACCACCGGCGTCATCGACGAATGGGGCGAGGTGTTCAACCACCCCGGCCTGTACGTCGCCGACGGCGCCGCCCTGCCCGGACCGGTCGGGGCGAACCCGTCGCTGACCATCGCCGCCTTCGCCGACCGGCTCGCCGAACATGCCGTGGATGCCGGCCCCGTCCTGGAGACACAGCCATGACCCCTCCCACCAGCCTGCGGTTCACCGAGAAGATGAAGGGTTTCCTCACCCTCGACGAAACCGATCCCCAACGCGGATACGACCAGGGCAGGGAGGACGGGACCGCGCTGTCCTTCCGCCTGACCATCCACACCGAGAACGTGGACGCCTTCGCCACCGACCGGCTGCGGGAGGCCACCGCCAGCGGATACGTCCGTTGCGACGCGCTGGGCGGCAAACGCCCGGTGGGCAACGGCGTCTTCAACCTCTTCGTCGGCGACACCCCCGGGCACCGGCGGATGCTCTACCGGCTGCCGTTCAGCGACGCGGCCGGGCACCCGCTGACGCTCAGCGGGTTCAAGGACGTCCACGACGATCCCGGATTCGACCTGTGGCGGGACACCTCGACGCTCTACACCCGCATTTTCGCCGGCCATGTGGACGCCGCCGGTGAATCCACCGCCCGGATCGTCGGCGCCGGCATCGTCACCATCCACATCCCCGACTTCCTGTGGCAGCTCACGACGTTCCGGACGTCCGGTCCGGCCGGTGGCACGGCGGGCCTGGTGAAGTTCGGCCGGCTGTTCCTCGGCGATCTCTGGGAGGTCTACGGCCGTTCCCTCGGACGCGGGGACGACGAGGAGGACACGGGCGAGAAGGACGCGTGGGACGGAGACGACCCGCGGGACGGTCAGGAGGGCGGGACCTGATGTCCGGTACCCCGCCTCGGCCCGCCGACGACAGCGAGCAGGCGCTCGGTTTCGTACGGGCGTCGATGTCCCGCTGGCTGTCACCCACCCTGCTGCTCGGCACTGCCGTCCGTGTCGGTATCAGCGAGGTGCTCGGCTCCTACGCCGACAAGCGGGAGGCGATGGCCGCGCTGCCGGCCGCCCCCGCGACCGACCTGTCGGACCAGGACGAGCTGTGGTTCGACTATGTCAGCGACCTCGGCGACGGTTTCGACTCGACGTACACGGTGGCCTCGCTGCTTGCCGCGCCAGGCCTTCAGCTGGCCGGTTCGCCGACCCCGCGGGGCCAGCTGCTGGTGATGGGCGGCGACCAGTGCTATCCGACGCCGAGCATCACCGGCTACGAGAACAAACTGATCGGCCCCTACCGGGCGGCGCTGCCCACCGTGGCGTCGCCCACCGTGGCGTCGCCCACCGCGCCGCCCGGGACCGACGAGCAGCCGGCCCAGTCGGCCCGGTCGGCCCAGCCGAAGCTGTTCGTCGTTCCCGGCAACCACGACTGGTACGACGGGCTCACCGCCTTCATGCGGGTGTTCTGCCAGCGCTCCACCATCGGCGGCTGGCGTACCGAGCAGACCCGCAGTTACTTCGCGGTGAAACTGCCGCACCGGTGGTGGCTGCTCGGCATCGACATCCAGTTCGACTCCTACATCGACGACCCGCAGCGCCGGTACTTCCTCGACGTCGCCGAGCAGATGCGGCCTGGCGACGCGGTGATCCTGTGCTCGGCGAAACCGAGCTGGGTCAGCACGGGCGAGGGCAACGCCGAGGCGTTCGCCGTCCTCGACTACTTCGAACGCACCGTGATCCGCAAGGCCGGTGCGCAGGTACGGGTCTCCCTCGCCGGTGACCTGCACCACTATGCGCGCTACCGCCAGGTCGACGGTGACACGCAGAAGTTCACCGCCGGCGGTGGCGGGGCCTATCTGTCCGCCACCCACCACCTGCCACAGCATCTGACGCTGCCGCCACCGGCGTCGCGGGCGCCGAGCAGGACCGACCCGCCGGCGCACTACCAGCTCGAGACGAGTTTCCCGGACGCGCGCACCTCTCGCCGACTGGCCGCCGGCATCGTCCGCCTGCCGGCGTTCGCGCCGGGGCTGGCGGGCCTGCTCGGCGGTATCCACCTGCTGCTGGCGCTGGTGATCGGCGCCACCGCCAGCGCGGGCAGGCCGAAGGCCACCGGACGCCTCGACGCCATCGCCGACGGGCTGCGCGATGCCGGTACCGGCGACCTGTTCGCCGGCCTGGTCGACAACGTGCCAGGGCTGGCGCTGAGCCTGGGTGTCCTGGGCGCCGGGGTGGCCCTGACCAAGAGCGGCCGGACCGCCCGGGGGCTGGCGGTCGGAGCCGCGCATGGGCTGGCCCAGCTCCTGCTGGCGGTCGCCCTGCTGGCCGCCGTGGTGGCGGTGGTCGACCCGTTGCCGGACACCTGGCTGCTGGCCGGTGTGCTGCCGCTGGTGACCGTGCTCGGCGGGCTCGCCGCCATCGAACTGCTCGCCGGCTATCTCTGGCTCGCCGACCGGTTCGCGGGCCTGAACACCAACGAGCTGTTCGCCGCGCAGGGGATCGCCGACTACAAGAACCTCCTGCGGCTGCACATCGGCCCGGACGGATCGCTGACCATCTACCCGGTCGGGATCCGCAGGGTGCCGAAACGCTGGCGTTTCACCCCGCACGCGGTGTCGGGCGCGCCATGGTTCACCCCCGTGGACCGCCAGGTGGAGCCATTCCTCATCGAACCCCCGGTCAGCATTGCCCACGGCGGCCCGCCGGCCGTCCCGTCCCAGCACGCTCGCGGCGACGACGTCGAACCGACCAGCTCGTAACGCGGACGAGGACACCATACGCACCGAATGGTCGTTCGCGGGCGTCGCCAGAAAGAGCGACCAGGAGTAACCGCCGGCGGGCCGTCACGACAGTCCCAGCCGAGTCGAGTCGAGTCGGCAAACACATGGCGAGAAATATCGTAGGATGTCAAAGTGATGGCGCATTCGACCTTTACATCGGGCACCCCCGCGTCGGACGGCAGCTGGGGGCCGGACGTGGATATTCGCTCCGACCGGCCCACACCCGCCCGGATGTACGACTACTATCTCGGCGGCAAGGACAACTTCCCGGTCGACCGGGAAGTTGTCGAAAAAGTGAGGTGGTCCCCGTTCTTCGGACAGTGATCCCTATGTGGGATAATTGATCCGTGAGCGGAGGAGATTGATGACTGAGTCCCGGAGGCGGTTCACGCCCGAGTACAAGGACGAGGCAGTGAAACTCGTCATCGATTCGGGTCGGCCGGTATCGGCGATCGCGAAGGACCTCGGTATCAACGAGGGAACCCTGGGGAGCTGGGTGGCCACCTGGCGTCGGGCCCACCAAGGCGAAGAAGAACCGCTGTCGATGTCCGAGCGTGCCCGGCTACGGGAGCTGGAGAAGGAGAACCGGGAACTCCGGATGGAGCGCGAGTTCCTCTCAAAAAGCGGCAGCCTTCTTCGCGCAACGCCATCAGTGATCGATAAGTTCGAGCTGATCGCCGCGGAGAAGGACAACTACCCGATACGCAAAATGTGCCAGTGGCTCGTGGTGTCGACGTCCGGTTTCTACGACTGGT
Organism: Candidatus Protofrankia datiscae; assembly: GCF_000177615.2. GTDB lineage: Bacteria > Actinomycetota > Actinomycetes > Frankiales > Frankiaceae > Protofrankia > Protofrankia coriariae. The sequence continues at coordinate 527,776 of NC_015656.1, read as the reverse complement.
ACCAGCGACCGGTGTCGTCCCGGACCCGCCGGCACACCACCCTGGACACCCAGGTGCGGGCGTTGTTCGCCGCCTCGCGCCAGACCTACGGCGCGCGGCGGATCGCCGCCGCTCTGACCGCGTCGGGCCAGCCCACCTCGGTCCGCCTCGCCCGACGGATCATGCGCCGAGCAGGGCTGAAGGCCTGCCAGCCCAGGGCCTACCGCCGCACCACGATCCCCGGCCAGGCGCCGGTGCCCACCGACCACGTCCGCCGCGACTTCACCGCCACCCGCCCCGGGGCCAAGCTCGTCGGTGACATCACCTATGTCCGTACCGGCGAAGGCTGGCTGTATCTCGCCACGGTCATCGACTGCTATTCACGGAAGGTTCTCGGCTGGTCGATGGCCAGTCACATGCGGACCGAACTCGTCGTCGACGCATTCACCATGGCCGCGTCCCGCACCACCCTTGCACCGAACGCGGTTTTTCACTCGGATCGCGGTACGCAATACACGTCCGACGCCTACCATCGCACGCTGGCACGACACGGCGTGCGACCTTCCGTAGGCGCCACCGGAGTGTGCTGGGACAACTCCGCCGCCGAATCCTTCTTTGGCACCCTGAAAAACGAACTCGTCTATCGGGAAATTTACCTAACCCGTCGTGCCGCCCGCAGTGCGATCGCCGAGTACATCGAAGTCTTCTACAACCGGCAGCGACTCCACTCCACCCTCGGCTACCACACCCCGGAACACGTCGAACGTCTCTACCTGACGAGTCGGACATCAATACCAGAGGCGGCGTAAAGCTGATATAGTCCAGTTATCGCGTGTCCGTAGAATGGGCAGCACCTCAGACCCACATCGGGGCGCTCAAGCCGGTCATGGCGGAGTTCGCCCGGGTCCTGCGTCCAGGCGGTCACCTGGTGATCTCCGACATGCACCCCGAGACCGTGGCACTGGGCTCGATTCCCTCCGTCCGCGATGCTGATGGCCGACCTGGACATCTGAGCGCCTACCGCCACTTGATCGGGGATTATCTGCGGGCCGCGCTGGCGGTGGGACTGCGCGTGCGTCGCTGCGAGGAACCTTCCGCGTCGACCAACGAACCGCCGGGGCCGGCCGACCGGAAAGGCACGTTCGGAGCGGTAGGACCGTGGGAGCTTTGGCCGTGGTGCCTGGACGACATAGTGCCCGAAGCAGCACGAGCCGCCAGGGCCGGTGTGCCGGCGCTGGTCATCTGGCATTTCCAGTTGGCCGAATCGTGACACCACCATCAATGTCGGGGTTTTGATCACGACGGTGATCGTGGCGTCGTAAGTCCCGCCAGCGGTCGCCACCCCTCGCCCATGCGTGACCAAGGGGTGGTACCGATCGTGTTGGCGTAGGTTCAGGCTTCTCACCAGCATATTTTGGCAATCGGGCGAACAACGGGTCCGTACCCGCGTTGCACACGCATGGCTCGGCCCGTGCGACCGCACGACGCAGCAGCGACTCCCGGGGACCATCCTCCCGTCAAAATGCGGGAGATGAGCAAACGTCTCCCATGCTACGGTGCGCCTATGTCATCGATCAAGCAGTTTCAAGTCACCTTTGACTGCGCAGAACCTGAGCGCGTCGCTCGCTTTTGGTGCGAGGTGTTGGGGTACGTTGTGTCGCCGCCCCCGAAGGGGTTCGCCACCTGGGATGATTTCAACCGCTCCCGGTTTCCTGAGGATCAGGGTTCATGGTTCGCCTGCATTGATCCCTCGGGCGTGGGCCCGCGACTGTTCTTTCAGTGCGTTCCCGAAGGAAAGGTCGTCAAGAATCGGCTGCATCTTGACGTGAGGGTCGGCTCCGGGCTCGTGGGTGAAGAGCGCCTCGCCACGCTCGAAGCTGAATGCGCACGACTGTCCGTGCTCGGCGCGGTGCGCGTGCGACTGCTGTATGACGGCCACGACTCCTGCATCGTGATGCAGGACATCGAGGGAAACGAGTTTTGTCTTGACTGAGCATCCTCCGGGACCAGCGAGGTGGTGAGCCGTCTTCCTTGAGCCTCTCTCAAAGCCAGTCCCGTGTGGGGCGGGAGTTATCCCGTAAGGGCAAGGTCGTGCGGTCGTGCGGTGCCGAGCATCGCGGTGCGGTACAGCCATCCGTACAGCTAAGCCCGGGACGCCCGCCGACCAGAGCGAACTCCAGTGGACGCGGTCAGGGCTGTGACCGCGAACGAAGGACGATCGTGGGCGTCCGGACGCGCCGGGCCGATCTTGTAGTCGGGTGGTAGCGCGTGAAGTGCTGCCGCGCCGCTCCCGTTCCTCGGCGCTGGCGCGCCTGCGGTACGGGTCGGCTTGCCAACGGAGGCGCTCAGCCGGCAGACCGAGGCGGACGATGATCACAGTCTTCCATGTGCAACCAAGGGGTGGTACCGGTCGTGCTGACGCACGCCCACGCCGCTGACCAGCACGACCGGCGGTGCCACCGCCTACGTCCGTGACCCGGAGCGGATTCTCGCGGCGGCGGCCGAGGTCCTGGACTTCACCGAGCCGGTCGTGCTCGTGATGTTCGGCACCGTGGGGAACGTCGCCGACGACGACGAGGCGAGCACGATCGTGAAACGACTGCTGGACGGGGTGCCGCCGGGCAGCTATCTCGCGCTCAACGACGGCAGAACCTTGGCGATCGCCTCGGCGGCGCTCTCGGGCAGGGTGAACCCGACCGAGTAGGCCAGCCGCCGGCGGTCCAGCCACGCCACGAACGCATGCGTGCCGCCGCCGCTGTCGGTGCGGATGAGCACCGACCGGCCCCGGCGCAGCCGTTCCGGTAGCTGGGCGAGTGCCGCGGCGGCCACGGTGACGTGGTCGGCGGCCGTGTTGGCCCCGGCGTTACCCGGCCGCAGCAGCACGGCCAGGTCGAAGCCATCCGGGATCACCGAGTCGATGAGGTGCCAGGACAGGTCGACGTCGCCCGCCGCGACAGGTGGTGCTTCACGGCTTGGAAGCCGCCGATGGGGCGCCCGAACTGGTGCCGGTATCTCGGTGGCATCGCACGAGACGGCCGCGTGTCCCGGTTCAGGCTCGACGCAGCGCCAGCAGGCCGTCCGCGGTGAGGTCGAACCGGGCCCCGAAACCGCGGCTGATCTGGTCCAGGATGTCGCACAGCCAGACGCGGTCGGCGACGCACGCCCGGCGCAGCCGCATCAGCCGGGACCGCAGCGGCACCATCCGCAGGCCGGCGAGCGTCCCGGTGTCGGCCGGGTCGGCCGAGACGGACACGAGGTAGGCCAGCCGCAGATCGTCCCGGTAGGGCTCGTAGCCGGCGATGCCCTCGTAATCATCGATGAAGTCGCCGCAGCCATAAAGGATCAGCCGGTCCCGGTACACCTCGACCGGGCGCGGATGATGCGACGAGTGACCGAACAGAATGTCCACACCGCCGTCGACCAGCCGGTGCGCGAAGGCGATCTGCTCGTCGTCGACCTCGTAGCCCCAGTTGGAACCCCAGTGGATCGACACGGCGACGACATCGCTGGCACGCGCCATCCCTCGGGCGCGGGCGGCGAGCTCGTCGGCTGCGGCGTCGGTGAGTCTCTCGACGACGTCGATGCCGGCCCGGTCGTCGGTCGCGGCCCAGCCGGGCGGTATTCCACTGGACGGCACCCCGCACGCGAAGACGAGCACCCGGCCGCGACGGTGGCTTTCATGAGGGTCGCTCTCGCCAGCGCCGCACGGGACGATCGCGGGCCGTCTGGCCTCGTCGGCATCGCGGCCGGCACCCGCATGGCGCAGCCCCGCGCCGGACAGCGCATCGAGCGTCTCGGCAAGCTCGCGGGGCCCGAAGTCCAGCACATGGTTGTTCGCCAGCACACAGACATCCGGCCGACCGGCGGCGAGACACCCAAGATTATCCGGGTTCATCCGATAGTGGACGGCCTTGCCGGGCGCGAAGTCGTCGCACCAGGTGACGCTGGTCTCCAGGTTCAGCACCCGGACGGCGGGCCCGGCCGCGTCCAGCGCCGCCAGCGCGTCGCCCCACGGCCAGGCGGCGTCGACCCGGTGGGGGATCGGCCCGTTCACCGCCTCCGCCAGCTCGACGTAACTACGGGCATCCCGGACGAAACCCTCCAGGAGAGTGGGATCACCCGGACACGGCAGGATCTGATCCACCCCGCGGCCCAGCATGGTGTCACCGCAGAACACGATCGTCACGACGTCGTCACCCACGGTTCCACCGTACGGGTCAGCGCAACGGCATCGGTGCCGCGAAGACCGCGAGGCGGCGGTTGACGTCGTCTCGATCGAAGGGGGTGGGATCTTCTGGATACTCAGGATTCCAGTCCTCGACCGGGGCGTCGCCGCGGCCGGCGAGGCAGGTCGGGTAGGTGGCCGCCGGGTCGGTATCGCGGATCGCCTCCTCACTCGTCTGGCGCGGCCGCGGCACCGGTTCCGTTGGCAGTCACCGGCCTGCCCGCCCCGACCCAGGCGGCCAGTTTCCGGGCGCGGGACATCATGACGCAGCCGTTCGCGAGCTCGGGAAGATCCGTCATCTCGTCCATCGGACGATCATAGAGCGGCCACCTCCTGCCTCCGCGCGAGGCGGCGGTCTCCTCGGACAGTTCCCGACATGCGACTGCGCAGGTTCCGAGAGACGATTATGTGCTCGGTTCCGAGTTATGCCCAGTCGGTCCAGGCCCGCGCCCGGCGGGGCGGGGCGGGGCGAACGACGATGGGAGGGAGCCCGTGCCGCAGGTCAGGGTGCCCGGCGTCGTCATCAGGGAGGAGTTGGGTCGCGGACCCCATTTCGTCGTATATCGGGCAGAGCGGGCCGGTCACAGCTACGCGGTGAAGGTGCCGGTCGGCAGAGTGGCCCATGATCAGGGTACGGCGCGCGCATTCACCCGCGAGGCCACGGTGCTGGCGTGTATAGACCATCCGAGTATCACCCATGTCCGGGCCGCCGGGATGACCGAGGATTATCCGTATCTCATCATGGATGTCGTCGACGGCGATGTGCTGGAGTCGCGGATCGCTGCGGAGCGGTTGGGAATCTCCGATACCGTGCGGATCGCTCGTGATGTGGCGGGGGCGCTGTCGGAGGCGCATCGGCGCGGGCTGGTTCATCTCGACGTCAAGCCGGCGAACATCATGATTGGCCCCGATGGCGGGGCGACGCTGCTCGATTTCGGTCTGATGGCCCGGGCCGGGCGAGATCCCGGTGACGCCGCCGTCGGCACGGTCACCTACAGCGCGCCGGAACAGACCGGCATGCTGCACCGGCCGGTCGACGCGCGTGCCGATCTCTACGCTCTCGGCGCGGTGATCTACACCGGTCTGGCCGGCGCACCGCCGTTCGAGGCCAGCGACACCGCCGAACTGCTCCGCCAGCACGCCGTCGAGGCCCCCCGACCGCTGAGCGACCTGCGCACGGACGTCCCAGAAGCACTCGCCTCGCTGACGGCCCGCCTGCTGGCGAAGGACCCGGATGACCGCTATCCGTCCGCGGGCGCGGTCGTCGCCGCGCTCGCATCCCTCCCGCCGGACCCGTCGGGTCGGCCCGTCGCACCCGTCGCACCCGTCACACCGACCGCGCCCCTGGGCGCGGCCGCCGCCCGTGCGCCGGCGAAGGCCCCGGGTCGGATCATCGGGCGGCGGGTCGAGCGCGGTCTGCTGGGCGAGGCGTGGGCGCGCTGCCTTGCTGGCGAGCGCGGTGTCGTCACGGTCAGCGGGCAGGCCGGTGCGGGCAAGTCCGTTCTGATCGAGGACCTGCTCGCCGAGCACGACACCGCCACCCCGGGGACCGGCCCGGTGGTTCTGCGCGGTAGGTGCGCCGCCGACGCTTCGGCACCGCTGGCGTTGCTGCACGACCTGATCGACGGGTACGTCCGCGAGCTGGAGTCCGTGCCCGACCAGCAACGGCACGAACTGCTCGCGACACTGATCGGGGCCGCCGGGTCCGACGCGTCGCTACTCGCCCGTATGCACCCGCGCCTCGCCGACGCGCTGGGTGTGGATCCGGTTGGTGGCGGACCGGACGCGGACGAGATGCGGTTTCGCTCCGCGGTGGTCGGCTTCCTGGACCGCCTCGCGACAGCGTCCGACGGGATGATCCTCTGGGTCGACGACGCCCACTGGCTGGGGCCGGCGGATCGACGGGTCCTCGAGGACCTCACCGCCGCGGCGTCGTCGGCCCCGCTGCTGGTCATCAACACCACCCGGGACGCGTCTCTGCGCATCGCGGCCGGACCGGCCCTCACCTGGGACATCGCGCTCGGTCCGCTGAACGAGAGCGAGGTATCCCAGGTGATCGGTGACTACCTCGGCGAGGTAACCGACGACGCTTTCGCGCGTGAGGTGACCGTGCGGTCGTCCGGGAACCCGCTGGCGGTCGTCGAGTATCTGCGAGCGGTGATCGACGCCGGGCTCATCCGTCCCGACTGGGGCCGGTTCGTGCTCGACCGCGCTGGTCTGGACTCGCTGCCGCTGCCTGAGGAGGTCCTCGACCTGATCCGGCGCCGGGCGGACGCGCTCAGCCCGACCGCGGTGTCCGTGCTCGGCGTCGCCGCGGTGATCGGCCGGAGTTTCGACCTGGCGCTGCTGGCCGCCGCGACAGCCGGCACCGGTGCCGAGATCGCGGCTGCCACCGCCGAAGCCGAGGCACATCAGCTCGCCGGGCCGACCGGCGAGGGAACCTGGTCCTTCGTGCACGACTGCGTCCACGAAGCCCTGCTGTCGACCATGAGCGCGCAGGAACGGACGGCGGCGCACCGATGCATCGTCCGGGTGCTCGATACCGACGGCACCGCCGGCGCCAACCAGATGGCGGGACATGACCGCCGTTACGCGGTGGCCCGCCACGCCATCGCCGGCGAGGTGGCCGCGCCGGATCTCTTCCGGCTGACCGCGGCCGCCGCCGCGGCGGCGCTCGCCGCGCCCGCTCCCTACGAAGCGGTCACCTTCTACCTCGCCGCGGACACCGCGGCCACCCGGGTCGGTCTCGAACCCGACGCGGACTTCGAGGAAGGATTCGCGCTCGCCTGCGTGCGCACGGTCCGACCCGCGGACGCCCGCACACACCTCGCCCGCGCACTGCGCCGCCAGTCCGCCCCCCGCCGCCGCGCCCGGCTCTACCTCGAATGGGCGTGGGTCGAGTTCGGCGAGTTCCGCTACGCTGCCACGATCCAGTACGTCGACCTGGGGCTGGCTGAGATCGGCCGGGGAATACCCGCCAACCCCGCCGTGATGGCCGCCGTCAGCGTCGGCCGGTGGGTGGCGGGCATGGCGTGCCGATGGCCGCGGACCGGTCGCGGCGGGGCGACGGGCGAGGAACGGGAACTGCAGGAAATCCGGCTCTGCCTGTATGAGGCCGCCATCCTGTGTGAATGGATGACCGGACGAGTCGGACCCATGCTGGCTTTCATGATGTCTGCTGTCCGGCCCAGCCTGCGGCTCGGATCGGGCCCGGAATATGCACGCGGCCACGCCAATTTCGCCCTTGTCGCGGCGGATTACGGACGTGCCCGGACCTTGGAGCGCGACGCCGGATGGCTGCGCGAGCTGGCGGTGGAGACCGGCGACCAGACCAATCAGGCCATAGTCTCGTTGTATATATCGGTGGCCAGAGTATGCCTCGGGCGAGACACTACCGCCACGGCACGGGACTACCGGGACACGCTGCGCCGTAATGCCCGGTGGGTCGATGCCTCGTCCTTCGCGAACAACTATGCGATACTCGTGCAGAGCCTTGTGCTGCGCGGATGCTTTCGCGAGGCGTGGGACTGCCTGACAGAGATGGCGGCCAGCGTCGCCGGCCAGTCCCTGGTGAGAGATCTCGAGACGGTACAGGCAATGCTCGCGCGAATACTGGGCTATCCACCCGTTCCCCATCCGGGGCTCGCCGCCCTCGGCATCGAACCCGAGTCCGAGAAGCTGCGCCGCTACATGATCTGCCGTGACGTCGTCGAGCTCGAGGTCGAGGACGGCGAGTTCGGTCCAGCCTTCGACGCGGCCGTGGCCGCGGGAGACGCCCTCGACCTCCACCTCCTGCGGCCTCCGAAGTACTTCCGCGCCTTCTGGATCGCCAAGGCACGCGGCCGGCTCGAGCAGGCACGCGCCACCCCACCCGGGCCGGAACGAGAGGCCCGCCGCAAGGTCGCTCGCCGCGCGCTACACGACGCCCGCTGGACGGCGAAGTACCCCCTGTTCGCCGCCGACCTGCGAGTCCTCCACGCCATCGACCGCCAGCTCGCCGGTCATTACCAGGCCGCCATCGACCTGCTGGACACGGCCGAACAGATGTCCCGAGAATGTGAGGCCCCCCGGATCCGGTTCGACACCCTGCTGGAACGGGCCCGGTGCCTACGCGCGCTCAACCAGCCGGACCAGGCCACCACCGAAGCCGAACTCGCCGCCGACCTCGCCGGCCGATCCGGCTGGGTACGCCGGGAAAACACTGTCCGGCGCGAGTTCGAACTAGCCGAACGAAACCAGTGGTCGCAGGCACCCACCGGGACCTCACCAGCCCCCACCTTCACCCGCGACCGCCGCCGCCTCGACGCGGTACTCCAGGTCAGCGCGGCCGCGGGGCGGGAGATGGACCCCAAAGCGGTAGCCGCGGTCGTGCTCGACGAGATCATCACAATTCTCGGCGCGGACCGCGCCCTGCTACTCCTACCCGACCCGTCGGAACGCGACGACGGCTCCGGACCACTCAGACCGTACGCGGCCCGCAGCGCCGAGCAGGCCAGTGCTGCGGGACAGGCCGACGGCAACGCGGACACGAACGATCTCGCTGATATCGACGCCTCCGGGCCGGACGGGCTTGCCGCGTCGAGAAGCGGCCTGCCCAGGTTCGCCACGACAGTCGTGGAACGCGTCCACGCCGAGAACCGGCCGCTGGTCGTCACCGGCACGGACGAGGGCGCCGCGCTCGGCTCGGAAAGCGCCGTGCAGTACGGACTACGCAGCATCCTCGCGGCTCCGGTTCCCTTCAACGACGACCGCTGTGGCGTCATCTACGTGGACAGCCAGATCGCCAAAGGACTCTTCGACGAAGACGACGCCCGGATCCTGGTGGTGCTGGCCAAACAGGTCGGACTATCGCTGGGCGTCGCCGAAGCCGCCCGGCTGCAGGCCCTCGTCGCGGCGGAACGTCACGATGCAGGCCACCGCGACGCTGAGCACCCGGGAGATCCTCGGACGGGTGCTGACAGCGGCCAGGCGCGTCCTGCCCTTCGACGCCGCCTGGGTACTGACCCGGGTGCCGGGTGCGACCCGAATCACCTCGGCGCACGGAGACATCAACAAAGACATAGTGGGCACCGACATCACCCTTCCAGCCAGGTGGCCGCTCGCGGCCGCCTTCGACCGCCACGAGGCAGTCACCGCGGAGGATGGCGGGAACGCTCTGCCAGGTCTCGAAGGTCATCGGGCCGTGAGCTGGCTGGCCGCGCCGGCACCGCTGCACAAAGACGTGGAGATGGTGGTCGTGCTCGCCTCCCGGACGCCCGGCTGCTACGGCGAGACGCGGACCCAGGTCGCCCGGACTGTCATCGACCAGGCAGTGATCGCTTACCAGAACGCGCAGCTGTTCGAAGAGGTGCAACGCCACGCGGCCACTGACCAGCTCACCGGTCTGGCCAACCGGCGACATTTCCTCGAACAGGCTGAACGCGCGGTGAAGAGCCACGCGGCCACCGACCTGCCATTGAGCGCAGCCATGATGGACATCGACTACTTCAAGCGGGTGAACGACGCTTATGGCCACTCGGTCGGGGACGAGGTCCTGGCCGAGATCGCCCGGCGCATCCGCTCCTCCCTGCGCGGCGAAGAAATCCTCGGCAGGATCGGAGGCGAGGAGTTCGCCGTGCTGATGTCTGTACCGGCGTCCACCGCCACAGCGCTCGCCGAACGGCTGAGGGCAGCAGTCGCCCACAGGCCCGTCAACACCTCGATCGGGCCGCTCGATATCCGACTCAGCATCGGCCTGGCCCACCTCGCACCCCACGACACAGACCTACGTGACCTGCTGGACCGCGCCGACCAAGCCCTCTACACCGCCAAGCGCGGGGGCCGCGATCAGGTCGCCGTCCACCATTGACTCCCTGTGGGGTGCCAGAAGTCGGCTTGGGCCTGTGAGCAACGAACAGGAGGCTCTGGGGTGCCTGGCCGCCGATCGTGGGCGTCGAGAGCGAGGCGCTGCCGACCACTATGTCGGAGTGTTGTCTCCGGTCATGGCCTGGGTGCCGATGACGTTGAGGAGCCCTAGTAAACTGTCGCTGCTTAGTTCTGGTGTGTCTTGTGTCTGGGTGAGAGGGTTGGGTCTGGCAGGTCTCCCCGTCCCTCTGCCGGTCAGGACTGTGTCGTGGGTTCGCAGAAGAAGTGGCCGGTCACCTTGACCGAGGCTGATCGTGACGAGTTGGTTCGGGTGACCTCGACGGGGGTTCATCCGGCGTCGATGATCCGGCGGGCGCGGGTCCTGCTCGCGTTGGACACCTCGGTCGGCCCGGTTGCCTCCCAAGAAGAACTCGTGGTCCGGGTCGGGGTCTCGGGTGAGACGCTGCGGCTGGTCGCGAAGCGGTTCACCGAGACCGGTGGGGATGTGGGGGCCACGATCGGTCGGAAGGCACGGGAGCTTCCCCCGGTGCCTTCCCCGGTGACCGGCGAGGTTGAGGCCAGACTGATCGCGCTGGCATGCTCGCAGCCACCGGCTGGTTATGCACGCTGGTCGCTGCGGCTGTTGGAAAAGCACGTCGCGCTGGTCGCCGACATCCCGGACCTGGACCATTCCACCATCGGCCGGGTCTTAAAAAAACGAGGTTGCGTCCTCATCTGAGGAAGTGCTGGACCATCCCACCGAGGGCGAACGCGCAGTTCGCCGCGCGGATGGAAGACGTTCTGGCGGTCTACGCCCGGCCCCACAACCCGGGCGTGCCCGTGGTGTGCATGGACGAGAAGCCCTACCAGCTGTTGGCCCACGCCCGCGACCCGATCCCCGCCACGCCAGGGCGTGACCGGCGCGAGGACTCCGAGTACGTGCGCCACGGAACCTGCTCGATCTTCTGCTGGGTCGAGCCACTCGCCGGCTGGCGCCGCGTCCAGGCCACCCCACGGCGCACCAGGATCGACTGGGCACACCACGTCAGGCGCCTGCTCACCCTCGACTACCCCGACGCCGAACGGGTCGTGCTGGTCATGGACAACCTCAACACCCACGACATCTCCTCGCTCTACGAGGCCTTCGACCCGGCCGTCGCGTTCGCACTCGCGCAACGACTCGAGATCCACCACACCCCCAAACACGGCTCCTGGCTCAACATCGCCGAAATCGAACTCGCCGCCCTGACCCGCCAATGCCTCGACCGCCGCATCGACACCCTCGACGTCCTGAACACCGAACTCGACGCCTGGCAGACAGCCGTCAACGCCAACCAGCGCCAAGTCAACTGGCACTTCACCACCGATGACGCCCGCACCAAACTCCGCCACCTATACCCCACACATTAGCGGCGACAGTCTACTAGCCTATCGGCGGCGTCGCTTCCAGGGGCGGCGGTGTAGGCGACGATACGTAGATCGCTACTGGGAGCTACGAGTACGTCGCAGTCGAGGGTGAGTGTTCCGACGTCGGGATGGTGGATGGTCTTGGTGTCCGTCTCGTGGACGCCCACGATTCCGGTTTCCCACAGGCGGGCGAAGACGGTGCTGACGCCCCGCAGATCCTTGATCAGGGAGCGTAGGCCGGTATCGGCGGGGTAGCGGGCGGTCGCCGTCCTGAGATCGGCGACCACCGCCGCCTCGAATCGGGCCTCCTGCTCGGGGGTGTGGCTGACCCGGCCGGGTAGGCCGGCGAAGTGGTGCCACGCGATGTTCCGCTCGCGGCCGCGCAGTGCGGACGGATCGCCGAACAGGGCAGCCCACAGTGGGTCCCACAGGATCAGGTTCCAGGCGGCGTCGTGCACGCTCAGCGGTGCGCTGTCGAGCTGGTCGAGCAGCCTCCGGACCCCTGCCGCCCGATCAGGCGGTGCCGGGCGTGGTGAGGCGGGCGTAGCGCGCCGGCGGAACGCCGAAGACGCGGGTGAAGTCCCGTACCAGGCGCTCCAGCAGGTCGGTGAGGGCGGCGACGGCCTGCGGGGTCGTCAGCACGGGCATCGCCGCTCCCAGCCGGGCGGCCCGCGGGCCGAGCACATCCCCCGCCGGGACCGCTCGTTCGGTGATCGTGTGCATGGGCCGCCCCAACAGCCCGCGGAACCCGGCGGGCCGGAACATCACCGCGACCGCGCGGCCCCGGCCGGCGAGCACCCGCGTCATCGGCGTCCGCTGAACGCCGTAGACCATCGCCGGATTCACCAGGTCCGGACTATGACGTCCGGGCGCTGGTCGACCACCTGATGAGCTGGGTGCGCCTGTTCGACGCGGCCTTCGAAGGCCGGACCGGGCTGGATCCGGCGACGTTCGGCCCGGGACCGGACCCGGCCGCGGATTTCGCGGCGGCCGCCGCGAGCCTGGTGCGTAGGTGGCGCGACGGCGGCGCCGAGGTGGCGGTGTCGGTCACCGGCTCACCGCTTCCCGGTGCGTTTGTCTACCGGATGATGATCGGCGAGTACCTGGTGCACGGCTGGGATCTCGGTGTCGCCACCGGTCAGCCGCTGCCGTTCACCGAGGAGCAGGCGCGGTACGCGCGAGCCCTGCTGTCCACGATCCTGCGGCCCGAGTTCCGGGGGCAGGCGTTCGGCGAAGATGTCCCGGTCCCACTGGACGCCAGTGAACTCGACCGCCTCATCGGCTTCGCCGGCCGCGACCCCGCCTGGACACCCCCGACCGCCCCCGCACCTCCCCGTGCACCGACCCGCCGGCTCGTTGATCGGCGGGGCTGGTCAGCGAGGGGCGTTGATCCGGGCGAGCTTGCGGCCGACCTTGAGGTAGGCCCGCCGTCGAGCTTCTCCTGCACGAGGGCGCCGAGTGTCTCGCGGGCCTCGTCCGCCACCAGCGGGATCTGGTCCTGGCCGGCGTCGGACTCGAGGCGGCAGTAGACGTGTGGAACCAAGGGGTGGTACCGATCGTCCTGGCACACGGCCGAGCCCTGCCGGCAAACAACACCACCACAACTGTCATCACCGCTGATCTACGCAATCCCGACACAATCCTCGGCCACCCCGACCTACGCGCTCTCATCGACTTTTCCCGGCCGGTTGCCGTCCTGTTCATCGCCGTTTTCCACTTCGTCACCGACGAGGAGAACCCGGCCGGCATCATCGCGACGTTCCGGAACCTGCTGGCACCCGGCTCCTACATCGCTCTGACACATGCGACCGCGGAGGGCTCGCCACCCGACCAGGTGGCCCGGGTCGAGCAGGTGTACAAAAACGCCACCTCGCCCTTTGTCTTCCGTCCGCACCAGCGGATCGAAGCCCTGTTCACCGGCTTCGACCTGGTCGAGCCCGGTCTCGTCCGGCCCTGGCAGTGGCGTCCGGGCGAGGACGACACATGCACCACCTGGCAGTTTGCCGGCGTCGCCAGAAAGAGCGACCAGGAGTAACCGCTGGCGGACCATTCCAGCGGTCCGCCAGCCCAGCCATACCGTGGGCCTCCTGGTGTCGCGTGCATGTCACGGGCCTGCTACGTCACGTTGCGCTATCACCTTTGTCGGGGTCAGCCGGACCAGTAGTTCCCCGGGCACACCGTTGCGCCGGCCGAACTCCTCGGCCCGGTCCGCGCCCATGTAGCGTCCACCGATCGCGGTCGCCCAGCGCAGCAGCTCGGCGGGATCCTCGGAGACGCTCGCCCTCCCCTCGACCAGCACGAAGGAGTACGGCGGGTTCTCGTCGTCCACGCACAGGCTGGCCCGCCCCTCCCGGCGCAGCGCCCGGCCCTTCACACTGTCCGCGCCGGTGGTGAAGACCACGTCCTCACCGTCCAGGACGAACCAGATCGGCACCACGTGGGGCCGGCCGTCCCGGCGGACCGTCGCGAGCTTCCCGGTATGCGTACCGGCCGAGAGGAAGACACGCCATTCCCGTTGGGTCATCGACGCCATGCGCCCTACGTTCACACGGGTTTCCCCAGCCCGCATCCGCACCGCCGGCGCCCTGCCCGCCGCCCGCGGGCCGCTGACGGCGGGCTCGCGGCGGCGGGTCCGCGGGTACGGCCCCGGTCAGGCGACGGCGGCTCGTAGCTGTTCGACCCGGTCGGTGCGCTCCCAGGTGAAGTCGGGGAGTTTCCGGCCGAAGTGGCCGTAGCTCGCGGTCTGCGCGTAGATGGGTCGCAGCAGGTCCAGATCCCGGATGATCGCGGCTGGGCGGAGGTCGAACACCGCCGAGATCGCCTGTTCGATCGTGGGTACCGGCACCTGCTCGGTGCCGAAGGTCTCCACGAACAGGCCGACCGGCTCGGCCTTGCCGATGGCGTAGGCGACCTGGAGTTCGACCCGGCGGGCGAGCCCGCTCGCCACGACGTTCTTGGCCACCCAGCGCAGGGCGTACGCGGCCGAGCGGTCGACCTTGGAGGGGTCCTTGCCGGAGAAGGCACCGCCGCCGTGCCGGGCGTACCCGCCGTAGGTGTCAATAATGATCTTCCGGCCGGTCAGGCCCGCGTCGCCCTGTGGGCCGCCGATCTCGAAGCGCCCGGTCGGGTTGACCAGCAGCCGGTAGCCGTCCACTTCGATACCAAGGTTCTGCTCGGCCACCCGCTTGAGCTCCGGCTCGATCACCAGCGCCCGGATGTCCGGAGTGAGCTGCTGCTCCAGGTCGATGTCGGCGGCGTGGTGGGCGGAGACGACGACGGTGTCCAGCCGGACCGGCCGGTCGCCGTCGTACTCGATGGTCACCTGGGTCTTGCCGTCCGGGCGCAGATAGGGCACGGAGCCGTCACGGCGGACCCGGGCGAGCCGTTGGGCCAGCCGGTGCGCGAGTGTGATCGGCAGCGGCAGCCGTTCCGGGGTCTCGTCCGTGGCGTACCCGAACATCAGGCCCTGGTCGCCGGCGCCCTGTCGGCCGATCTCGTCCTGCTCGCCCTCCACTCGGGCCTCGTAGGCGTTCTCGACGCCCTGGGCGATGTCGGGCGACTGGGAGCCGATCGAAACGGTCACCCCGCACGTCGACCCGTCGAACCCCTTGGCGGACGAGTCGTAGCCGATCTCGATGAGCTTGTTGCGGACGACGCTCGGAATGTCGACATAGATCTCGGAGGTGACCTCGCCAGCAACATGCACCAGGCCGGTCGTCAGCAGGGTCTCGACGGCGACGTGGGACCGCGGGTCACCAGCGAGGAAAGCGTCGAGAACGGCGTCGCTGATCTGGTCGGCGAGCTTGTCGGGATGTCCTTCGGTAACGGATTCCGACGTGAAGAGTCGACGGGACACGGTTGCACCTCATCTCATGGGCGTGAATACACCTGTCGGGCGGATCCACCGACCATATTGTCCATACATATCGGATGATCGGTACGAACCGTACCGGGGGTCCGGGCCGGAGACAGGGGCGGGACAGGCTCAGGAAGCCGTACAGATGGCCGAACTCACCCCGGCGAAATCAATATGGGCCCGCCCTACGAGCACCACCGGGATATACACGGTATCGACTTTCACACGCCGGTCACGAGATCGTCAACATCACTTATACTGTGACTTAAATCACGTAACTTTTCTTGATATTCATCAATAAGGGTGATAAATGATCATCCGTTGGCGAGCGCCCACTCCAGCAGCCACTGGACGGCCTCGGTGTGCCGCCTCGCCGCGCCGAGATCGTCCCCCCATGCGTATAGGCCGTGTCGGGCGATCAGTATGGCGGGGGTTCGCGGATCCCGCAGCGCCACGATACGGTCACCGAGGTCGATCATGTCCTGGCTGTTGTCCACCACCGGGATGCGGACACGATCGCCGTCGGCGCCACGTCCCAGCGCCTTGAGCATCTCCAGGCCCTCGAGCTCGACACCACCCGGCCAGCGCTCGGCGGCCCACACCGACGCGATCGTGTGGACGTGCACCACCGCCTGCGCGCCGGCGGCCTCGGCGAGCCGCGCGTGCAGCGCAGCCTCTGCCGACGGCCGCCGGGCCGGCCTGACCGGCCGAGCGGCACCCGCGGCGTCCACCACGGCCACGTCCCCGGCACGCAGCTCGGACTTGTCCAGCCCGCTCACGGTGACCGCGAGCCGCAGCGGCGCCCGGCACAGCACGATCGACAGGTTCCCCGAGGTCGCCCGCATCCAGCCGAGGGACGCGTAGCGCGCCGCCTCCCGGGCCAGCGCCTCGCCCGCGACGCGCAGGCCAGCCGGCCACCCGTCGGCGTCCGCCAGATCGCCGTCACCCGTCAGATCGTCACCCACCAGATCGCCACCCGCCGAAACGACACTCACCCACCAGATCATCAATTCCCGCCGGTGTGTCGTCGCCACCGGCATCCACCCCGCTCCCCGGACGCCCGTATGCCCCGCGTCCGCCGGACAGCCGGACAGCCGGTCGACGTCCGTTGCGGACCTGCGATCTCACCACCGGACACACCCGGTATGCCCCCGGCCGGGGGCATACCGTGCTGTAGATGACCCCTGTCGGCCGGCCTGTCTCCTGGACGGGCAACGGCATCCGCCTGCTCGACCAGACCACGCTGCCCGCCCGGGTCGTCCACCACGAGGTCACCGACGTGGACGCACTCGTCGCCGCGGTGCGGCGGCTGGCCGTCCGCGGTGCTCCCGCCCTTGGTGCCGCCGGTGCGTTCGGGGTCGCCCTGGCCGCGGCCCAGGCCGAACGGGAGAACTGGGACGCGGCCACGCTCACGCGGGCCATCGGCGCCATCCGTGACGCCCGTCCCACCGCCCTCGCGCTCGCGCTCGGGGTGGACGCGGCCCGCCAGCGGCTCGCCCACGGGATCTCCGCGGTCCTCGCATACGCCGACGACCTGCTGGAACAGGACGAGCGGACGAACCGGGCGATCGGCGCGCACGGCGCGGACTGGCTGCTGCGGGGCGCGGCCCGGCCCACCGGCACCACCCACAGCACCCACAGCACCCACAGCACCCACAGCGGCGATACCGACAGCGGCATCGGCCGACGGCCGCTGCGCATCCTCACCCACTGCAACACCGGGGCGCTCGCGACCGCCGGCTGGGGGACGGCGCTGGGCATCATCCGCGAACTGCACGCCCGCGGCGCGCTGGAAATCGTCTATGTGGACGAGACCCGGCCGCTGCTGCAGGGTAGCCGCCTGACCGCCTGGGAGCTCGATGTCGAGGACATCCCCCACCTGGTACAGGTCGACGCCGCCGCCGCGGGGACGATCGTGCGCGGGCTCGTCGACGCGGCCGTCGTGGGTGCCGACCGGATAGCCGCCAACGGCGACGTCGCCAACAAGATCGGCACCCTCGGGGTGGCGCTGGCCTGCGCGTACGCGCGGATCCCGTTCGTCGTGGCCGCCTCCGCGTCGACCGTGGACCCCGCGACGGCGTCCGGCGACATGATCCCGATCGAGCTGCGGGGCGGCGGGGAGGTGCTCAGCCACGCCGGATCGCGGGTCGCGCCGGCCCGCTCCCGGGCGCACAACCCCGCCTTCGACGTGACACCGGCGCATCTGGTGGACGCGCTCGTCACCGAACACGGGATCGTCGAGGTCGCGCGCGGCCAGTGCCCACAGCCACCTGCCCCGTCCCGGTAGACCATCGGCATCCCGGTGGACCAGTTCCGGTGGGCCATCGGCCGCTGGCGGTGTCGTGATCAGGGCGGCGGCAGGATGCTGATCTGGGCGAAGTCACCCACCGCCGGATGGTCACCAACGCCGCGGTCGTGGTTCGGCTCGCCCGGCCGGCGGACGCCGACCGTCGACCAGCCAGCGGCACGGGCTGCGTCCAGCTCGTCGACAAGGTCCGAAAGAAAGACCGTCCGGCCCGCTGGCACCCCGGTCGCCGCGGTGATCGCGGCATAGGACGACGGCTGCCGTTTCGGGCCCGCCGTCTCGGTGTCGAAATACCCGCTGAACAGGCCACGCAGGTCACCGGCGAGGCTGTGGGCGAACCAGGCGCGCTGCGCGGCGACCGACCCGGACGAGAAGACGTACAGCCGTTGCCCCCCGGCCTGCCAGGACCGCAGGGCACCGGCCACCTCCGGATACAGGTGGGAGGTCAGCTCACCCGCGGTGAAACCGGCGTCCCAGATCAGCCCCTGCAGGGTCTTGAGCGGGGTGACCTTCTCGTCCGCGTCCAACCAGGCGCCCAGCGCGGTGACGATCCGGGCGGTGTCCACCGCCGGCTCACCGATCAGCTCACGGACCTGCGCGAGCGCCCGGCGGGTGTCCGGATGCCGCTGATGGCTGTCGATCCACGCGCGCAGCCGCGCCCGCGAGTACGGGTAGAGGGTGTCCACGACGAAGGATGTCGCGCTGGTCGTCCCCTCGATGTCGACGACAACCACCTTGGCGGTGACCGTGACGGCAGCGGTCACCGGGCAGCGACGGCCACGGCGTACAGCACGTCGAAGTCGGGGAAACGGGACGCGATGTCGCTGCCGGTGAAGTCACCGACCCAGCCGTCGGCGTCGTGGAAGAAACGGACCGCGGTGAACGACGGGCTGGTGCCCATGTCGAACCAGTGCGTGGTACCAGCCGGCACCGACAGCAAGTCGCCGGCCTCGCAGAGCACCGCGTGGACCTCGTCACCGATGTGCAGGTAGAACACGCCGGCGCCGGCGGCGAAGAAGCGCACCTCGGCGTCCGCGTGGGTGTGCTCGGCGAGGAACTTCGCCCGCGCGGCGGTGGCCGTGGCCGGCCAGTCAGGCGCCTCGGTCGGATGCAGCGCCACCACGTCCACGAGGATGAAGCCCTCATCGGCGATGACCTTGTCCACCTGCTCCCGGTAGGCGGTGAGCACCGCGTCCTGGCCGGCGTCGGACGGGAGATCCACGATCGTCCACTGGTCGAACCGGACACCGATCGGCGCGAGGGCGGCGGCGATCTCGTCCGGTCGATCGGTGTCGCGCAGCACGCGGCCCGGGTCGTCGGCGGGCCAGGTTGTCAGGTGCGTCATGACGGCCTCCTCCGGTCGTGTCCGCGGCGGGCCTTGGCCCGGCAGTCCCGCCTCGGCCCGACGCTCCCAGTGTGACGCCGGACATGCGCCTGCGCTGGCAGTCCGCGAACCAGCGCAACGGAAATGGCACACAGCGGAGACCGCGCGGACACCGTGGCCGTTGGCCGTCGCGGGGGCCGTCATCGCACCGGGACGGTCACACCTCCGCTGAACGGGCCGTCGTGGAGCTCCAGGTGATCGGGTGTGGCATCGATGGGAATGTCGAAGACGAGGGTGCCGCGGACCCTCTCCCCCTCGGAGATGTTCCCCCAGAACTCGTTGGAGAAGGCCGCCCGGGACAGCAGCTGATCGGAGCCGTGCCTGGCACCGGTGGTGTCGTACAGGCTCTGCGAGGCCAACGCCAGCGTCCGGTCCGAGCCGCCGACGTTACTGACGGTCACCTCGGCCAGGCAGTACTGGCCGTCCGGATGCCTGGGGAAGAACCCGGCCTTCAGCTCGTCGACGCCGCACTGGATGTTCGTCACGGTGAACTGGAGCTGCCCGTCCCGGACCGGGACACCGATGGCCGCCGCGGGTGTCGCCGATGGTGACGGCGTGGCCGCCGAGCCGGTGGGGCTGCCAGCACCCGGGCTGCCCGCGTCGTTCCCGCTCTCGCCGAGGCTGTCCAGGACGACCCAGCCGACCAGCAACAACAGGGCCAGCAGGGGGACGAGCAGCCACCACCGGCGGGACCGCCGGCGTGGCGGCGGCGCGGGCGGAGACCAGCGCGGCGGCGCGCCGGCGGGCTGGCCGGGCTGGCCGAACTGGTTGGGCTGGCCGAAGCGCGCCGGACCGCCGAGCTGCGCCGGCTGGTTGAACTCTGCCGGCTGGTTGAACCCGGCCGGCTGACCGAACCCGGCCGGCTGGTCGGCCGGGTAACCGGTGGGGAAGGCCGGCGGGCCGACCCGGGTCGGCGGCGGGACCGCCGCCATCTGCTGCGTCCAGCCGAGCACCTGGTCGATCGGTGTGGACGCGTTCACGTCGGCGTTGCCGTCGACCAGGCGGAGCAGCAGGTCACGAGCGGCCGGGCGGGAACGCGGATCCTTGGTCAGCGCGGTCTCGACGACCCGGCGCAGCGGCTCGGCGAGCCCTGCGAGGTCCGGCGGCTCATCGACGATCCGCGCGCCCAGGTCGGCGTCGGCCTGCGGCCCGAACCGCCCCGGCTCGACGAACGGATGCCGGCCGGTACCGGCATAGGCGACCAGCAGACCCCAGGTGAAGACGTCCGCGGGCGGGCCGACCGGGTGGTCGAGGATCTGCTCCGGCGCCATCCAGCCGGACGTCCCGAAGATCATCCCGCGGTCCAGGTCGTGCCGCACCACCCCCGCGGGCTTGGCGATACCAAAGTCGATCACCCGCGGCCCGGACAGGGACATGATGACGTTGGCCGGTTTGAGGTCGCGATGGACGATCCCCGCGCGGTGGATGGCCGTGAGCGCGGTGGCCACGCCGATCGCGGTCCCGGTCAGGGTCGACGGGGGCAGCGGGCCGTCCTCCATGACCACGCGGTCCAGCCGCGGTCCCTCGATGTACTCGGTGACCAGGTACGGCGGGGTCGCGTCCGGTTCGGCGTCGAGCACCGAGGCGGTGCAGAACGGTGAGACCCGCCGCGCCGCCGCCACCTCGTGCCGGAACCGCTCCCGGAAGTCCGGTTCGGCGGCGAGATCCGAGCGGATCACCTTGACCGCGACCGGGCGACCAAGGGTGTCCCGTCCGAGATAGACGGTGCCCATACCGCCGCTGCCCAGGCGAAAGTCCAGCACATATCTGCCGACGGACGCCGGATCGCCCACGTCCAACGGCTCCAGTGACTGTGCTGTCGCCCCACCCCCGGCACGACCTGGCAGCATCACGTCTGCCGCCGCCGCGCCGATACACGCCTGCTCATAGCCCCATCGTCACTCATCCGGGGCCGGATGGGCAGGTCGACAGCGCACCAACGGCCACCCCGGCAGGCTGTCGAACAGCGGACTGTCATACGGCCGACCGGCACGCGGCAGGTCGTCGACCAGCGACCCGCTGTGCGGCATCCGGACGAACACCGAAGGCAGCACATCCCAGCCTCGGGCGCGGTGGCATCCCCGTCTCAGGCACACCGGCATCTTCGCCTCGGGCGCGTCGGCGTTTCGCTCCGGGGTGTGCCGGCTGTCGCCTCGGGCATACCGGCGTCGCTGTCCGTCCACCGGCATGCCGTACCGGCGGCGCCTGATGGATCGAGCGGATCCGCGTCGATCCGCGTCGATCCGGGTCCGACCGGCGCCGTCCGCCTCCTGGGAGCGGACGGCGCCGGTCTCCTGCCACGGTCAGGACGTCGGCCGTGTCAGGTCGTAGACGGTCCGCCCGCCCACGGTCAGCGCGGTGAAACGGCTTTCCACCCAGGACGTGATCTCACCGGATCCGCGACCGCCGAATCCGCCAGGACCGCCGAATCCGCCCGTTTCACCCGGAGCGCCGAAAACGCCCGGTCCGCTGGAGCCGCCGGGTTCGCCGGAAGCAGCCGGGTCGTCGCCCGCGGCGGGTGCGGCGCCGGCGGACGCGTCCGGCGCGGCCGACCGGCCGGCACCGCCGCCCGCGATGTAGTAGTGGATGTCACCGGCCGCGACATATTGTTTGAACTGGTCCAGGGTGGGCGTCGGGTCGCCGCCGCTGAACCCGCCCATTGCCATGACGGCCGTACCGCTGGCCAGCTCGAGCGGGCCGGCGCTCTGGGAGCCGGAGGTCGCGGCGGCCCAGCGGTGGCCGGCCTGGCCGTTCCTGAGCAGTTGGACGATTTCAGAGTCGGCGGCCACACCGCCACCAAAGCCACCATCGGGTCCACCAGCAGAACCGCCGGCGCCACCACCGAAACCACGGTCATCACGCGGTCGGCCACTCGCCGCGCCGTTTGTCGCGCCGCCGGTCGGCCCGAAGAACTGGCGGGTCATCCCGCTGGGAAAGCCACCGCCGGCCGTCGCGGGGCCAGCGCTGGGAATCGACCCGGAATGGGGAGCCGACGCGGTTTCGACGGCATAGGCGGCCGACGGCGCTCCCAGGGCGAGCGCAACCGCCGCCGCACCCACTACAGCTCCGACAACGCTGCGGGTTGGCAGCCTGCGGCCGATCAGCAGGGCGAGGACGCCGACGCCAGCGGCTGCGACAACGACGAACCGCAGCGCCGGATACCAGTCGGGGGTACGGTTCAAAAGCACGAACGACCAGCCGCCGGTGAGCCCGACCGCAGCCGCCATCAGCACCCGGGAAACCCAGGAGTCCCTGGCACGCCACAAAGCTGTCCCGCCGAAAGCAAGAAGGCCGCCGATTCCCGGCGCGACCGCAATCGTGTAGTAGGGATGGATAATGCCGCTCATATAGCTGAACACGCCGCCGGTGACGAGCGTCCAGCCGCCCCACAACAGCAGACCGGCGCGGACCCGATCCGTGCGCGCCGCCCGGCGGGTCACCCACAGACCACCTACCAGCGCTATCAACGCGGCCGGCAACAGCCAGGAGATCTGGGTGCCCATCTCGCCGCTGAACAGCCGGTTCCAACCGGTGGCACCGCCGAACATGCCACCGCCGGGACCACCGCCAGTGCCCGGGCCGCCGACCCCGCCGGGAGGCGCCATCTGGTTCAGATACGCGGCAGCCCCGGCTGGCAGATCCCCCTGGGGCAGGCCGGTGAACATTCCCCGACCGGCGCCCCCGCCGGGATTCCCGTCACCGCCGAAAACACGACCAAGGCCGTTGTAGCCGAAGGTGAGCTCGAGAATGCTGTTGTTGGTCGACCCGCCGATATAGGGCCGGGAGTCCTTCGGCCACAGTTCGACCGCCGCCACGTACCAGCCGGCGGAGACGACGATCGCCCCCGCGCCGGCCAACAGGCCGAGCAGCCGCCGGCCGACGGATGTGGGCGCGGCCACCAGATACACCAGCGCGAACGCCGGGACGGGCAGGAATGCCTGCATCATCTTCGTCAGAAAGGCGAACCCGACCGCCGCCCCCGCCAGCGCGATCCAGCGAAAACCGCCGTCCTCGGTCGCGCGCACCACACAATAGGCCGCGACGACGAGCAGCAGCACCAGCAGCGCGTCCGGATTGTTGAATTTGAACATCAGCACCGCGACGGGTGTCAGGGCGAAAACGGCGGCGGCGAGCAGCCCGGCCCGCGGCCCGATCCAGCGCCGGACAGCCAGGTACAGGATACCGACGGCCGCCACGCCCTCGAGCGCGTTCGGGACGAGCATGCTCCAGCTGTTGAAACCGAAGATCCGCCCGGAGAGTCCCATCACCCACAATGACGCCGGTGGCTTGTCGACGGTGATGAAGTTCGACGCGTCGAACGAGCCGAAGAACCATGCCTTCCAGCTCTGTGTGCCGGCCTGGACCGCCGCCGCGTAGAAGCTGTTGGCGTACTGGGAGGCGCCCAGCCCCCACAGATAACCGACAGCTGTCGCGGCCAGCAGGACGAGCAGCGCCGGGCGTATCCACCACGGGTCGGCCACATGCCCCCGCAGCGGCCGGGGCAGCCGTACCGGCGACCGGTCCGCTGCCCATCCCGGCATCTGCCGCGGCGGGGCGGTCGGCCCGGGGTTGGTGTCGACCGTGCTCCAGTCGAGCCCTCCGACGCCCGCGCTCATCGTGTGATCAGGCTGGTGGAAGTGGTGCTGCCGGTTCCGGCGGCTCCACCGGAACCGGCGGGGCCGTTGGGGCCGCCGTAGCCGTCAGGTCCACCCGGCCCGCCAGGTCCGCCGAATCCGTCCGGCGCGCCCTGTCCAGCTGGCCCGCCAGACCCGCCGCCGGGCAGACCGGAAGCGCCGCGCAGCTGCGTGAAGCACTCCCGGAAGACCTCACGGGCCTTGGAGTCCGTCGGGTCCGGGCGCACGGGGGTGCCGTCGTCGACGGTGACGCCCTTGCTCCGCAGGCATTCCTGAAAATCTTCCTGGTCGATCGCCGCTCTGGGGCCGTCCTGCGCCCGTCCGCCGCCCTCCGGGAACCCGCCGTAGCGACGATATCCATCACCGTATCCGCCGCCGGGGAACCGTCCGTAGCCCGTACCGTCGCCGGGGATGCCGCCCGCGGCCAGGGAGCGGGCCGCGTGCTGGCCACCGCCCGTCCCCGTACCGGCGGCCAGCACGGCGGCACCGGTGCCCAGGACCACGACAAGCACCGCGGCGGCCGCGATCAGTCCGTTGCGTCGCCGGTGGGAACCGCCGGCCTCACCCGGCGGCTGGCCCTCCGTTTCGGCGGCAGCACCGTCGACGGCAGCGGGACCGCCGGGGCCTGCTGGGTCTCCCGGGGCGCCGGGGCCACCGGCGGCGGGCACGCCCGGCTGGCCCGACCCGACCCACCACTGCCCGGCCGCCGCGGCGGAGGCGGGCACCTCCGACGGCGTGGCGTTGACCAGCGCGACCACGTCCGCCACCGAGGTCGCGGGACCGATCACGTCGGCTCGTGCCTGCGCCCCGAAGTCCGCTGGGACGTCGACACCGGGTGGCGTGACCACCACCACGACGGTGTCACCCGACCTGGTCGCGAGGATCGGCAACAGCTCCCGGTCGTACATCGTCACGACCAGAATCGTCCGGACCGTCACGTTCGGTGGCTGCGGTCGGGGCGACCCGTCACCAGCCACGATGGTCGGCCCGTCCGTGGCAGGCGGCGACTCGAACGGC
Organism: Candidatus Protofrankia datiscae; assembly: GCF_000177615.2. Classification (GTDB taxonomy): domain Bacteria; phylum Actinomycetota; class Actinomycetes; order Frankiales; family Frankiaceae; genus Protofrankia; species Protofrankia coriariae. Next base: position 503,125 of record NC_015656.1, on the reverse strand, counting down.
GGCTCGCTCGATGGGGGGAGAATGTCATAGTCGGGTCCGAGCGCTTCCGCGATCAGGCCCGGGTCCGCGGGAAGCCCCAGACTCAACCACACACGTGTCATATGCATACCGTCGTCGTCACGCCTGAGGGAAAGCTTTCAGGAACCTGGGGACTTCCTTGTAGATCTGCCCATCGGCCCCGCCGCGGGCATCTCCTCCCGAACGTCTCCCCCGACGCCATGGGGATCCCGCCTCATGGCGACACGAAAAGAACAGGTTGCCGCGCTGTGACAGCCGCGCTGCCGGCCTTCCGAGCGGTCATGCCGTCCGCGTGCTGTCCGCCCCGGCGCGGCCGTGGCCCATCCCTTCCTCACCATGATCTAAATTATGGTGATCAATAGCTGGACAATGGATATTCCGTTGCTCTTTTTGTGAGTTTCTTGTGTGATGAGCGAACGAAAAACCCCTGGGGCAACACTCCAACAATGATCCGCAGAAATCGGTCTGTAGAGGTAGTGCCCCACAGGGGTTCGGTCGCGTCGGGGGGCGTCATGAGCATCGGTACCGGCAACGCGAGCACGTCCATGGCCGCGACCACCAGGACAGCGATCAGCGTGGTGGATGGCGCGGCCGCGCCACGGTGGATCGTCGTGCTGACCGGCCTGGTCGCGCTCGCGGCCGTCGTACCCCGACGGACCTGGCGCAACAGCGGCCATCTCGACACCATCGCGCACGAGGGCGGCCATGCGCTCGTCGCCTACCTGCTCGGGTACTGGGTCGTCGGCGTGTGGCTGTTCCCGGACACCTCCGGGCTCACCGGCTCGTACGGGCGGCCGAGCCGGGTGACCGGCTTCCTCGTGTCGGCGGCCGGTTACACCGCGCCGTCGGTGCTCGGGCTGGGCGCGGCGGCCCTGCTGAGCGCCGGCCACGTCACGGCGACGCTGCTGCTCGCCGTCGTGGCGCTGGCCGCGCTCTTCCTCGTCGTCCGCAACGCGTTCGGGATCGTCCTCGTCGTCGCGACCGCCGGGATGGTCGTGCTGGCGCTGCGTTCGGCCGACGCGGGCACGCAGAGCGCCCTCGCCTGCTTCCTCACCTGGTTCCTGCTGTTGTCCGGCCCCCGGTCCGTCCTCGACCTGCACCGACAGCGCAGACGAGGTCCGTCATCCTCGGACGCGGACGCCATGGCCGAACTCACCGGCCTCCCCGGCGGGCTCTGGGTCGCGGCCTTCGCCCTGGCCAACACCCTGTGCCTGCTCCACGGAACAACCCTGCTCCTGGGCTGACAGTGAGGATCTACGGGACGGCTCCCTACCTCGGCGGGACGTCGATGACTACACGACGTCGAGCTATGCCCGAAGCACCTGACGACAGAAGATCCCGATACTTCGACCGCATCCGCATCGCATGAATGATCAGTTCCACGCCGTCCTCCTAGCGGCCGCTGCCAGGCGATCCGACAGCGGCCGCGAGGAGCGGTCAGTGCTGACTGTTGAGATAGCCGATGCCCATCGCACCCCACCATCCGGCCTGGGACAGCAGATTACTGATCATCGATCGGACCAGCAGTGCCCGGGATGCAGCGGCGGCCAGCCGCAACCGGTGCTGGACCGCCTGGATATGCAGGCCGTTGAGCGCGATGAGGAGCACAAGCCCGATCTTCACCCGGGTCAGTGGCGCGGACAGGTCCGGTTGCAGCAGGACACCGCTGAGCACGAGCCCCGCCAGTCCAGCCCAGATCAGCACATGCAGGCCGCTGGCCACCCGGATGACGTCCGGGAAGCCGCATCGGCCGGACAGCCACAACAGCCCGAAGAAGTCGATGGCAAGGACCGCCCCGAGCCCGGCCACGAGCGCGGCGAAATGCACGAACAGGGCAGCGGCGTGCAGGGCCGGGTCGGCGGTGAGGCGGGTGGCGGTCCAGACGGCCGCCACCCAACCGAGGATGATCATCATCCCGATCGCGAGGAAACAGACCCACCGTGGCAGAACCCCGCTGCCGGGCGAAGAGGCTCTGCTGACGATCAGGGCGGGAACGGGCCGCGGGTCCACGGGCAGGGAAACGATCCGGTCAGGAGCCAGCCCCTCATGATCGCTCACGGTTAGCGCTTGAACGCGACATCAGTGAAGGTGGCAGTCGCGCCGCTGGCCAACGCTGGCGTATGGCCTTCCTCACCGTGCCGGAAGAAGGTCGGTATCCCGACTGTCGCGCGCAGCGTGTAGCTGCCGTCCTGCGGGATTGTGAAGTTGTTCGCGTAGTGGAAGAACTCGGCGTAGTAGAAGTTGAGTGTCTTCTCGTCCACGACCGCGCCCTTGTCATCGACGACCGCGAGTGTGATCGGTACGTTCGGCACGATCCGGCCGGTGGCCGCTTCGATGGGGATGATCTCGATGTGGTGCGTCTCGCCGGCGGCGGGCTTGCGGAGCACCTGTTGCCCGCCGTTGCCCTCATACCAGCTTTCGGCGGGCTCGACGATATAGGCGATCCGCCACGGCCCGGTCTGGACCTCCCCTCCCTCGGAGCGGATTTCCTGGGCGAGCGTCGTGTACTGCCCGACCACGCCCTCCGGCACCGCGGTGGAGGCGGTCGAGGTGCTGACCGGGTGTCCCGGGGATGTCGTCGTGGCGTCGGTCGTCGAGTCGTCGGAGCAGGCGACGAGACCGAGCAGCAGGCAGACGGGCAGCGCGAGAAGGACCGTTCGCCGAGACACGCATTCTCCTTTAGGTCGGCTTATTTTTAAGTTAGGCTAACCTTAATAGATCATGCTTCGTCAAGCGAATCACTCTTTCCGTTTATATAAATACTCTCCGTTACCATTAGGGTTAGCGGGCGAGCTCAGCTTCCCGGCGCGCTATCGATCGGGGCGTCTCCCACCACCGGCGCATCGCCCATATCCGTTCTCTGTTCGAGGGAGGCAGATGATCGCGAGGAGGAACTGGTGACTGCACGGGGGCCGGCCACGGCCTGCACTGCTACCTCTCCCCCCTGATCCCTCTGAGCCAACCGCCGGACGGCTCGCTGGAGGGCCTGCGTCGCAGTCCAGGTCAGGATGCCCGCGCCGAGGCATAGTGGCAGGACCGCGAGGGCCGGCAGGTGCGGCAGGGTTGCAAAGTAGACGGCGTAGTGGGTCAGGTAAATGTAGAGTAAGGCGCCCGCGATCAGCCCGGCCATCCGCACGACGAACCCTGGCAGCGCGAGCCGTGGGAGGAACAACAGCGCCGCGAATCCCACAGTGATGACGGTCTCCCGGACCGGGTCGGCGAAATATCCGGGGACCGTCAGCATCGCGATCGCGGCGACGAGCGCCTTCTGCCCAGTGCTGGTCGCCCGGTGGCCGAGCCAGCCGAGGACGAAGAACCAGACGACGCCGTGCGTGGCCAGCCACCGTTCGGCGAAGGCTGTGGTGTTGTGGGCGAGCTGCTGCGCCAGCAAGGCAACACCCAACATCACCAACGCGAAGCCGAAACCGTGCCGCTGCTCCCATCGACGCACGGCCGGGATCGCGAACACGAGCGCGAATAGCAGCAGCGTCTGGACCAGGACCTCGACGAACCAATACCCGGTCGCACCGCGGCGGACGTAGTTATCGATCAGTAGAACGTTTGACCATCCCACCTCGGTGGTGTCCACAGCCCGCCAGGCCAGCCACAGCATGGACGGGATCGCTATCCGGGCGGCACTGCGAAGGATGGCGTGACTGGTGCCGGCACCCCCGGGCGCGAGACGGAATCGGGCGAAGCCCCACCCGGCGACGATCAGCAGCAGATGGGCGCCGCCGAGGATGTGGAACAGGCCGATGTGGTTGCTGACGATCAGTATGATCGCAACCGCGCGCAGCACGATGCTGGTCTCGACCGTGGTGGTCCTGGAGCCGGTCATGCGGGCGGGCCGGGCAGCGAGCCGTTCCAGTTCACTGATCGGCGTGGTGGCCCAGTCGTCGGGCAGGTGCCCTAACGCCCGCTCGATCTCGAGGGACATCCGGACGTAGGACAGTGAGTCCCCGCCCAGGTCGACGAATGTCGCATCGTCGGCGATGCCGGCAGTGTCGGCGTAGCCCAGCACCTTGGCGAAGCGTTCCCGCACCGACAGGTCGGTGCGGGGTGCCGGCCGGCGGTCCTGGGCGTTCGCCAGTTCCTGGATCGCCGGATAGTCGATCTTGCCGCTGGTCAGGCGCGGCAGTTCGTCGACGGCGACGACACGGATTCGGTCCGCCGGGAGCCGGAGCTCCTCCTGGACGAGTCGACGGACAGCGCGTCGATCCGGCGACGGGGTTGCGACGATCAGGACGTCGTCGCTGCCCGCGCACGCGCAGACGTGTCCGCGACCGGCTAGGAGCGATTCCGCCTGGCAGAGATCGATGCGCAGCCCTAAGAGCTTCACGAAGCGCGACGAACGTCCGACCACTTCGTACAGCCCGTCCGCCGTGCGCCGCGCGATGTCGCCAGTGGCGAGCGCGTCGACCGTCGCACCCAGCGCGAGATCGGCTGAACTCTCGGCATAGCCGAGCATGACGTTGGGGCCGCGGTAGACAAGTTCGCCCTGCCCAGGCGCCGCGGGATCTTCAGCGGGCAGGATCTCGAACGAGCCGCCGGGGATCGGGACACCAACCGCGGAAGGGTGCGACTCGGCCAGCTCGGGTGGCAGGTAGGCCATGCGCGCGGTGGCTTCGGTCTGCCCGTACATGACGAACAGCCGCCATCCGCGGCGCCTGCCCAGTTCGGCGATGCGCCGGACGCGCTGCGGGGGCAACGCACCACCTGCCTGGGTGACGTAGCGCAGGGAAGGCAGGTGCATCCGGTCGAAGCCGACCCGCTCGAGCAGGTCGAAGGTGTAGGGCACGCCGTGCAGGCTGGTACCCCGATACTTCTGGAAGGTCGCCCAGAAAGCCGGGTCGATGACCGAGTTCTCGGTCAGCAGCAGTGCCGCGCCGCGCAGCAGGTTGCTGTTGATGATCGACAGTCCGTAGCAGTAGTGCATCGGCAGCGCCGCGGACGCGCGGTCCGAGTCGCGGATGTCCAGGAACTGTGCGATGACCTCGGCGTTGGCCTGAAGGTTCCCGGCGGAGAGCCGGACCAGTTTGGGCGACCCGGTCGACCCCGACGTCGACAGCAGGAGGGCGAGGTCGGGGTGCAGGTCGTGACACGAGCCGTCACGTCGCTCCCGCAGCGTCCACTCGTTCTCGCGGCGGAACACGACATCCGGATCATAGATCGATAACAGCGTGTTCCAGTGGCGGTCGTCGGGCGCGGTGAGGAGAACCGGATGACCACCGGCCAACGCGGCCAGGTAGGTGACGGGCGGCTCAATGCCGTTGGCCGCCTCGATCATGACCAGTCTGCGGCCGCCGCCCAGCCGCGTGGCCGCCTCCTCGACACGGTCGGCCAACTGGTCGTAGGTGAGCTCGACGCCGTGCGGGGTGACCACCACGAGCCGGCCACCGTGCGCACGGAGCGTGGTGGCGAACGGGACACCGGGCGCACTTCGAACAGATGACCGCGCCGTGGCCATGTCCCCCCTGTCGTCCATCGGGTATAAAGGCAAGGATTACTTAAGTTAGGCTAACCATCATGATCAAGCTAGGCATGTGATTCAGGTCAATCGACGCCTTCCGACCCACCATGATGCGATATATCATACTAAAGCTTGCCTTACCTAATTGACACTTGATCGACTCAACTCTGGAGGCGCTGGTGCACGTGCGGCTCGCCGGGCGGATCGCAACACTGGCGATGGGAGTTGTTCTGACCGCGGCGGCCACGGCGTGCGGCGGCTCGGAAGACGCCAGCACCATCACCCTGTACAACGCCCAGCATGAGGACCTGATCAAGGTCATGGTGGACGGTTTCACCAGGGAGACCGGCATCAAGGTCAACATCCGGTCCGGTAAGGACTCCGAGCTCGCGAACCAGCTCGTACAGGAGGGCGATGCCTCACCCGCCGACGTGTTCGTCACGGAGAACTCGCCGGCGATGAGCCTGGTCGACGCTCACGGCCGCTTCGTCAAGATCGACGATGCCACCCTGGCTCAGGTTCCGGCGCAGTTCGTGCCATCCAGCCGTAACTGGACCGGGTTCGCCGCCCGCGCGACCGTCCTGGCGTACAACAAGCGGCAGCTGGCCCCGGACCAACTGCCCGCCTCACTGATGGATCTCCAGCAGCCCCAGTGGCAGGGCAAGTTCGGCGTGGCGGCCGCAGGCGCGGACTTCCAGGCGATCGTCAGCGCGGTGCTGGTGAGCAAGGGGGAGGTGGCGACAGGAACCTGGCTCGCCGCTCTGAAGACGAACGCGAAGATCTACGCGAACAACCGGGCAGTACTCAAGGCCGTCAACACCGGGGAGGTTCAAGCGGGCGTCCTGTACCACTACTACTGGTACAAGGACCGCGCCGAGTCCGCCGCGAGCAGCAACAACACCGAGCTGAAGTTCTTCGGCGGCAAAGATCCAGGAGCGTTCCTGAGCGTGTCGGGCGCAGGGGTGCTCAGGACAAGCAAGAAGCAGGACAAGGCGCAGCAGCTCGTCCGTTACCTCACCGGCAGAGCAGGCCAGCAGATCCTGGCTGACAGCAATGCCCTGGAGTACCCGATCGCCAGCGGTGTCCCGGCGAACGCGAAGCTCAAGCCGTTGAGCGAACTGGATCCACCGGTGATCGACGTCGCCAGCCTCAACGGCCCCAAGGTCGTCGAGCTCATGCGCAACGCCAGTCTGCTCTAGACCGGCGTCCGGACGACCGACATCCACCGGACACGGCCCACGTGACTATCAGCACTCCCGCGCTCCCGGGCTCCGATCCTGTGCTCCCTGACCCCGGCACCAGCGACGTGCCGTCCCGGCGCCGTCGGCGCGGCGCCCCGTGCCCCGCGCTCTCGCAGTTGCCAATGCTCACTACGGCGCTGCTGGTCGCGCTCCTCGCGGCGATGCCGTTGCTTTTCGTGGTGGACACGGCGGCCGAGGTGGGCTGGGCGGAGGCCGTTGATCTGATCGTCCGCCCGCGCACCGGAGAGCTGTTGTGGAACACGGCCCGGCTCGCGGTGTGCTGCATGCTCTTGTGTGCCGTGCTGGGCACCGGCACGGCCTGGTTGGTGGAGCGATCCTCGCTGCCGGGTCGCACGGTGTTCCACGTCATGCTCGTGGCTCCGCTCGCGATTCCGGCGTTCGTCAACAGCTACGCCTGGGTCTCTCTGATCCCCTCGGCCGCGGGCTTCGGCGGCGCGCTGCTGATTGTGACCCTGTCCTACTTCCCCTTCGTGTACCTCCCGGTCGCCGCAACCCTGCGCGGCCTCGACCCGGCCCACGAGGAGACCGCCCGCTCGCTGGGCCACGGCGGATTCCAGATCTTCGTGCGGACCGTCCTGCCCCAGCTGCGGCCCGCTGTCCTGGGCGGCTCACTACTGGTCGGGCTGCATCTACTCGCCGAGTTCGGCGCGCTGCAGATGCTGCGGTTCCCCACCTTCACCACGGCCATCTACGACCAGTACCAGTCCACGTTCAACGCGCCCGCGGCCAACATGCTGGCTGGGGTCCTGGTGGCGTGCTGCCTGATCCTGCTACTGGCCGAACTGACCCTGCGCGGCCACGCCCACTATGCGCGGGTCGGCACGGGCCTGGCACGCCCCGCCGAGCGCACCCGGCTGGGCCCGGTGACGCTGCCCGCGGCCGCCGGGCTGTCCGCCTTGGCCGTGCTGGCACTCGGTGTTCCGCTGGCGAGCCTCGGCCGCTGGTTGGCGCAGGGCGCCTCATCCGGACTCGACGTCGACCAGATCGTGACCACGACCGGAACGTCGCTCGGGCTCGGCGCGCTCGGCGCGCTGGTCACCACGGCGGCGGCGGTGCCCGTGGCCTGGCTGTACGTGCGCAGGCGAAGCCGGTTGTCGACCGCCTTGGAGCGCGTCACCTACATCGGCAGCGCGCTGCCGGGCATCGTGGTGGCGCTGGCCCTGGTCACGGGCGCTGTCCGCCTGGTGCCCGGCCTGTACCAGACCACCGGCGTGCTCGTAGCCGCCTACCTGATCCTGTTCCTGCCACGCGCCATGGTGAACGTGCGCGCGACCCTCGCGCAGACGCCGCCGGTCCTCGACGACGTCGCGCACTCGCTCGGCGCGGGAAGGCTCGCCACGCTCCGCCGGGTCACGCTGCCGCTGATCGCGCCGGGGCTGGGCGCGGGCGCGGCGCTGGTGTTCCTCGCCGTGGTAACGGAACTGACCGCGACCCTGCTGCTCGCACCCACCGGCACCCAGACCCTGGCCACCCAGTTCTGGAGCCATAGCGACAGCCTCGCCTACGGCGCCGCCGCGCCCTACGCGGCGCTGATGGTGCTGATCTCCGCGCCCGCAGCCTACCTACTGACCCGGCAGACGCGGAGGGAGTCGACGGTATGACCGCGCTCACCATCACCGGCGTGACGAAATCCTACGGCGACACCCCCGTGCTGCAGGCCGTCGACCTCCATGTGCCCAACGGCAGCCTGACAGCAGTGCTCGGCCCGTCCGGGTGCGGGAAGACGACCCTGCTGCGGGTCATCGCGGGCTTCGCCGATCCGGACGGTGGCACCGTCGCCTTCGGCGACGAGATCGTGTTCCGGCCGGGCAGATCCACCAAGGCCCAACACCGCAAAGTCGGGTACGTGCCGCAGGAAGGGGCGCTGTTCCCACACCTCACCGTGACCGCGAACATCACCTTCGGTCTACCGCGTACGCAGCGAAAGCAAGGGGGGCGTGTCGCCGAACTGCTCGAGCTGGTCGGCCTCGCCGCAGGGCTCTCCGACCGCTACCCGCACGAGCTCTCCGGTGGCCAGCAGCAGCGGGTGGCCCTGGCCCGGGCGCTGGCGCCGCGACCCGCGGTGGTGCTGCTCGACGAGCCGTTCAGCGCGCTGGACGCCGGACTTCGGGAGGTCACTCGTCGCGGAGTCACCCGGGCCCTGCGCGCCGCGGGAACGACGGCGGTCCTGGTCACCCACGACCAGGCCGAAGCCCTCTCCCTCGCCGACCAGGTCGGTGTGATGCGAGAGGGGAGGCTGGTTCAGCTCGACGCCCCCGCGACCGTCTACAGCCGGCCGCGCGACGTCGGCGTCGCCGGTTTCGTCGGCGACGCCGTGCTCCTGCCCGCGACCGTCCATGACGGGCAGGCGCGGTGCGCGCTCGGCACCATCCCGGTCGCCGACTCCGGGCACGCGGGCGACGCTCAGGTGCTAATTCGCCCCGAACAGCTCCGGATCGACACTACTGACCGTCCCGACGGCGTGACGGCCCGGGTACGCGAGATCCACTATTACGGCCACGACGCCACCGTCTGGCTCGACCTGCTGCCCGCGGGCCCGTCCGTCGTCGTCAGAGTCGTCGGCCAACTCCTGCCCGACCCCCACACCGACGTACAGCTCATCGTGTCCGGCAACGCCGTCACCTACCCGGTGACGAGATGACGACGCCCACCAGCAACGCTGTGCCGGCTGGGTTAGCCCCGCCCTGCTGTCGGCGGGATGACGCTGGCGGGGTGGTGGCGGCCGGGCAGGGGCTGTTTCGCGGGATGTCGGTGCCATCCGGGGCCTCTTTTCGATCGGTCGACAGGGGGGTGTCGGATGTGTTAAATGCATCGGATGCGCCAAGTCGGGTAGAGGTGTTCCATGGTTCGACACCGGAGGGGTCCGGCAACACAGCGCTCTCGGAGCGTCACCTACGCCGCGCTGGACACACGTCCCGCTGCTCACGCGGCGCGTGCCGTGCGTCCGAGCGTCCCTCAGCTTCTGTTCGCCGCGACCACGGTGGCGGCTGTCATCGCCATGCCCTCCGACGTGTTGGCCGGTTCGACGTCGACGCTGTCCGACGCGCCAGCCGCGGCTGGCCCCGCCGCCACGAGCCCCGTCGCCGGGAGCCCGGCAGCCGTCGGTCCGGGGGCCACGGAGCAGACGGCCACGGAGGCCACGGGTTCAGTGGCTGCCGCCGGGCCGGCGCGGCAACCGGCCGTGATCACAGCGGTTCAGCGGGACGAGTCGTCCGTGGACGAGCAGATCGCGCAGGCGGTGCGCACCAGCCCGCTGCTGGGCGAGGTCCCGCCGGGGAGCGTCGAGGTGACCGACGTCCACGTGTCCACGGTCGACCCGGCCGTCGCGACCGCCCGTGTCATACCGACCGGCGGCGAGACCGACCCCGCCACCGCGCTGCTGCGCCACAGCACTCCCCCGAGTCCCCGCTGGGCCCTGGCCGAACTGGGAACGGCCGGCGTCGGCTGCGACACGCTGAACCCAGCGGTACGCGACGATCTCGGCCTCCCCTGCGAGGACCAGCCCGCATCCTGACCAGCCGCGCCCCCGAAAGCACCGCACCACGGCAACGAGGGAACAAGTGGTTGCTGCAGCAGCCGTTTGTTCCCTCGTTGCCGTAACCAGCGTGGGGGCGTGGGGAGCCGTGTTGGTCAGGGGGCGTGGCCGGTCAGTGGGCGAACGTCCAGGCTGACAGGATGGTGATGGCCAGGATGATCGTTCCGCTGATCGGAGTCTGCCAGCGCTCGACCGCGGCACGCCGCTCGCTGACCGACGACAGTGGACCGGCCAGGGCCACGAGCAGGATCCCGGCCCACGCCAGCGCGAACACCGGACGGTCCGCCCGGGTGTCGAACGCGTAGAAGACGATTGAGAACACGAGCACGGCCGCGAGCATGATCTGCGGCAGCACGAGCAGCGACACCTTCGGCTGGAACGCCTTCTCGGTGGTGCCGGACGAGCGGGGCCGGTATCCGGACACGACGCGCGCGAGCGCGAGCAGATAGATCGGGGAGTTGAACAGCACGCTCGACACTGTGCGGGGCGCGGCCCGCGCCCCCGCGTATGCGGCGATGAAGAGCAGGGTGGCGGCGAAGTAGGGCAGCCCGAACAGCAGATACTCCTGCTGGGAGCCCGTGGAGGCGAGCTGGGAGCGCGGGACGATGGACAGCACCGGCCCCAGCGCGAAGACCACCTGAACGGACGCCAGCAGCGGGCTGAGACTGGTGTGCAGGTAGTGCGCCCGCTGCCAGCGGGTCAGACCTGGTTTGACCAGTGGGTTGTCGAACAACAGCAGCCGGGTGCTGTCCATCGCCCAGCGCAGCCGCTGTTTGGCGTAGACGGCTGCCGTCGCCGGTGCCGTCCCGATCGATATAGGGACGGGATGATAGACGCTGGACCAGCCATGAGAATGCAGTTCGTATGACGTCTGGACGTCTTCTACTATGTTCCATTCGCTGAATCCGCCGACTGATTCCAGTGCGGACCGCCGGTAGAGCGTCCCGTTTCCGCAGGAGAACGCCGCGTTGTCCCGATCCTTCGCCGGCTGCAGAGAGCGATAGAACATGCTTTCGGCGTTGTTCAGGACGTCGAGACGACCGGTGTCGAAACGCTGGGCGGTGCAGACGAAACCGACGTCGGGGTCACGCAGATAACCGACCACCTGCTCCCCGAGGTCCGGGACCACCAGGTGGTCCGCGTCGAGGGTGAGAATCGCGCCACCGCTGGTGCGGGCCAGCGCGTGGTTGAGGTTACCGGCTTTCCCCGGCGTACCGTCGACCCGGGTGAAGCAGGGCACCCCGAGCCGGACGGCGAGCGCGTCGATCTCCCGCCAGTCCTTCCGGCCGGCGATACGGCCGTCGTTGAGGACGTACGTCTGGTGCGGGTAGTCGATGGCGATGGCGAAACGCAGGGTCCGCTCGACCATGGCAGCGGGCTCGCCGCACACCGTCACGAACACGTCCAGGGTGCCCACCGGTGGTGGGGCCTGCCGGGGCGCGCCTGGCCGCAGCCGGCCCGTCATCACCGCCGTCCACCCGACGGCCAGGTAGGTGACCAGCTCAGCGGCATAGAACAGGTAGCCGATCGCGCTGGTGCCGCCGAGTGTGGCCGTCCGCCGGGCCAGGTAGATCGCGCCGAGCGCGATGACGAGCAGGCCTGCCACCCGCCCCGCCCGGCCACTGACCGCCACTGCCCCAGCCCCGCCCGCCGCGGTGGCCGGGCGTGCGCGCGAGGGTACATCCGCTGGCTGCCGGGGCCTGGGCACCAGCGGCACGAGATCGCCGTCAACCGGCGCGGCAGCACCGGACGGTGCTGTGTCGCGAGCCATGTCTACCACCTTTCGAAAAATCAACCTGTTCGGCGACCATCCACACGAATGTGTCTGGGACGTGTCCGGGAAAGCTTTCAATCAATGCGCTTCTCCCGGCTGGTGACAGCCGACCGACATGAGGACATCGCAAACGTTCGACCTCGATGATTACAGCAGCACACGTCCGCCGTGACACAGGGTGAAAATCGGTGCTTCTTTCCTGAACGGCGGCCCCGGGCCGTATCAGGCCCGTCCGTCACCAGCCACCGGTAATGTCACTGGTAATATGATTGTTCGCCCGCCGAAAACAGCGTGAAACGCCCGTTCGGTACGCCGTGCCGGCCGCTTCGGTAGCGTTCCTCCCAGGACGCGACGCGCCACGGTCGCCACTCCGGATGAATTCCGGTGGCCCACACGGACGCCGGTGGAAGTGTCCACCGCGATATCAAACCGGGCGCCACGGGAGCCACGGACGAAAATGTCCAGAAACTGACTGCCGAACCAGCGCCCGCGGCGCGGCGGACACCCCCTGGGCCGATTCCAGCGGGCGCCACGGCCCATCAGGCAGGCTCTACACGAGCGACAGGTCTGTGACAGGCCTGTCGCTGGCCTGTCACAGACCTCTGTCGACGACACGCTGGAAGGCCCGGCCCGCGCCGCCATCGGGCCCGCGTGAGCATGGCCACGATCATGACGTGGTCGGGCCATGCGGGCGGGCGCTCGGTCCACGCCACCGTCGGGCTGTCGCCGGGGCGCCGGCGATCCGGGCACCGGGCCCACCGAAGCTCTGGGATCGGCATCGCCGCTCCGGTCGGGAACCGGAACCGGACGCGAAAACGCGGTCCTCCGACCACCCACTCACCCGGACAGCCGATAAATGATCATTACGTGATGGCGGTCATACGTCCAGGTTCTGGCAAGGGCGGGCCGTCGACACCATGGGATCATGGCGATGGAGCCGCGGTGGCGCGATCGCCTTTCTTCCGCGCTCGGGGCTGCTCACCGCCGGCTCGGAAACCGACCGGAAAGCCGGACTCGGCCTGGCCCGATCAGCGGCCAGGCCGAGTCGGGTCGCGGCAGGCCCCGTCCCCGGACCACCCGGGGGAACGATCATGTAACCCCGCCCGGGGTTACCCGAGAGGAGGACCGATGCCGTCCGTGCTGTGGCTGCATGGAGGGGCGTGCGGCGGGAACACCATGTCCTTCCTGAACGCCGACGAGCCGAACGTCGTCGACCTCGTCACCAGCTTCGGGCTCGAGCTGCTCTGGCATCCCTCCCTCGCCCTGGAGTCGGGGACTCACGCGCGGAAGCTGCTGCGGGCCTGCGCCAGCGGCGAGACACCGGTGGACGTCCTGGTGTTCGAGGGCTCTGTGATCGAGGGGCCGGAGGGCACCGGCCGCTACGACATGTTCGCCGACCGTCCCATGAAGGACTGGGTGATCGACCTGGCGGGAACGGCCCGGACCGTGGTCGCGGTCGGGGACTGCGCCTGCTGGGGCGGGATCGCGGCGACGGCGCCCAACCCGACCTCCTCGACCGGCCTGCAGTTCCACAAGCGCGAGCGCGGCGGCTTCCTCGGCGCGGAGTTCCGCTCGCGCGGCGGGCTGCCGGTAGTCAACATCCCGGGCTGCCCGGCCCATCCGGACTGGATCTCCCAGATCCTCGTCGCGCTGGCGACCGGCCGGGCCGCCGACATCGACCTGGACGAGCTCCAGCGGCCGCGGACGTTCTTCACCAGCTTCACACACACCGGATGCACCCGGACGGAGTTCTTCGAGTACAAGCAGTCCACCACCACGTTCGGGGAGGGCACCCGCACGGGCTGCCTGTTCTACGAGCTCGGCTGCCGCGGCCCGATGACCCACTCGCCGTGCAACCGCATCCTGTGGAACGGCCAGTCGTCCAAGACCCGCGCGGGCGTGCCGTGCATCGGGTGCACCGAGCCGGAGTTCCCGTTCTTCGACCTTGAGCCGGGGACGGTCTTCCAGACCCGCAAGGCCGTCGGCGTCATCCCCCGGGAGATCCCGGAGGGCACCCGTCACCTCACCTACCTGGCCCAGTCCGCGATCGCGAAGATCGCCGCCCCGGACTGGTCGAAGAAGGACACGTTCGTCGTCTGACGACCTGCCCCGCTCCGCCTGCCCCGTTGCCTGCCCCCGTTGCCCGCCCCGGCTTCCCGTCACAGGCGGGAGCCATGCCGGCTGGAACGCCCACCGCCGGGCCGAACCATGCCAGCCGAAGTGGACGGACGCCGGCTGGACGCCGCCGAACGCAAGCGCGCCGAATGGAAGAAGGACACCGATGACCACCGTCGATCTCAACGTCAGCCCGATGGGCCGGGTCGAGGGCGATCTGGACGTCCGAGTGGCGGTCAGCGACGGCGTGGTGACCTCCGCCTGGACCCAGGCGGCGATGTTCCGGGGCTTCGAGATCATCCTTCGGGGCAAGGACCCCCGGGCCGGCCTGATCGTGACCCCACGCATCTGCGGCATCTGCGGTGGCAGCCACCTGTACAAGGCCGCGTATGCCCTGGACGTGGCGTGGGGCACCCGGATACCGCCCAACGCCACGCTGGTCCGCAACATCGCGCAGGCGTGCGAGACGTTGCAGAGCATCCCGCGCTACTTCTACGCGCTGTTCGCGATCGACCTGACGAACAGGAAGTACGCGCGCTCGCCGCTCTACGACGAGGCCGTCCGGCGGTTCGCCCCGTACACCGGCACCAGCTACGCCCCGGGGGTCGTCCTGTCCGGCAAGCCGACCGAGGTGTACGCGATCCTCGGCGGGCAGTGGCCGCATTCCAGCTTCATGGTGCCCGGGGGTGTCATGGGCGCCCCCACCCTCTCCGACGTCACCCGGTCGATCGCCATCCTGGAACACTGGAAGCACAACTGGCTGGAGAAGTACTGGCTCGGCTGCTCGGTCGAGCGCTGGCTGGCCAACCGCACCTGGGACGACGTGCTCGCCTGGGTCGAGGAGAACGACTCCCAGCACGACAGCGACTGCGGCTTCTTCATCCGCTACAGCCGTGACATCGGCCTGGACACCTACGGCGGCGGGGTCGGCAACTACCTGGCCACCGGCACCTACTTCCACCCCGATCTCTACGCGGAGCCGACCATCGAGGGGCGCAACGCCGCCCTGATCGCCCGCTCGGGGATCTGTTCCAACGGCGAGTTCTTCACCTTCGACCAGAGGTGGATCCGCGAGGACGTCACCCACTCCTTCTACGAGGGGACGCAGGCCCGCCACCCGTTCGACGGCGAGACCCGGCCGCTCGACCCGCAGCGAGGGCGTGAACAGGGCAAGTACAGCTGGGCGAAAGCGCCGCGCTACCACCTGTCGGGACAGGGATACGTCCCGATGGAGGCCGGCCCACTGGCCCGCCGGATAGTCGCCGGCGCCCCCGGCGCCGCCGCCCACCAGGACGACGACCCGCTGTTCACCGACATCATCGCCCGGATCGGGCCGTCGGTGCTGGTCCGCCAGCTCGCCCGGATGCACGAGGCCGCCAGGTACTACCAGTGGACGCGGCAGTGGCTCGACCAGCTCGACCTGCGGGAGAGCTTCTACACCAAACCGGCCGAGCCCGCCGAGGGCCGCGGTTTCGGGGCCACCGAGGCCGCCCGCGGGTCGCTGGCCGACTGGATCGTCATCGAGGACGGAAAGATCGCGAACTACCAGGTGGTCACGCCGACCGCGTGGAACATCGGCCCGCGGGACGGCTCGCAGACGCCCGGCCCGATCGAGCAGGCCCTGGTCGGTACACCGGTCGCCGACGCCGAGGACCCGGTGGAACTCGGGCATGTGGCCCGCAGCTTCGACTCCTGCCTGGTGTGCACCGTGCACGCCTACGACGGGCGGACCGGCCGGGAACTCAGCAAGTTCGTGATCAACGGTGCGGTCTGACCCGGGGGAGACGGACAAGGAGCCCAGCGATGAGTGACGCCCGGCCGACCGGGCCGACGTGGAACGAACCCGGCCCCGGCCTCGAGGCGCTGTCAGAGGCCCTCGACGAGGCGGCGACCGGCGTCCGGGAGCTGGAGCCGGCGGCCCGGCGGCGGGCCGAGCAACTGCGGCACGCCGTCGAGGCTCTGCACGGCAGCGGGATCAACGCGATCGTCCGCCGGCTGCGCGAGGATCCCCGCGGCCGGGAGCTGCTGTTCGAGCTCGCGGACGATCCCGTGGTGCGCCTGCTCTTCTCCGTGCACGGGATCCTCCAGCCCACGCCGGTGACCGAGTCGCTGCGCGCGCTGGAGAAGGTCCGCCCGTACCTGCGGGCGCACGGCGGGGACGCGGAGCTGGTCCGGGTGGACGGGGACACCGCGTTCTTGCGGGTCAGCGGCACCTGCAACAGCCGTGCGCTGGCTGGGGTCACACTGCGTGAAGTCGTCAAGGAGGCTCTGATCGGCGGTGTCGGGTCGATCGCGCGCGTGGTGATGCTGGCGGGTGACCCGCCCCCGACGCTGATCCCGCTGGGCCCGGTGCGTAACCGCGACGGCGGGTGGGTGGCGGTCGGGACGGCGGTAGGCCTCGGCGAGCGGCCGATCACGGCGCTGCATCTCGAGCGGGCCGACGGCGTCAAGGCCGACATCGTGGTCATCAGCCTCGACGGCCAGCTCATCGCCTATCGCGACATCTGCGCCCACCAGGGCCTGCCGATCAACGTGGCGCAGCTCGATCCGGCCACGGGCACTCTCACCTGTCCGCGGCACGGATTCTGTTACGACGCGCGCTCCGGCGCCTGTCTGAACTCCCCGGGCGCGCAGCTGACGCAGCTGCCCCTGCGGGTGGACAACGGCCAGGTGTGGATACGGGTCGACGCATGACGGCCGGCCACGCGGCACGATCACGCGGGGGCTGTCCGGGCCGCCGGTCCCGGCCATCGCTCCCCGGCCCTCGACGGTCAGCCGGCCTGGCGGATCCCGGAGTGATGCGGCGCCCTCAGGATCTTTCCTGGGGCGCGCTCGCCAGCGGCCACCCAGTATCCGCCGTCAAGGCGTAGGCCCACCTGCGCGGGCGGGACGCACCGGCCGTCGACGCGGTGGGCGTCGAACCCGGTGCCCACTCCCGCGAAGGTCTCGTGGCAGCCCGGGCAATGGGCGGCGGTCAACGCCGTCCACTGCACGTCGCATCG
This sequence comes from Candidatus Protofrankia datiscae, assembly GCF_000177615.2. GTDB lineage: Bacteria > Actinomycetota > Actinomycetes > Frankiales > Frankiaceae > Protofrankia > Protofrankia coriariae. The sequence continues at coordinate 485,949 of NC_015656.1, read as the reverse complement.
CCCACAGCCCAGCAGAATCGGGCGATCGTAGTCGACGTCCCGGCCAGCCAATGGCTCGCTCCTCACGCATGTCCGAGCTCTCGCCCTCCGCAACCATGGTTCTTCCGCCCATGTGTCGCGGCGAACGCCGCTCCCCTGCGCTCACCGTCACAGTGCCGCAGACACGCAGACTATCGGTGTATCCACCGCGTTTCGTCCTGTCCCCTCCTCGAAGCTCGTCCAACAGGTCAACGGCAGCGCGAAAACCATGATCTGTTGATCTTTGGTTGTTACTGATGGATTCTGGCTGCCGGTCACGCGAAAAACCATGATCGTACGGTCCCCGGTCGGCCGCGGAGACACAGATAGGCGCACAGTACCGGAGGTGGCACCACCCGCGACCGATACGCCGACCAGAAGATCCGGATCAGGACCCGCGCACCGCCGCTGACCGGTTTGTCGGCGCCTACCGAGGGTCGTGACGTCGTCGTGTCGCGCCACCTGGCCAGTGGGCAGCCGTTGGCCTGGTGGTACCAGAATAGTCCCGGGTTGCGCCGGCGGGCCCGGGGACGACGCGGCAGCCCTTCGCCGGCGCATCTTCGACGTTCGAGACCGCTGTCGCGCTCGGACGTCAGAAATCCGGAAAATCCAGGAGGACCGGGAGAGCCGGGAGCCAATATGGGAGACCCGGATCGGAGGATCCGGGTTCCCGGGCGCCGTCCGGAGCGGGTCGAATGATCCTCGTGTTCCGGCCGGCGGGCGGTCCGGCGTCACCGCGGGAGCCAGCCGGGACACAACCGTACGAAACGGAAACGGCGGAACGGCGGAACAGAAATACCGGTGAGTCAGGCCACCTCGGCCGGCGCGTAGGTCTGGCAGCGCGGACCGCACACCCGGATGCAGGCATTGCAGCCAATGCACTGGCCGGCGGCATCGATGATCATTATCTTGCGCTCGATGTCCTCGTCGTCGTCGAAGGGATCGACCAGTTCACCCTCGTCGTTCACACCCATCAGCCGGAGCACACCCTGGGCGCAGACCTTGTAGCAGCGACCACAGCCGATACATTTCTTCCCGTCCAACGCCACGATGTACTGAGGTACCCAGGGAGTACCGTCGCGGGTGGCGAACTTCACATGACTCATTCCCAATCTCCTCGGTCCAGAACGATCAGATGGCGCGCTTCACGCCTCTTGGCGGGTCCGTACGGCCGAGCCGCCGGCAGCGCGGAAAACATGACCACGCCACCTTCGGCCCGCTACGCAGCGGCGTCCGATGCGCCATATACACGACCTGTCCGAGGAACCGCCCGTGGACGGGAAGCACGGAAGTCGCCCAGGGGCACCTACGACGCCTACAGATCCATCTTGGCGTGGGTCCCGCGGGCGGACACCGTACAAGTACGGAGGTACCTCACCAAACGGCATCTCGGCCTCGGCCATGTGGACGGACGGCCACTTGACCAGGAGGCGACGGAACTCTTCACGACCGAGGCCCCGGGCTGTCCGGACGCGCCCGCACGCGCCCACCGGCGGCGGTGGGGCGGCGGGGCTCGGGCGGGGGACGGCATCGGCACCGACAAAATGTGACGCGCCCACATCCATATCCACCCGGCCGACGTGTCCACCCCGCCGGCCATCGCGGACGACCCGCCGGTCGAACCACAATCCCTCGACTGTCTTCCAGGAGCGATACAAAGTAAACGGGCTGTTCCAGCCGGCGTGCGCAGGCCTCTTCGGCCGAGGCCCGCGGAGCTGAACGCAGCGCGCCGGGACGGGAGGTGGCGGAACGACGCGGCCCGGCACACCACCGCCTTGTCGGACGGCGCTGGCGGGATCGTTCCCGGGCCGGCCGGGGAACCGGGCAGGACGCCGACCAGAACATACTGCCAACAGCATATGAAAACATAACGACACCAAAATACCAACCGAATATGAACTGGCGCACGAAAGCGGCGGAGGGTCCGAAGAAACACCACCGGCGAGGACTGCCGGGCAACGGCGGCCAAATCATGACCAACCATGCCCGACAGGTCTCCCGCGATCGCCGCCCGCGGGCACGCCCGGACCATGCCACAACATCCAGATCGGTACCTTGCACCAATCGACCATCGGGGGGATCGCTCGTGACGGACGTTGCGATAGTCGGGCTTTCGGCTCGTTTTCCGGGCGCGGCCAGCCTAGGCGAATTCTGGCGCCTGATCCAGGAAGCGGATCCACAATTTCACGAGGTGCCGGACAGCCGATGGATTCACCGGACCTTCTACGACCCGCTGAATCCACGAAGCCCGCATCGGGCCTATACCGACCGGGTCGCCTTCGTCGACGACGTCGACCGGTTCGCGGCAGCGCACTATCGGATCCCACCGCGGCGCGCCCGGGCGATGGACCCGCAGCAGCGGCTGCTGGTCCACCTCGCCCGTGAGGCGCTCCAGGACGCGGGCCTGGAACGCCGCCCGTTCGACCGGGCGCGTACCGGCGTCTACGTGGGCATCAGCCAGTCCGACTATCGGGAGCTGGCCGGCGCCCGGGTGCGGGCGAGCCTGCTCGCGAACGGTTCGCTGCACGGCGGCGAAGCCGATCCGGACCTGCTCGCCGCGGTCGAGCGGGCCGCGGACGCGGGCATCGCCCCACTGCAGGCGTACACCCTGACGGGCTGCCTGCTCAACATGGCGGCCGGGACGATCAGCAGCGTGTTCGATCTCGGCGGTCCCGCGTTCGCCATCGACTCCGCCTGCTCGTCCGTGCCGGTGGCGCTGCATGAAGCGGTCCTCGCGCTGCGCACCGGAGTGTGCCGGGTCGCCCTGGTCGGCGGGGTCTTCCTCAACCTGACCCCGGACGCGCTGATCTCCTTCTCCCGGGTGGGGGCGCTCTCGCCGAGCGGGGTGTGCCGCCCCTTCGACGAGCGCGCCGACGGGTTCGTTCTCGGCGAGGGCGGCGGGGTCGCCGTCCTGCGCCCCCTCGCGGACGCGCTGGCCGACGGCGACCGGGTGTACGCGGTGATCCGTGGCATCGGCATCACCAACGACGGCCGCGCCGCCGGCCCGATGACACCGAGCGTCCACGGGCAGCTCGCCGCGCTGCGGGCCGCCTACGCCGACGCCGGGGTGGCCCCGGGCACCGTGACCGTGATCGAGGCCCACGGCACGGGGACCACCGTCGGCGACCGGACCGAGATCGCCGCGCTGCGGGACCTGCGCGCGGGCGACCCCACGGCCGAGCCGTGCGACCTGCTCTCGACCAAGGCCCTCATCGGCCACACCCTGGCGGCGGCCGGGGCGGCGAGCCTGGTGAAGATGGCGCTCGCGCTATATCACGGGGTCGTCCCGCCGCAACCGGAGACCCGGCCCGACCCGGCCCTGCCGCTGGCCGAGGCCGGGCTGCGCGTCCCGACCCGGCCCCGGATGTGGACGGACACCGAGGAGCGGCCCCGCCGGGGCGCGATCAGTTCGTTCGGCTTCGGCGGCACCAACGTGCACGTGATCCTGGACCGGGCGCGGCGCCGGGCGGACGGTCCGGCACGATCGGACACCCCGCCACGGAGGCCATGGCTGCTGTTGCTGTCCGCGAGCTCGGTGGAGTTGCTCGCCAGCCACGCCGAAGCCGTCCGGGACACGGTGGAGGCCGACCCGACGATCACGCCGGCCGCGCTCTCCCACACCCTCGCCACCCGTGAACTGCTCCCGGCCCGGCTGAGCCTGGTCGCGGCCTCCCGCGCCCAGCTGTGCCGGCAGCTCACCGAGGCCGCGGCCCGGCTGCGGGCCGGCCGCCTCGGCGAGCTGCCGGACGGCGGGTACGCCACGTCCGCCCCGCTGCCCGAGGCGGACCGCCGCAGCGCCCTGATGTTCCCCGGGCAGGGGGCCCAGCGGCCGGGCATGCTCGCCGACCTGTACGGACGGTTCGCCGGCTTCGCCGCGCGGGCCGACGCGTCGGACGGCGTCCTGCGCCCGTTGCTCGGCCGTTCGCTGGCCGATCTCGTGTGGGACCCGCACCCGGACGCCGACCAGCGGGCGGCCGAGGCAGCCGAGACGGCCGAGACGGCTCTGACCGCGACCGAGATCTGCCAGCCTGTGCTCGGGGCGCTGGGAATCGCGGTCGGTGAACTGCTGACGCACTGTGGGCTGCGGCCGGACGTCTGCGTCGGCCACAGCGTCGGGGAGCTGCCGGCGGCGGTGACCGCCGGTGCCGTGGACCCGGCCGACGCCCTGCGCTTCCTGGCTGAACGGGGCGCGGCCGTCGCCGGCGCGCAGCCCGCGTGGCACGGCGGCATGCTCGCGGTCCACACCGGTGAGACGACGTTCCACCGGCTCGCCGCCGGCATCGACGGGGTGTGGCTCGGCTGCGTCAACCATCCGTCGCAGCTTGTCGCCAGCGGCCGGCTGGACGCGCTGGAGCGGCTTTGCGAACGCGCCGCCGCCGAGGGCATCACGACCAGACAGCTGCGGGTCTCGCACGCCTTCCACTCCCCACTGGTGGCCGAGGCGGACGCCCGGATGGCGAACACGCTGGCGGCCCTGCCCATCCAGGCCCCGAAAACGATCATTGCCTCCTCGGTCAGCGGGCACCGATGCGACGACCCGCGGGAGCTGCGGGCGCTGTGGGCACGGCACTGCTCGGCTCCGGTGCGCTTCATGGACGCGGTCCGTGACGCGGCCGCGGCGGGCGCACGGATCTTCGTCCAGGCGTTCGGGGGCGACTCGCTACTGTCCATGGCGCACCGGTCGCTGGCCGGATCGGTCCAGGCCAGGTACGTGGCCCTGACCGCGAGCCAGCCCGACGACGGCCGCACGCTGCTCGCCGGCCTCGGCCAGCTGGCCTGCCTGGGCGTCCCGCTCGACATCCTGCCGCTGTTCGGCCCCGGCGAGCGGGAGCTGGTGACCCTGCCTCCCTCACCGTTGGCCACCAGCGCCTATTCGATACGTATCAACGCCGCCGGCTCGCCGGCCGGGCCCGCCAGGCCGTACAGCGAGCCGGCCACCGCCCCGGCCAGGCGCGGCACCGGATCGGTCGCCGTACCCGGGCAGCGCGGCACCGGGCCGGACGCGCCCACAGCGGACGACCAGGCCGTAGGCGACGCAACCGCGAGCACCGGCTCCGCAGGTGCCGGGTCCACCGGCAACGAGCCCGTCCGGATGGCACCGGCCGCCACCCAGAGGCGTGTCGGCGGCGCCGGGAACCTCGTCGCGGCCTACCGGCCCGCCCCCGACGGGGAGCGAGCCGCCGCGCGGCCCCGGCGGGGCGAGGTCCCGCTTTCCGCCTCCCGCGACGCCAACACGATCGCTTACTCTCCGGAGTCACATATGGACAACGTCATCAGGCTCCTCGACAAGCAGCTCGACCTGCTGCGGACCCTGTCCGGTCCGGCGGCCGGAGCACCGCGGACGAGCGTCAGCCTGTCCGAGGCAGCCACACCGCGGCAGCCGGCACCTGACGTGCCAGCGGCAGCGGGCGACACCGGAGCGCTCCCGCAGTCGCTCGTCCCGCCGGGCGGACACGACCCGGCCGCGAGCCTGGTGCCCACCACGGTGGTGGTCGCACCGGCCCGCGGCCGGGACGTACTGCGGGCGCAGGTGATCGAAGCCATCTCCGGGCTGAGCGCCTATCCGGAGAGCCACATCCATGAGGACCACGCCTTCGTGGGGGATCTGGGCTTCGACTCGATCATGATGACCGACCTGGTGAACGCGCTGGGACGCCGCTGGCCGGGCCTGACCGTGCGCACCGAGGACATCGCCGGGATCACCACGGTCGGTGATCTGGTAACCGTGCTGGCCCGACGCGCCGGATCCGCGGGCCTTCTCCCGGAGACGGCCGGCCCGCCGGCCCGGGGCTCGTCCGAAACGGCCGGCTCCGATCAGGCCGGCCTCGGGACCGGCATCGGGGCTGGTATCGGGGCTGGTATCGACGCGCGGCCGCGGAACTCTCACGGCCCCGCAGCCCAACCGCACCCGCGGGGCACGGGAAACGGGCTGCTCGACACCGCCGGCAACGGGGCCGGCCACCACCGGACGGACGGCTCTCGAGCGCACCCGGGCCCCGACAGCGCCGCCACCGACGTCACGTCCTTCCCCGAAGTGGTGGCGCTGCGCGAACGCCATGAGCTCGGCGGCCGGCTCGGCCTGCGCAGCCCGTACTTCCTGCTGCACGAGGGGAACGTCCGTGACCGCACGGTCGTGGCCGGCCGGGAGCTGGTGAGCTTCTCGACCTACAACTACCTGGGCCTGTCCGGACACTCGGAGGTCAACGCGGCGGTCAGCGAGTCGGTGGACCGTTACGGCTCCTCCGTCTCGGCCGCCCGCATCCTCTCCGGCGACCGGCCGCCGCACCGCGAACTGGAGGCGGAGCTCGCCACCCTGATCGGCGTGGAGGACTGCGTCGTCCTGGTCAGCGGGCACGCCACCAACGTCACGACGATCGGCCACCTCGTCGGGCCCGACGACCTGATCGTCCATGACGCGCTGGCCCACGACAGCATCCTGCAGGGGGCCCGGCTGTCCGGAGCGACCCGCCGGCCGTTCCCGCACAACGACGTCGCGGCTCTCGACGGACTGCTCGCGCAGGTACGCCATCGCTTCCGCCGGGTGCTGATCGTCGTCGAAGGCGTCTACAGCATGGACGGTGACATCGCGGACCTGCCCGAACTGATCCAGGTGCGCAACCGCCACGGCGCGCTGCTGATGGTCGACGAGGCACACAGCATCGGCGTGATCGGCGCGGCCGGCGGTGGGGTGGGCGAGCACTTCGATGTGGACCGCGGCGGTGTCGACGTGTGGATGGGCACCCTGTCGAAGTCGCTGGCCAGCTGCGGCGGGTATGTCGCCGGCCGCCGGGCCCTGGTGGGCTACCTGCGGTACACGCTGCCGGGCTTCGTCTACAGCGCCGGCCTGACGCCCCCGAACACGGCCGCGGCGCTGGCCGCGCTGCGGGTCATGCGGGGGGAGCCGGCCCGGCTGGCCCGGCTGCGCGACAACTCGGCCCTGTTCCTGCGCCTGGCCCGCGAGGCCGGCCTGAACACCGGGACGAGTGCCGGGACTCCGATCATCCCGTGCATCGTCGGCGACTCGATACGTAGCGTCCAGCTGGCCAACACGCTGTTCGAGCGCGGAATCAGCGTCAATCCGATCATGTATCCGGCGGTCGAGGAGCGCCTGTCCCGGCTGCGTTTCTTCATCACCAGCGAGCACACCCCCGAACAGATCGCGTGGACCGTCGAGACGCTGGCGGGCGAGCTGAACACCGCCGTGTCGTCCCAGCTGGTGGACGCCGGATGAGTGCCGTCCGCCGCGCCGGGCCAACGCTGGCGGACGCCCCGGCGGTCACGACGTCGCCCGTCCCGCGCACGACAGCCACCACCGCGCCGGCCGAGCCGTCTGGAACGGCCGAGCCGGCGGGGACGGCGGGGAGCGTCGTGAGGCGTGCTGTCATCGGCGGCCTTTTCCGCGGCGGACGGATCATCAGCGCCACCACGCTCGTCCTCGTCGTGGCCGTCACCACCTTCCTGGTCTGCGGGATGTCGGCGATCGGGCTCTTCACCCTCGCCACCGGCCCCGCCTTCTTCCCCGACGTCCTGCTCGATGCCCTGATCGGCGTTCTGCTCGGCCTCCTGATCATCCGTTTTGTCCCTGTCTCGACGCTCGCACGACCGTCCGGTGACCGGGGCCGACCGGTGTCCTGGCCACCGGAGGCCAGCCACAACCGCGGCGGCATCCGCGACCACACGGCCACGGAGCACGACGTGGACGGCGCTTCCCACGCCACCCGTCCCGCTCCCCAGCAGGTGCTTCCCGATCTGGCCGGCACGGGCCAGGCCAGCGTGGCCGACGCCATTTTCGATCATGGCAGTCGGTTCACCGACCAGCTGCGCGCCCTGGAACCGCTGTTCCACCGCGCTCCCAACGCCCACAACTGCCAGCCGTGGGCGCTGCGCTACCCGTCCGGCGCCATGGACACGGTCGAAGTGGGCTGGGACGGCCGGTACGAACTCGGCCCCAGCGACCCCGTCCGCCGTGACCTGCGCCTGTTGCTCGGCGCGTTCGTCGAGTCCTGCCTGGTCGTCTGCGGCGCCGAAGGAGTGGCGGCCCGCTTCGTCGCCGACCACGACGCGGCCGGCCGCCGCGTCGGCAGACTGGTGGCCGCGCCCGAACCAGCGCTCACCCCGTTCACCGTGGCGGACGTCGTCGCGCGGCGCACCTGGCGCGGACGCTGGGCCGACGAGCCGCTGCCGCCGGAGGTCACCGACGAACTCGTCGCGCTCACCGCCGCCGCCGGTGGACGGCTGGTCACGCTGGACTCCGCCGTCCTGTACCCACTGCTGCTGGAAGCCAGCCGCTGGTTCGTCGCGAACCGGGACATCCTGGCCGAGCTGCGGCAGTGGTCACGGCTGAGCAGCCGGCACCCCGACTATCAACGCGACGGCCTCAGCGACGTCGCGCTGGCCCTCACCCGGGTCGAGGTGTGGGGGCTGCGGACGGCGCTGCGCCGCAGGCACCCGCAACCGCGCCGTCACGGCCTGCGCAACGCGTTGGCCCAGGGGCAGGCCAGACCGTTCCGGGGCGGCGGCCCGGTGCTGGTGCTGCTGGTCCCGGCAGGCACTGACGCAGCCGGTGAGGTGGAGTTCGGACGGCTCGTCCAACGCCTGTGGCTGACGCTGACCCGCCAGGGGCTGGCCGCGCACCCGCAGTCCCACCTCATCGACTGCCCGACCACGCTCGGGTCGGTCCTGGCACTCACCTCGGCCGTGGCCGAACGGCCGCTGTGGATCGCGCGGGTCGGTCGGCCCGACCCGGAACGGCTCCGGCGCGTCCCGCTCTCGGCCCGTCGCGTCCGGACCTTCGGAAGGTAGCGTCCGGACGGCCGCGATCGTGCCCATCCGGGCACGGCGTGCCCTTGCTGGCTGGTCACGATCGCAGGACCATGTGCGTTGTGCTGCTCTTCGACGAAATTATCGCGATCTCCGACCCGGTCGAGCGCGCAGCGGTCGCTCACGATCTACTCTGGAACGATCATCCTCAGCGGGTGCGTCTGCGTACCGTTCATGGCCTGGCGATCCAGGAGGCGATCGGCCGGGGTCTGGCCGTCGAGGAGATAGCGGACCGGCTGCGAGTCCGGGTACCCGACCTGACCTGGATGAGCGAGCAGGCAACCTTCGGCCCGAGGGAGCGCACGGCCCCCGGCCCGGGCTGACGCTCCCCGGCTCCCGTCGTCTCGTCCTCCCGGGCGCACCGGCATCGCGTGGTCGTGCGCCCGGGCTGTCACGCGTCTGCCGCACGTCTGCCGCACGGCGTTCCGGCCTCGCCGGCGGCCGGTTTCGCCGGGCCCCGCCCGCGCGGCAGGCCCGTCCACGGTTGCCGGCCAGCATTCGTCCGGCTGTTCTTCACGCATTTTTTCCAATTTCCGGTCACGTCGTTTCCGCTGGCTATCGACGCTTCGTTGACGGCTCGCCTACATGCCGAATCACCGGTTCGTGCGGTTCCCGCCGGCATCGGTTCAGCACCGATTCATCGGAGAGTAATACCGTCCCGGCATTCTTCTATCCGGCGGCATCACCCGGCCCGCGCGAGGGCACGGGCGACACCCCCCGGCCCGCGCAAAGGCACAGGTGAATCGCGAAAGGCGTGGTGTGGACGGCCCCGGCGAGCCGGCGGCTGTCATGCCCGGCCACTGGGACGACCACGACAAGGAGGGGACCCGGTCATGAGTTCCGCCTCGGCATCGGACGCTCCCGCCGCACCGCTGGCGTTCGGCGCCTTCGATCCGGCTCGCCGGGCCGACCCCTATCCGAGCTATCGCGCCCTGCGCGCGGCGGATCCCTTCTACCGCGTCCCCCTGGGAGATGGCCAGGCCACCGTGCTGACGCGCTACCCCGACTGCGTGACCGCCCTGTCGGAAGCGGCCTGGGGACGCGGCGAGTCGGGGACCAACGCGTGGCGTCGCGCCGACGCGCTGGACGGCGGGCTGCGATCCTTCCTGCGGATGAACCCGCCCAGCCACACCCGGCTGCGCGGGCTGGTCAGCAAGGCGTTCACTCCCCGGGTGGTCGCCGCCTTCCAGCCACGGGTCACCTCCCTGGTCGACACGTTGATCGACGCAGCGCTCGCGCGGGGAGGCGAGATCGACCTGATCGACACGCTGGCCCGCCCGCTCCCGCTGCGCGTCATCTGTGACCTGCTGGGCGTGCCGGCGCGGGACGAGCAGACCTTCCGGGGCTGGGCCAACGACCTCACCCGCGGGATCGACCCGGACTACCTGCTCACCCCCGACGAGCTGGCCCGGCGCCGGACGTCCTCCCGCGAGTTCGACGCCTACTTCACCGAGCTGATCGCGCGGCGCCGAGCCCGCCCGGCCGGTGACCTGCTCAGCGAACTCGTGGCGGTGCAGGACCAGGGCGACGTGCTCAGCGAGAGTGAACTGCTGGAACTGTGCGCCCTGCTGCTGGTCGCCGGCTACGAGACAACGGTCAACCTGATCGGCAACGCCGTCCTGGCGCTGCTGCGCAACCCCGACCAGCTCGCCCTGCTACGTGCGGATCTCGACCTCATACCCTCCGCCATCGACGAGACGTTGCGCTACGACCCGCCCATCCAGCTCGTCGGCCGGCTCGCCCTGCGGGACACCGAGATCGCCGGGCACGCGTTCCGCCAGGGCGAGATCATCGTCATCCTGAGCGCGGCGGCCCAGCGGGACCCGGACGTCTTCACGGATCCGGACCGTTTCGACATCACCCGCTACGCCGGCGCCGCTCCCGCGCACCGGCACCTCGGTTTCGGGCTGGGCATCCACTACTGCCTCGGCGCGCCGCTCGCCCGGCTGGAGGCACGGATCGCCCTGCGGGCACTCATCCAGCGTGCCCCGGGGCTCACCCTGGCCGCGGACCCGCCACCCTACCGGCCGCACCTGACCGTACGCAGCCTCGCGGCCCTGCCCGTCCGGCTGTCCTGAGCCGGTCAGGCAGAACCGGCCTGGTCTGACGACCGGCCGGCTGCGCTCGCGGCCGTGAGCGTGGGCGCCGGTGTGGTCGGGTGCGACCAGCCGAAGCGGAGGACGCCGGCGGCCACGGCCGGGCGCAGCAGCGCTGTCGGGGCGTCCACCAGGTTCAGCGTGTTCATCAGGGCGCGCGCCACCGTGGCGTTCTGATGCGCGGCGACCTGCACCCGTTCCGCGTACGGGCCCACCAGCCGGTCACGCAGGCCGCGCCGCCCCTGGACGCCGGGATAGCACAGATCGGCTCCGTTGGCCATGTCCCACGCAACGTCCACGAGGCGGCCGGCCTGCCGGTAGAAACGGGCCGGCAGATCCGGGCCGGCGGCCCGCAGGCAGTCCCGCAGCGCCCACGCCTGCTGGGCCGCCACGGTCATTCCCTGGGCGTAGAGCGGGTTGAAGCTGCATATCGCGTCACCGATGACGAGGAATCCGGTGGGCGGATTCTTCACCCGCTCGTAGTATCGCCGCAGCGAACTGGCGAAACGGTGGGGCACCGGGTCGCCCAACGCCTCGGTCGACGTGACCAGGTCGTAGATGTCGGGTACGGGCAGGGTTCGGGCGAACGCCTCGAATCCCTCGGGATCCGTCGGCGGATGGTCACCGAGCATTCCGGCGAGCGTGACGTGCCAGCGGCCGCCCTCCAGCGCGACGGCACCGCCGCCACGGAATCCGGGCATGGTCGAGACTATGACCGAACGCTGACCGTCGAGATGCTCGGGACGGTGCCGGTAGAAACGCGACGCGTATCCGAGATCCACGTCGGTCCGCCGCTCGGGCGGGGCGGGCAGTTCCAAGGCGGCCAGCCAGTCCGGGCCGCGGGAGGCCCGGCCGGTCGCGTCCACCACCAGGTCCGCGTGGACAACTCCGATACCGACACCGCGGGATTGCCGGGCGACATGCACCCCGATGATCCGGTCGGGCGCCTCCGGCGCGGCGACCAGCCCGGTCGCGGACGTCCGCTGGACGAACTCCACGCCGGGGATCGCCCGCAGCCTCGCCCGCAGGACGTCCTCCAGCAGCCCCCTGCTGGCAAGCACCGAGGTCAGCCCGGTCGGGGTCGAGCGAACCCGCAGCCCCCGCAGGTACCAGCGGGAACCCACCAGCGTCTCGATCGTGGACGCGCCCCGCTGGGTGAGCTCCGTGGTCAGCCCGGGGAACAGCTCCTCCATGATCTGGCGTCCGCGGTCGAGCAGCCCGTGCAGGTGCCGGCCCTGGGGCACGCCACGGCGGGAGTCGCCGTGGGGACCGCCGTCGAGGAACACGTCCCGTTCCAGCACCGTGACCCGCTCGAAGGTCTCCGAGAGCACCCGGGCGGCCAGCAGCCCGGCCATGCCGGCGCCGAGGACGACCGCGTGGCCACGGCCGTCTTCGGCCGCCCGCGGATGTGACGGCCGGCCGGGCCATGGTTCCAGGGAATCCCCGTCAACTGGGGGAACCACGGGGTCGGGGTGTGATTCCCTGGCTGGCGTCGGGAGCACCGCGCCGTTGTCCATCACGCCTCCCGTGGCTGCCAGACGCTCGCCGTCACGTATTCCCGGACGGTGTGGCCCGGCTGTACCGAAAACTTTCCCAAGGCTCGTCCGCGCACCATGGACAAGCCGCCGCCAACCAGCTGACCCGGCGATTCCGAGCGCCTTGCCACCAATATCCTGGAGGCAGCGCCGCTCTGACGTCAACCAGGCCGGCGATGACTGACAAAAATGGTTGCCGGCCTCCGCCAGCCGCTGTCAGAGAAGCACAGTAACCGCAGTTCGCAGGCTTGACAACACCTCACCAAGCAGCCCTTGGGACGGCCACACCGATATTTTGTACGCCCCCGGCCACCATCAGTGAATCCAATTGTTCCATTCGACGTCCCAATAGCTGGAGCAACAGAATCACGGCCACCTCAGGGGCGTCTTGTTCTCGCCCCGAAATGTAAACTCGCCGTTTACCGAACCGCCGGCCGGACGTGCTGGAATACCGTCCCACCGGGCGGTCCGGTGTGCTCGGCGCATGCGTTACCGGCGCCGGGCACATCCGCCGGTGCGGCCCCCGTGGCCGAAGACAACCAGTGACGGCGGCACCGAAGAATCGCGAGAGGGAGCCGACATGGACGTGGCGACAACCCAGGCGGCAACGGCCCAGGGGGGCCGGGGAAGCCAGGCGACGACGCCCGTCAGCCCCGTCACGCCATCCCTGCTGGACGAGCTGTTCGACCCTGCGAACCGGGCCGACCCGTACTCCCGGTACGACCACCTGCGTGACGCCGCCCCCCTGCACATGTCGGACTTCGGGCTGCACGTGGCGACCCGTTACGTCGACTGCGTCAAGATCCTGCAGAGCGCGGACTGGGGGCACGACAAGGAGGCGGAGCAACTGCACCCGACCATCCCGGCGTCGGCCTTCCCGGACACCTTCCTGTGGATGGAGCCGCCCGACCACACCCGGCTACGCGGCCTGGTCACCAAGGGCTTCACCGCACGCCGGGTGGCCGGCCTGCGGCCACGTATCGAGGAACTCGTCGACGAACTGATCGACGCCGCGCTCGACGCCGGCGAGTTCGACTTCATCGAGACGGTCGCCTACCCGCTGCCACTCACCATGATCTGCGAGATCCTGGGCGTGCCCACCGAGGACCACCCGCTGGTGCAGAAGTGGTCGCAGGCGCTTTCCCGCGCGTTCGACCCGGACCTCCACATGACCCCCGAAGCGCTCGCCGCCCGTAACGCGGCGCTGCCGGAGTTCGCCGGCTACTTCCGCCAACTCGTCGACGAACGGCGCCGGCACCCCGGGGACGACCTGATCAGCTCCCTGGCCGCGGTGGAGGACCATGGCGACCGGCTCACCGCGGACGAACTGCTCGGCACCTGCATCACCCTCATCATCGCCGGCCACGAGACGACCGTGAACCTGGTCGGCAACGGCGCCCTCGCCCTGCTGCGCCACCCCGACCAGCTCGACCTGCTGCGCCAGCGGCCGGAGCTGATCCCCCGGGCCGTCGACGAGCTGCTCCGCTACGACTCGCCCATCCACATGAACACCCGGGCCGCCAAGCGGGAGCTGGTGGTCGGTGGCCGGACCTTCGCCCCCGGCGAGGGCGTGGTCGCCCTGATCGCCTGCGCGAACCGCGACCCGGCCGCCTACGACGAGCCGGACCGGCTCGACGTCACCCGCTTCCACGGCGACCGGCCGGTCTCCCGTCACCTGTCCTTCAGCCTCGGCCACCACTACTGCCTGGGCGCGCCGCTCGCCCTACTGGAGATGGAGATCTTCCTGGCCGCGTGGGTGGACCGCGTCGGTACCGCCGAGATCCTCACCGACAGGCCGACGTACAAGCCGAACATCCTCATCCGCGGCCTGGCGGACCTCCCGGTGCGTTTCCGGGCCCCGGAACGCTGAAACCGGCGGCCCCGGGGAATCGAGAGAAATCAAAGGGCCGAAAGGACGGACGGAAGAATGGAAGGAAGGCGAGGCAGAACGGCGGAGCGCCGGAACGCACCGGCCGAGGCAGGGCCCGGCACGGCGGAGCAGGCCCGGCCTCGGCCGGCGAGATGACCCGGGACGGCCATGGTGGCCGGTGGTGGTTACGCCGCCCGGCCCGGCGGAGTTCCGCCTCCAGGTAAGCGCGGCGGGACGGGTACGGTGGGTTGCGCCGCCGGGGCGCCCCGGCGTCCGTATACCGTATGACGATGTTCTCCGATGCCTGGTTCTCCGATGCCTGCGGCCCCCGCGCTGGTGGAGCCCTCTGATGGCCGGCCAGTCCAGGCGCGGCGGCAGTGGTGTGGCCCGCGGCGGCCAGGGCGGCCGCGCGGCCAAATCCGGCTCGCACCGTAAGGGTGCGTCGCTCGGTAGCGGGGGTCAGCGGCGAAAGGCCCTCGAGGGACGAGGCGCAACCCCGCCGGCGGAGATGCGTCCCGGTCACCCGGCCCAGCGCCGGGCCGCCGCCGCCGCGGCCGCGGCCGCGGCCGGCGAGGAGCGTCGACCCGGAGCGGCGCATACTGCCGACAAGAGCACCCGCCGTGACGATCGGAGTCGTGACGACCGAGGCCGTGACAACCGGCCGCGCGGCGCCGGGGCCGGGGCCCGTGACGACCGGGCCGGTGACGCCGGGGCCCGCGGCGGCCCCCGTGCGCCACGGCAGGGCCGCCCGGCTGGATCCGCCTGGGCCGGCACGGCCCGCGCCGGGCGCTTCGCCAGCCGGGCGGACCGCGGCGAGCCCGAGGAGCTGGTGGTCGGCCGTAACGCGGTGGTCGAGGCGCTGCGGGCGGGTGTCCCCGCCTCCGTCCTCTACGTGGCCGCCGGGACCGAGTACGACGAACGCCTTGACGAGGCCCGCCGGCTGGCCCCGCGCGCCGGGGTGGCCGTCGCGGACGTCGCGCGCGGCGACCTGGACCGGCTATGCGGTTCCGCGCCGCACCAGGGGCTGGCGCTGTCGGTGCCACCGTTCCGGTACGCCCATCCTGACGATCTGCTCGCCCGCGCCCAGGAAGCGCCGCCCGGGCTGCTGGTGGCTCTGGACGGCGTGACCGACCCGCGTAACCTCGGCGCGGTCGTCCGGTCGGCGGCGGCGTTCGGCGCACACGGGGTCGTGGTGCCCGAACGGCGGGCGGCCGGCGTCACGGCGGCGGCCTGGAAGACGTCGGCCGGTGCCGCGGCCCGGCTGCCGGTGGCGCGGGCGACGAACCTGGTGCGCGCGCTGACCGGCTGGGCGCAGGCCGGCCTGTTCGTGGTGGGGCTCGCCGCGGACGGCGAGGTCAGCCTGGACGAGCTGGAGATGGCCTCCGACCCGCTCGTGCTGGTCGTCGGTTCGGAGGGCCGCGGCCTGTCGCGGCTGGTCGGGGAACGCTGCGATCTGACCGTGCGGATCCCGATGGCCGGGGATGTCGAGTCGCTCAACGCCGGTGTCGCCGCGGGCGTGGCGCTGGCCGAGATCGCCCGCCGCCGCCGGCTGGACGCGGCGGAGACGCACCCACGCTGACTCCCCCGGCGACAGCCCGCAAGCCGCAGGCAACACTCCGCAGGCAACACTGTTGGATCTCTGGCGGCTGGTGAGCCTCTGACAGTGCTGTGATCGTTGTGATTCTGATGCTGTTCCAGCAGCACCAGAATCACAACGATCATGCTGGCCGGGCTCAACCGGGCTCGGACCCGGCCGGCGCTGAAGTGGGCCGGCAGTGGTGGTCACCGCGCTACTGGCCGGCTGCCTGCGACCAGTGCGCCGCCGCGGCGGGCGTGGACGGCACGCCGGGTGTGGGCAGCACGGTCGGCGTGGGCGCTGCGGCTGGCGTGGGCGACGCGGCCGGCACAGGTGATGCGGTTGGTATGGGTGACGTGGCCGGCGTGGGCGGCACGGCTGGCGTGAGCGGGGCAGCTGGTGTCGCCGGTGCCGCTGATGTCGCCGGTGTGGAGCGTCCGGTCTCGTCGTCGAGGATGGCGACGGTCCGTTCGAGCAGGGAGCGGAACTCCTCCGACTCGGCGGGCGTGAAGACCGCGGTGAGACGCTGTTCGACCGCGAGGGCGACGGTGTCCGCCCGGTGCAGCAGCGTCCGGCCAGACGGGGTCAGCCGGCACTGGAAGACCTTCGCGTGGACGTCCGACTGCTCACGCACGACCAGCCCCTTCGCCTCGAGCGTGAGCAGCAGACTCGCCATCGACTGGGGCGTGACCATACATCGGCGGGCGAGCTGGGCGCCGGAAAGCCCCGGCGAGTCGGCAAGCGTGAGCAGCACCGTGTACTGCGGGACGGACAGGCCGACATCACGCAGCGCCCGGGTCTTCTCCCGGATGAGCGCCTGCTCGGCCCGCTTGATCGAGTGCCCGAGGCGGGATACGGCGACAGCGGACGATGGTTCGTCCCACTCCATTTCGTGGCCTCTCCTCTCGCATACCGCGTCTCGCATACCGTCGGTACCCCCGGGCGGATACGCCGACCACCACCGGATGGATACACCGACCAGCGGGCCCGGATATCCCGGGCCTGTCACGTCAGCGGCATGGAAATGGCGGCGCCAGCACTCTAATACTCCCTGCCCGTCCCCAACCGACGGCGGCACATAAACCGTCATCCGTGGTGACAGCGTAGATACGATGATGTGCCAGGTAGTTGTGACGGCGCGCTGGCCGGTCGGATCGCCAACCTACCGGAAACCCAAAACAATGGCTAGCGGACACCGGTGTGGGTGGATTCACACGGCGTGTGCGGCCTCACAAGAATCCGGCCGCGCCGGATCATGACGCTCTTCCGCGGTTAGCATGGCTTCTCACGCTTCAGCGAGGAGGCGGGCGAAAATGACTGTCAGGACGACGATGGCTGTCAATATGTTCGGGCCGGAACGCGGGCCGAGGTTCAGCAAGTTCTCCGAACTGGTCGCCGACGACCTCCGGGGCAGGATGGCGCGCGGCGAGGTCAGGCCTGGCGAGCATCTTCCGCCGGAGAGCGAGCTGATGGACGTATACGGTGTCGCGAGGCCGACAATGCGCGAGGCGCTGCGCATCCTCGAGTCCGAGTCCCTGATCGTTCTTCGGCGCGGCTCCCACCTGGGACCACTTGTTCAGGAGCCGGACACCCGGGTGCTCGCCCGGCAGACCGGCCTGCGGCTGCAGATGCAGGGCACCTCCGTCCGGGACCTGCTCGAGGCGCGGGCGGTGATAGAACCGGGAGCGGTGGCGCTGGCCGCGGCCCGCCGGAGCGGATCGGACCTGCGGGGCATGCGCGACTGCCTGCTGGCCGCGAGCCGGTCACGCGGCATTCTCGATTTCTCCCGGCCGTCCGCCGAATTCCGTATCCTGGTCGTGCGGTCATCCCACAACAGAACCCTCATTCTGATGGCGGAACTTGTGTCGGCCCTTCTCCGAAAGGAGCACGAAGCCGCCCTGCGGAACATTCCCGAGGCGGCCGGGCAGCAGTTCATCCGGCGGTCGCTCGCCCGCTACGAACGCCTGACCGACCTGATAGAAAACCAGGACGTACGAGGCGCCGTCGAATTCTGGCAGGACAACGGAACAACCGACACGGAACTCGAGACGGAACTCGAGACGGACAACGCCGCCCAACCGGGCCCGATGCTCGCGGTCTACTCCTGACCAAGCGGCTCGGGACGCGATTCCGGCGCGGCAGCCCCCATCCCTCACAACCGGGGACGCGTGGTCACCCACAGGCCGGGCGCATCCCCGGCCGGCACCTTGTCAACCCCCGGCAGCGTCAACCCTCGGCAGCGGCGCCGGTACGGCCGACAGCAGGTGGCAGAACGGTGACGCGACCGGCGTCCCAACGATCACTCGGCCCCGAGGCGCGTGATCATCCCCCGATGCCCTACGCTAGGGAGCGTCCTCGGACCGGCCGGCGTGGCGCAACTGGCAGCGCACTCGACTTGTAATCGAGCGGTTAGGGGTTCGAATCCCCTCGCCGGCTCCCTCCTGACCTGGGCTTTCGTCGTTGGCCTGGCCCCGAAGTGATCGTCATGTACCCAGTGGTGTACCCAGGCCATCTCCGCCGTCCGCTTCGCCCTCGCCCGGTTCGTCGGTGGCCTCTGCAGCCTCCTTGCTTTGATCATCTCCCATGACGAGGCCATCGAGACGCGCCACGGCGTCTTCCTGCGCCTCAGGTAGGACGTGGGCATACGTGTTCATGGTGAGGTTGATCGTGGAATGACCGAGCAATTCCATGATCACACGCATAGGGACGCCTTCGGCGACGAGGAGTGTCGCGAACGCGTGTCTAAGATCGTGAGGCCGCACCCACGGGAGCCCGGCCGCCGTGCGGATCGCGGTGAACCGTCGGTTGACGTTGCGTGGGTCCAGGGGTGTGCCGATCGCCGAGGCGAAGACAAGGTCATGATCGATCCAGTCCGGGCCGGCGGTGGCCATGGCGCCTTCCTGGGACCGGCGATGCTCCTTGAGAATCTCGACGAGAGAGCCCGACAGTGGCAGCGTCCGATGCGACCGAACGGTCTTGGCCGGCGTGAACATCAGCTTTCCGTTCGCGCGTTGCAACGTGCGTCGGACGTGCAGCGCCCCTGCGTCAAAGTCGATGTCGGCCCACCTCAGGCCGAGGATCTCCCCTCGCCACAGCCCCAACATCAGACCACATATGAAGATCGGTCCGTACGGGTCGTCGTGCATCGCCCGGCTGAGCGCCCGGACGTCATCGACGTGGAGGGTACGGACCCGCCGCAGTGGCACCGACGGTCCCTTGATCGCCTTCGCGACGTTGCGAGGCACCAGGTCGAGCCGGTGAGCGTCCGCGAGCGCGTTACGCAGCACCCCATGGATGAACTGGAGGCTTGCCGGTCGCCAGGTGGCGTGCTTGCCGTTGGGTCCGGTCCTCTGGGCGCGGAAGGGTCTGCCGGGGAGTGCGCCTACCAGAGGAACGGGAAAGAAATGGGGGAAGGGAGAAGAACCGCGCGGGTCAGCGCATGGCCGGGATGCGCGGCAGATCGCCGATTCCCGCTGGCAGCAGCGCCGACGTTCCAGGGATCGTCCGGAAAATCAGGGTGATATCGGCATCGCCGAAGGCTTCGGTGAACACGGTGTCCACCGGCACAGCACCGAGCGCCGAGCTCACGTCGACCGGGTCGGCACCCGGCCGGACGGTCACCGCGTAGTCACCGGAGTGGGACCGCTGAACGGTCACGAACGGCGGTTGGCTGGACGGGGTGCGCCACGGGCCATGGTCAGGCGGAATGATGGACACAGGTCTGCGCTCCTTGGACGAGAAGAGGTGCGGATCTAGGTCCCGGTGTGGTGTTCCAGCACCCACCGGGACCGCCTATTGGATCTTTCAGGATCGGGTCGTTGCGAAGCCTCCCGGGTGGACCACGAGCCAGCGCGTTGGTCCGGGTGGATTGCCGAACATCTGCGACCCGTCGCCCCTGCCTGACCGCGATCACGCCGCCGCCTCCCTGTCGGAGAGCCCACGGAGCCGATCGACGTAGGCAACGAGCGCCGCCCGCGGTATCCGCCGCGCCCGCCCGATCCGGACAGATTCGATCTGTTCGGCGTTGAGGAGCTCATAGACCGTTGTGCGGCTCACGCCCAGCAGATCAGCGGCTTCGGTCGGAGTGAGAAGGAGCTTGTTCACAGTTCCTCCGATGGTCAAGTCGCGGCGCCTGCCCGCTGCCGCGTTGATCACGTTCGAATCGGACCCCGTCGACCGTATGAGGTCACCGTCCGAGAAGCTTGCCGATAAACCGCGACGTTTCGTGACGTTCACGGAAGCGGCAAGATTTCCTCTGACCGTCGAGACGGGGAATGGTCGGGCAGGAGGACCCGCATGCTGTCGGCCAGGGTCTGTCCGAACAGCGATGATCAACCAGTGGCTCGCTTATGGCCGGGACTGACGCGGCGTAAACCCATCCCGTTCGCCGCCAGCGGCCAGCACTCGCCCAAGGAGCACAAAAGTCCGATTAGAGCGCTGACGAGGGATATCCCGTGAAACCGCCGTCACGCCGCGGCGCAAGACGGGCTAATGCCTCCATGGTGATTAACTCTGGCTAGGATCGCGTTGGTCACCGTCGGTGACCCCTTCGCTCGCGGTCGGCGTTTCCGTGCTGCGGAGGTGGATTCTCCCACAACGTGGAGGTCTCGGTGCTCGCACAATGGGCGAACACAAGAAAAAGTTCTTTCAGACAATGCGGTGAAGAGCGGGGGCGAGGAAGGCGGTTCCAGCCCTGGGCAATCCCGGTCATAGCGACCGGACTGTTCATAGCGGCCACGCCGACCCAGGCAACAGCCACTCCCCTCGATTCGCGGAACTCCTACGTCACCAACTTTGGCTCGGACAACGTGTCGGTGATCGACACTGACAGCAACACCGTCGTCGCCACCATCCCCGTCGGCAACGGGCCTGGCGGTGTGGCGATCACTAAGGGTTTCGATTCCCGTGCCTACGTCACCAACCAATTCTCGGATAACGTGTCGGTGATCGACACTGACAGCAACACCGTCGTTGACACCATCCCCGTCGGCGACGTACCTTTTGGTGTGGCGATCACTGAAGGTTTCGATTCCCGTGCCTACGTCGGCAACTTTGGCTCGGATAACGTGTCGGTGATCGACACTGACAGCAACACCGTCGTTGACACCATCCCCGTCGGCAACGGGCCTGTCGGTGTGGCGATCACTAAGGGTTTCCATCCCCGCGCCTACGTCACCAACCAATACTCGGATAACGTGTCGGTGATCGACACTGACAGCAACACCGTCGTTGACACCATCCCCGTCGGCAACGGGCCTGGCGGTGTGGCGATCACTAAGGGTTTCGATTCCCGTGCCTACGTCACCAACCAATTCTCGGATAACGTGTCGGTGATCGACACTGACAGCAACACCGTCGTTGACACCATCCCCGTCGGCGACGTACCTTTTGGTGTGGCGATCACTGAAGGTTTCGATTCCCGTGCCTACGTCGGCAACTTTGGCTCGGATAACGTGTCGGTGATCGACACTGACAGCAACACCGTCGTTGACACCATCCCCGTCGGCAACGGGCCTGTCGGTGTGGCGATCACTAAGGGTTTCCATCCCCGTGCCTACGTCACCAACCGCGACTCGGATAACGTGTCGGTGATCGACACTGACAGCAACACCGTCGTTGACACCATCCCCGTCGGCGACGGGCCTAATGGCGTGGCGATCACTAGGGGTTTGTTCGATTCCCGTGCCTACGTCGGCAACGGCTCCTCGGATAACGTGTCGGTGATCGACACTGACAGCAACACCGTCGTTGACACCATCCCCGTCGGCGACGGGCCCTTTGGTGTTGCGATCGGGAAGTAACACGCAGCGTTCGGTCGGTTTTTGAAAGCAACCGCTGACAGCAACGTGAGCGGATGCAGCCGACGGCGAACGACGGAGGTCCGCCGACCTGAGACCGGGCAAAGGTCGGCGGACCTCTACAAACATTACAAGCGTGACTTTAGTCCGAACTTACGGAGGGCGATCATGGATGTAGCATCCTGACCAGGGAAAACGGCTCAGGGAGCGCAAATTTAGTGTCCACCAACGGTCTGCTACGCTACGTCGAGATCAGCCCGTTCGTAGTCACGCCCCGTCGAAGTCGAGGGCTGTAGACACGAGCTTTCGGGCCGTCCCCGTAAAACCGCAGATCACAGCCCCTTTCCGCAACCAAGATCACGCAAGTTCGGTTCAGTCCACGGGTTTGGTCCCCGATCGCCAGGACATGCCAGGCCGCATCGGAAGGCCGCGTCGCTTCCGCTCCTCGGCGCGCCAGGCGCGCCCGCGGTGCGGGTCGGCTTGCCGCCGGACACGACGGTTCAAGCGACCAGTCGCACTGTTGTACCCAGTGGTGTACCCGAGCCGGCGGACGTCCGTGGAAAGACACGAACGCTGGTGGATGCGCACCGCAGGTCAGCGGACGTCCACAGACATCAGTGGACGAGCTGCCTTGCTCTTGTAATCGAGCGGTTAGGGGTTCGAATCCCCTCGCCGGCTCCCTCCTGACCAGGACATCTGTGGTTGCTTCGGTCGCGGAGTGATCTGGGCTCGGCTGGTCACGGCCGGATCGACCATCTCGTCTTGCCGGGGTCGCTCGTCACGGGAGGGCCGAAGGCTGTGGGGCGAGGTGGCGGAACGCCGTACGAGACCACGGCCGCGTCGTCGGTTGGTTGACCCGCTCCCACGCCGGCCGGTGACCGGCCAGCGTGGGAGCGGACCGAATACACGGATCGAATGTGCGTCAGCGCGGAAGCGGCTTGTAGAAGACCAGGCCGTTGCCCTTGTTGTCGTACACCACGGCGCGGCGCTCGTGAGCGTCGTCGTAGGGGCCTTTCACGATGCCACCGCCGTTCTCCTCGATCGCTCTGGCCGCGCCGTCGACGTCGTCGGTCTTGATGCCCACGACGACCTGGCCGTGGATGGGGTGATCGATCGCTGTGGCCAGGGCAAGGGTCACCGAACCGCCGTCGAGGGCCGCGAAGTGGGCGCCGTCGCGGAACTTCAGCGGGAAGCCGAGGGTCTCGGTGTAGAACTTGATCGACTCCTCAAGATCGTCCGTCGACAGGACGATCATCCGTACTTGCCGGTCGCTCACGGGTACCTCCTGTGACTGGATCGGTTCCGGACCCGCACCCGGGACAGCGCCGAATCGGTGGGGTTCGCGGGTTCCGCGACTGTGGGTGCATCAACAACCTAGTGTCCTGAGTCGTTGATTCGCTGGCAGTAGGCGGCGAGGGTCTCGAGGATCTCGTCGGCGGTCTTGGCCCAGACGAACGGCTTCGGGTCCTTGTTCCAGGCGTTGATCCATCGGCGGATGTCGGCTTCGAGTTCGACGACCGAGCGGTGCGTCGATCGGCGCAGCTTGCGGGTGGTCAGCTCCGCGAACCAGCGCTCGACCAGGTTTGGAGGGTTCCCACTTTCGTGGACAGTCCTAACTATGCAGCACGAAGTGTTTGTCCGTCAAATTCTTCCTCGAACTCGACAGGCGTGAGATAGCCGATCGAGGAGTGCAACCGCTGCCGGTTGTAGTAGATCTCGACATATTCGAAGATCCCCGCCCGGACGCGGTCTATGGTATCGAACGGGTGGAGGTGGACGAACTCCTTCTTGAGGGTGGCCCAGAAGGACTCCGCCGCGGCGTTGTCGAAACAGATCCCGGTACGGCCGACGGAGTTTCGGACGTTGTTGTCGCGACAGAAGGCGACGAACTCACGGCTGGTGTACTGACCGCCTCGGTCGGCGTGGAATATGACGCCGCCGGGTGGCCGCCGGCGGGTGACGGCCATACGAAGCGCGTCGAGAACGAGTTCGGTGCGCATGTGATCGGCGACCGCCCAGCCGACGATCTTCCGAGAGAACGCGTCGATGACGGAGGCCATGTACACCCAGCCATCCCAGGTGCGAATATATGTTATGTCGCCGTACCACAACTGGTTCGGTGCGGACGCGGCGAAGTCTTGGCCGACAAGATCAGGCAGCGATGAGGAGTCCGCGGCCTGCACCGTCGTCACCGGCCGGCGGGGACGCGGATGCACGCTGACCAGGCCCATCGTCGCCATCAGCCGCTGGACCCGCTTGTAGGCGACGGCGACGCCCTGGCGGCGGATCTCGTGGAAGATCCGCCGCACGCCGTACCGCCCCTCGTGACGGTCGAAAACAGCTCTGATCATGGTCGACAAGGTGGCGTCGTCCTTCTCCCTCCGAGACGGGCCGCGTTTCTTCCACGCATAGTAGCCCTGTCGGGACAGGTCGAGTTTCTTGCACATGTAGTCGACGGGAAAGGTGTTCGCGCCGTCGGCGGACACAGGCTTCTTCGGAGCGTGTATCGAGATGAACTCGAACTTTACTTCTGCTCGCTCGCGAAGAAGCTCGCCGCTTTTTTTAGGAAGGCGATGTCCATCTGCGCCTGCGCGTACTTCTTCCGGAGCTCCTCAAGTTCCGCGCGCTCCGACACCGACAGCGGCCGCTCCTCGGTCTCGCCGTTCTCCTTCGCCTTCTTCACCCAGTTTCCCAACGTGGTCTCGTGGATACCCAGACTCTTCGCGACCTCGGTCACCGACCGGCCCGAGTCGAGCACCAACCTTACTGCCTCGGATTTGTACTCCTGGGTGAACTTCCGGCGAGCTGACCCCATGACGCTCCTTCCCTATGGACAGCGAACCTCAGGTTCGCTGTCCACGGAAGCGGGATCACTCCAGTCGAACACCTGCCGCCGTTCGGTCCGGGTCACAGGCCGGCCCGCAAGCCCCGCCCCGCACCCCGCACACGGCCCCGGCTCATGCCGCAGGCGCACATCAGGCTCAGCGAGCATCCGCAGCGTCGATCCCGGATGCCCGCCCTGCCCACCGGGCCTGCGGCCGGTCTTCTTCCGCAGCGACTTCGGTGGCGGTTTCGCCAGCCCGTCCGAACTCGGTGGCTTCGCCGAGTTCCGCGAGTTCTTCGCGACCTGAGCTTCCAGCTCGGCGATCCGCACCCGCGCCTGTTCCAACGCCGCAGCGGTCTCGACCAGCTGCGCCCGCAGACTCACCACCAGCGCCGCGAGCTCGTCATACGACGGCACCGGCGGCGACGCGGGCGGACCATCCGACACACCCGGACCCTACGGCCCGATCAACCACACAGCACCAACGACCCGGGCCTTCAGGCCATCGAGGAGTCCCAGCCAGCCGGGAAACCAAAAACAAACGATCTACCAGACCTGACCAGTTACACCTGGTCGAGGTTGCGCGGGATGCGGGAGCTGGGAGAACAGCGGCGGTCAGTGCGGGTCGTCGTAAGGTGACCCATGTGAGGAGACATATTGCGTTTGAGCGTCTGCACAACTTCCGGGATCTGGGTGGCTACTGGGCCGCTGATGGCCGCACGGTGCGCTGGGGTCGGCTGTTTCGTTCCGACTCGCTGGGTAAGCTGCGGGGCCAGGACTGGGATCGTTTCCTCGCCCTGGATATCCGTACCGTAATCGACCTTCGATATCCCTGGGAGATCAAACGCAGTGGACGCGTCCCGCACTATCAGGAGCTGTCCTACCACAACCTGAGTATCGAGCATCAGCCGTATAACCAGGCAGGCCTAGACTCGGACGTCGAGCCCGCCCGTTTCCTGGCCGACAGGTACACCGAAATCGCCCACGACGGCATCAAGGAGCTGCGGCGTGCATTGAATGTCATTGCCGACAGCACCACTCCGCTGGTCTTCCACTGCCACTCCGGCAAAGATCGCACCGGTCTGCTGGCCATGCTGGTTCTTGCTCTGCTCGGGGTACACGAGGACGACATCGTCGCCGATTTTACCTTGACCGAGCTAGCCACCGAACGCCTGGTCGCTGAATGGCACGCTGATTACCCCGACCTGACTCTCAGGTGGCCCGCCTACGGCCGCGCCCCTGCTGAGATCATGCGGTTCTTCCTAGCCGACCTGATTACGCGGTACGGGTCGGTGTATGGCTATGCCGCTGAGCAACTCGACGTTGACGACGGCCTGGTGACAGCACTTCGCAGACAGCTATTGCATCCCTGAATCTGTCCCGCGAACCCGCAACCTGTGGGGGAAATTAAATATCGCCGTCCGTTACAGCACGCCTTATCGTCCGCGACTGAGATCGTTGCGCTGTATTTTGGAGGGAGGACGGGGCTGCGGGGAAGAATCTGAATCAGTACGGCTGGGGTTGTTCCGGAGACTGCGGGGAAAGGCAAGCGCAGTAATAGTCGCAGGAACGGTCGGGGATGAAGACTCAAGCGCGGCCCCTTGTGAATTGAGCGGAGCGGTGATCCTGGATCTGGGGGTACGCCAGGCCATGGAGGTGTCGGGGAGGTGGATGATCCAGTCAGTGTCACGGAAGTGGGAGGAGAGAGCGCGGCCGAGCCGGGTCGCGTCGAACGGTCCGCTGGATTCGAAGACGCCCAGGGACAACGGCCTGGGCGAACGCCCAGATGTGGCGGGAACTGGAGAAGCCCACCCCCGACCCCACGGCGGTGGCGAAATGGCGAGAGCAAGTCGATAGCAGCATGTCCTCGCGGCTCTCCAGACGAGAGACGGCGGCCTGGCCGACCCCGAGCTTCTTGGCGACCTCAGCCTGCGTCATCTGCGCGGCTTTGCGGATCATCGCGAGGTTCATTCGTGTGGGCCCGGTCCGTCTCCGCCGCCTCGTGCGCCTTGGCGACGTCGGCGGCAAGCTGGGGGTCGGACAGCAGCCGGTCAAGATGGTCGTTACCGCGGACGAACCTCGACTGGCCCGGGCTGGTGTCCTCTGCCATGGCTTCTCCTCGAAGGATGTCTCACGCTTCCACTGGTCGATCATCGGATCGGCGCGGACGGTCACCCCTCATGCCACTCTCGGAACGAGAGCACACGCGCGGGTCAGATGACCGGGGCGTTTTCGGGGAGGGGGTCGGGGACGCGGACGGCGAGGAAAGTCGCCTCGCGGCGGAAGCGGAAGCCCAGCGAGAGGTACAGCCGGATCGCGTTGGTGTTGGTCGCGACCGCGTGCAGGAACGGGGTTTCGCCGCGTTCGCGGATGCCGGCGGCCACCGCGCGCACCAACCGGCCTCCCAGCCCCTGGCTGCGGAAGGCGGGATCGGTGCAGACCGCGCTGACCTCCGTCCAGCCGGGTGGGTGCAGCCGCTCGCCAGCCATCGCCACGAGCGCGCCGTTGCGGCGGATGCCCAGGTAGGTGCCCAGTTCGATGGTGCGGGGCAGGAACGGGCCGGGTTTGGTGGCGGCGACCAGGGCAAGCATCTCCGGCACGTCCGACGGCTGGAGCCGGACGGCTTCGTCGTCGGGCGCGGCGGCGAGACCGTCGCCGACAAGCTGCACCCCGGCACCGCGCCTGACCACTTCCCACCCCCGTGGTGGCGGCACCGACACCCCGGCGAGCGGGACCAGCGCCCCCGGGCCGGCAAGGGCCGCCATGTCGTTCCAGTCGGCGGCGTCGGGCTGTTCGGGCAGTGCCACGAACGGGGAGACGTCGACCGGGTAGCGCAGCACGTTGCCACGCCGTTCGGCGAGATGCGCGTGCGCCCCGGTCAGCGACCAGCGGGCGGGGTTGTCCAGTGGATGCCGCTGGTCCGGGTCCTGCCGGCTGGCGGGGATGCGGCTCAACGGCGCTGCCACTCCTGGGCCAGCAGCTGGTAGGAGCGGACCCGGTCCGCATGGTCGTGGGTGATCGTGGTGATGATCAGCTCGTCGGCGCCGGTGGCGTCGCGCAGCTGCTCCAGTTGGTCCGCGACCTGCCCCGGCGAGCCGACGAACTGGGTCTCGACACGGTCTGCGACCAGCTCGCGGTCGGCGTCGCTCCACACGTGCCGGCGTGCCTCCTGCGGGGTCGGGAACGGGATGGCCCCCAGCGCGGTGCGGATGCTGTGCACCCACAGCCCGTAACCGGCGGCCAGCTCCCGCGCGGTGGCGGTGTCCTCGGCCACGACGACGTCGGCCGAGACGCTGACATAGGGCCGCTCAAGCTCGGCGGACGGGCGGAACGCGGCCCGGTAGCCCTCGGCGGCCTCCAACACGGTGGCAGGGCTGACGTGGTAATTCGCGGCGAAGCGCAGCCCTCTCTCCCCCGCGACGGTCGCGCTCTCACCCCCGCTGCTGCCGAGGATCCAGACCTGCACCTGCGCGCCCTCCCCGGGGACCACGTGAGCCTGTTCGCCCTCAGCGGAACGGTAGGTGCCGGCCAGCAGGGCAAGGACATCGCCGATCTGCTCAGTGTAGTTCTGCGACTGCGCGCCGGGGAGCTGCAGGAGCCCCTTCTGCAGCTCGAAGCGCGGCGAGTTGAGCAGATGCTCGAAGGAGAACCGGTGTGGGACGCGCAGCCCGTTGGGCGCGCGTCCGTCCACGACGGCTGTGCCGGCGCCGAGCAGGGCCGGCTCACGCTTCACCTCGTTCGGACGCCCGCCGGAACGACCCAGGCCAAGGTCGAGACGCCCGGGGTGCAGGGCGTCGATGAGCCCGAACTCCTCCACCGTCGACAGGGCGGTGCGATGCCCGAGCTGGACGGCGCCGGAGCCGAGCCGGATCGTCGAGGTGGCCGAGGCCGTCAGCGCCAGCAGGACCGCCGGCGAGGTGCCGGCCACGCCGGGGTTGAGGTGGTGTTCGGCGAACCAGTACCGGGCGTAGCCGAACCGCTCGGCCCGCTGGGCGAGATCGATGCTGTTGCGCAGCGCCTGCGCCGCGGTCGATCCGGCGGGGATCGGGACGAGGTCCAGGACGGCGAGCGGAGTCGTGACCATGACAGGCTTCCTTACTCATAGACACGGCCTAGACGGCGGCGGGCGCGGGTCCGTCCACGGTCGGTAACGATGCGGCGGATGACGATGCGTTCGGTGACGACGGCGACGACGAGGACGGCTGAGACGACGAGGAGAGCGGGGCGGACGGGGACGGCTCGGCGAGCACCGGGGCCCACGGCCAGGGCGGGTCCGGGATCTCGCGGCGCAGCACCGGGGCGATGTCGGACTGGAACAGCTCCAGGCTGGCGCGGTGCTGGGCGTCGGTGAGGCCGCCGGCGTCGGCGTGCAGGTGCAGCACGCTGTGCCCGAACCGCTCGTGGTAACGGTGCACCTTCTCGATGACCTGCTGCGGGCTGCCGATCAGCGCGGAGCTGCGTTCGACGAAGTCCTCCAGCGTCGGGAACACCGGTTCCACATCGAGCCGCCGCTGGAAGGCGAGATACCCCTCGAACACCGGCCGGTAGGCGGCGATGGCGTCCTGGGAGTTGCGTTCCGCGTAGTAGCCGGCCGTGCCGGCACCGACCGCCGCCAGCGCCGGGTCGTGGCCGTAATGCTCCCACCGCTCACGGTAGTACTGGACCAGTTCGGCGTACGGCTCGATCGGGTTGGTGACGTTGGCCGAGAACAGCGGGTCCCCGTAGCGGGCGGCCAGATCGACCGACTCCCTGCTGGTGGCGCTGCCGTGCCAGACGCGGATCGGCTGTTGCAGCGGCCGGGGCCAGACCTCGGCGTCCCGCAGCACCGGGCGGAACCGTGGGTCGGCGGTGATCCTGTCCTCGCGCCAGATCCGGCGGAAGAGCTCGTAGGACTCGGCGTTGCGGTCCCACTGGTCGTCGGGGGTGACGTGGAACAGCTCCCGCTGGGCGGCGCCGTTGCCCTTACCGATGATCAGCTCCAGCCGTCCGCCGGAGAGGTGGTCGAGGGTGGCGTAGTCCTCGTACGCCCGCACCGGGTCGAGCAGGCTCAGCGTGGTGACGGCGGTGAACAGCCGGATCCGGCTGGTGAGCGCGGCCAGGTGGCTGAGCACCACCGGCGGGGAGGAGGAGATGAACGGTCGTTCGTGCCGTTCGCCCACCCCGAAGCCGTCAAAGCCGAGTTCCTCGGCCAGCAGCGCGTTGTCGATCACCTCGCGGAACCGGTCGGCGGTCGACTTCCGCGCCCCGGTGACCGGGTTCGGGGCATGCACGATCAGGGTGATGGTCAGGAACTTCACGACACGGCCCTCGCCGCCGACCCCGGCCCGGCAGCGGACGCACCGGGCGCGTCGGACGTGCCTGACACGGCGGGGACGAGCGGCGCAAGACCGAGATGGTCACGCAAGGTAACGCCTTCGTACTCGGTGCGGAACACGCCCCGTTCCTGCAGCAGCGGGACCACGGTGTCGACGAAGCCGTCCAGCCCGCCGGGGGTGACGTGCGGGACGAGAATGAACCCGTCGCTGGCGTCGGCCTGCACAAGATCGTTGATCGCGCTGGCCACCGTCGCAGGGGAGCCGACGAACGTCTGCCGCCCGGTGACCTCGATGATCAGTTCTCGGGTGGAGAGGTTCTTCGCCTCGGCGAGCTGGCGCCACTGGTTCGCGGTGGCCAGCCTGTCCCCGAACATGCGCACGCTGGCCCGGCCGCGGGCGACCGTGTGCTCCCCGGGATCGGGGTCGACGGCGGGCAGCGGCCCGTCCGGGTCGTGGTCGGAGAGGTCACGGTTCCACAGCTGCTCGAGGAACTGGATCGCCGTGCCACCACTGACCTGCTGGAGCCGGACCTCGTGCGCGATCTCGGCGGCCTCGGCGTCGGTGTCGCCGAGCACGAACGTCGCCGCGGGCAGGATCAGCAACTGGTCGCGGGCACGGCCATAGCGGGCCAGCCGTCTCTTGACGTCGGCGTAGAACGCCTGCCCGGCCTCCAGGGCGCCGTGCCGACTGAAGATCGCGTCCGCGCCTGAGGCGGCGAACTCCCGCCCCTCGTCGGAGTCGCCCGCCTGGAAGATGACGGGACGTCCCTGCGGGCTGCGCGGGACGTTGAACTGGCCGGCGATGTCGAAATGCGCGTCACGGTGGGTGAACCTGCCCGGGTGCGGGTCGCGCAGGAACACCCCGGTCTCCCCGTCGGCGACGATCTCGTCACCACGCCAGGAGTCGAACAGCGCCCAGGCCGTCCGCAGGAACGTCCTGGCCCGCGCGTAACGCTGATCTTCGGGCAGGAAGCCGCCGCGGCGGAAGTTCTCGCCGGTGAAGGCGTCCCAGGAGGTGACCACGTTCCACGCCGCCCGGCCGCCGGAAAGATGGTCGAGGCTGGCGAACTGCCGCGCCACCTCGTAGGGCTCGTTGAACGTGGAGTTGATCGTGCCGGCCAGGCCGAGCCGGTCGGTGACCGCGGCGAGCGCGGCCAGCACCGTGAAGGTGTCCGGCCGGCCCACCACGTCGAGGTCGTGGATCAGCCCGTTCTGCTCGCGTAGCCGCAGCCCCTCGGCAAGGAAGAGGAAATCGAACTTTCCGCGTTCGGCGGTCCGCGCGAAATGGACGAAAGAGCCGAATTCGATATGACTGCCCGCCGCCGGATCACTCCACACGGTGGTGTTGTTGACGCCTGGAAAGTGCGCGGCGAGATGGATCTGCTTGATCGGCCTGCTCATCGTCCGATACCCCTTTCAGACGGTTGCCAGCGCGGCCGTGGGCCGGCGGCGCGGCGGTGTCAACACGAGCGGCGCTGTCAGCGCGAGCGGGAACAGGCCCATCCGGTCACGACGCGCGGGAGCCGGTAGGGTCGGCGGCGACAGACCAGGTCGGGCGCGGCGGATCGTCAAGTGCGGCGGATCGTCGGGTACGACGGGCCCGAACTGGATCCGGGCCGGACCCGATCAGGTCGGGCGGACAGCGCGTATGTCAGAAATGCTCAGGTCAGCGGGGCTCGGGTCAGGGTGGACAGAGCGCGCCGGCGACACGGCACAGATCGATGTGCCGGCGCAGAAACGAACTGATCACACCACGTCGTGACCCGGATATGCGGACGGCAGACGGGCCTGGGATCAGCCGCATGCGCCGCCACCTCCTGTCGATCGATACTTCCCGCCGATCGATGCCCGGCCGGCCCTGCCCGACGCCCGGCCCGTGGACCGAAACGCCCAGCCGGCCCCACGTCTTCGGGGCGCCCGCCGCGAGGGAGGCTGCCAGCCGGCGAGCCTCGCCGGCCAGCGAGGCCACAGCCCGCCGCCGACACTCATGACCTTTCTCGAAGGTACCACCGTGAGCCACCGGCAACGCCTATTTCCCATCGATATACTCGGCATTGTTTGATCATTCGATTCTGATCAATTATCTTGATCGATTATTTTGATCGATCGCCTTGATCAATTACCTTGATCGCCCGTGCTTGATCGCCCGCGCGGAATACGAGAGCCGCGGACATGCGGCCGAATCGATTTCCGCCGGGCACGGCTGACGGAAGATCGGATCGGCGGATGACCACAATGACCGCACACGCCCCGAACGCCCGCCCGAACGTGGTCGTACTATGACCACGCGCTACCACTGGTTCCTGCCAACCGGGGGTGACGGCCGGAGCCTGGCCTCCGGAGTGCACGGGCTCGGCATCGGCGGGGTGCTGGAACCCGCCCGCGCCGGCCGGCCCGCGTCACTGACCTACCTCACCCAGCTGGCGCAGGCCGTCGACTCGCTCGGCTACGAGGCGGTGCTGACCCCGACCGGCGCGCACTGCGCCGACGCCTGGGTCGTGTGACGGCGGCGCTGATCGCGCAGACCCGCCGATTGAAGTTCCTCGTCGCGTTCCGTCCCGGCCTGATCGAACCGGCGCTGGCCGCCCACATGGCCGCGACCTTCCAACAGCTCTCGGACGGCCGGCTGCAGCTCAACGTCGTCACCGGCAGCAGCGGTGCCGAGCAGCGCGCCTACGGCGACCAGCTCGACCACGACGCCCGCTACGCGCGGGCCGAGGAGTTCCTGCGGATCGTGCGCCGACTGTGGAGCGGCGCCGAGTTCGACCACCACGGCACGTTCTACGATCTTGAGAATGCCGTGCTGCGCGACCCGCCGACTCCACTGCCAGAGGTCTACCTGGGCGGCTCGTCCGAGGCCGCGATGGCCGTCGCGGCCCGGCAGGCCGAGGTCTACCTGAGCTGGGGCGAGCCGCCGGCCCTGCTTGCCGAGAAGATCGACCGGGTGCGTGAGCTGGCCGCGGAACAGGGCCGGCGGCTACGGTTCGGCCTGCGCATCCACGTCGTCACCCGGGATACCGCCGACCGGGCGTGGGCCGACGCCGACCGGCTCATCGCCGGCCTGGACGACGCCGCGATCTCCGCCGGGCAGCGACGGCTGCGCACCCTGGAGTCGGTGGGCCAGCGGCGGATGCTCGACCTGCACGGCGGCTCGCGCGACCGGCTGGTCGTGGGGCCGAACCTGTGGGCGGGCATCGGCCTGGTGCGCGGCGGCGCCGGCACCGCCCTGGTCGGCAGCCACGAGGAGGTCGCCGAGCGGATCGCCGAGTACCGCGCCGTCGGCGTCGAGGAGTTCGTCCTGTCGGGCTACCCGCACCTGGAGGAGGCCTACGCCTTCGCCGAGGGTGTGCGTCCGCTGCTGGGCGAAGCGGCCTGACGCTGTTGCGACCATCTGGGGATCGCCTCCAGCAGCGCGCGGGTGTAGTCGTGCCGGGGGCTGGTGAACAGGTCGTCCGTCGGGCCGGTCTCCACGATCTGCCCGGCCCGCATCACCGCCACCCGGTGGGCGATCTGCCGCACGACGGCCAGGTCGTGTGAGATGAACAGATAGGCCACGCCGGTGTCGGCCTGCAGTTCGGCGAGCAGTTCGAGGACCTGCGCCTGCACGGACGCGTCCAGGGCGGAGACGGGCTCGTCGCAGACGACGAGCTGGGGTGCCAGCGCCAGCGCGCGGGCGATCGCGACCCGCTGCCGCTGCCCACCGGAAAGCTCGGCGGGTCTGCGTTCGAGGACCGAGGCCGGCAGCGCGACCCGGTCGAGCAGGTCCCGGGCGCGGGCGGTGCGGGAAGCCCGGTCGCCGACCCCGAACGCGCGCAACGGTTCAGCGATCACCTCTTTGATCGAGAACCGTGGGTCGAGGGACGCGTAGGGGTTCTGGTAGATGATCTGAGCCTGCCGGCGCAGCCGCCGCAGCCGCGCTCCCCTGGCGGCCGTGACGTCGTCACCGTCCAGCACGATCCGGCCGGCGGTCGGATCCACCAGGCGCAGGACGAGGCGGGCGGTGGTGGACTTGCCCGAACCCGACTCACCGACCAGGGCCAGCGTCTCGTGGCGGTTGACGGTGAAGCTGACGTCACTGACCGCACGTAGCGTACGGGCGGAGCCGCCGGCCGTACGGGGCAGCGGGAACTCCTTGACGAGGTTGTCGACCACGACGAGTGGCTGCTCGGCGACGACCGAAGGTTCGACAGCTACCGAAGGTGACGTTCGGGCCCGCGGCACGGTATGCGCGGTGTGTACGACGGCGAGGCTCGGGGCGCTGTGCAGCAGTTGCTGGGTGTAGGGGTCGCGGGGGCTGTCGAGAATCTGGGCTGTGGGCCCGCTCTCCACGATCCGGCCCTGCGACATCACCGCGATGCGTTGCGCGCGGTCCGCGGCGACACCGAGGTCATGGGTGACGAGCAGGACGGCGGTGCCGAGCTCGTCGGCCAGGTGCTGGATATGGTCGAGGATCAGCCGCTGCACGGTGATGTCCAGGGCGCTGGTCGGCTCGTCAGCAATGATCATCTTGGGTTGTGCCGCGATCGCGATGGCGATCAGCGCCCGCTGCCGCATGCCGCCGGACAGCTCGTGCGGATACTGCCGGGCACGGATCTCCGGTTCGGCGAGGCCGGCCCGCTCCAGCAGCGCGACCGCCTCCAGCGGAGCCGAACGACGGGTGGCCAGCCGATGGATGCGCAGCACCTCTGCCACCTGGACGCCGATCCGTTTCACCGGGTTGAGGGAGACGGTGGGGTCCTGCGGGACGAGCCCGATCCGGGCACCGCGGATGGCACGAAGTTCCCGCTCCGACAGGGCGGCGAGGTCGTGGCCGCCGAACCGGACGCTGCCGGCGTCGATGTGTCCCCCGGCCGGCAGCAGCCCGACGATCGCGTGCGCCAGCGTGCTCTTGCCCGAGCCGGACTCGCCGACCAGTGCGACGATCTCGCCCGGCTCGACGTCGAGGTCGACGCCCTGGACGGCGGGCAACGGCCCGGTGCGGGTGCGGTACGACACGGACAGCCCCCGGATCGCGAGCAGGCCCGCGCCGGTGCCGCCGTGACTGTCGGTACGGTGATCGGTCATCGTTGGTTGGCCCATTCTCCGTCCAGTGCGCGGGCGATGCGGTTGGTCGCCAGTACCGTCGCCGCCACGGTCAGGCCGGGCAGCGTCGACAGCCACCACGCGTTGGCCAGGTAGTTGCGGCCGTCGGAGACGAGCGTGCCCCACTCCGGCGCCGGCGGCGCGGCGCCGTAACCGAGGAAGCTCAGTGAGGACACCGCCAGCACCGCGGTCCCGAAGTCGAGCGTTGCCAGCACGATGACCGGCCCTGTCGCGTTGGGCAGCACATGCCGTCCGAGCACGCTGTACCAGCGTGTCCCCGACGAACGCGCGGCCTCGACGAAGACGGCCTGGCGCACCCTGAGCACCTCGGCGCGCATGACCCGGGCGAAGCTGGCCACGCTGGCGATCCCCACCGCGACGGCGACCTTCACCGTGCCGTATCCCAGCGCCGTCACCAGCGCCAGCGACAGGAACAGAGCCGGGATGGACAGCAGCACGTCGACGAAGCGCATCAGCACGTCCTCGACCCAGCGGCCGACGAATCCGGCGACCAGCCCGAGTGTCCCACCGACGACGAACGCGACCGCGACAGCGATCAGCGTCGCCTTCAGTGACAGCGCCGCCCCGTGCACGACCCGGGCGTAGGTGTCGCGGCCCAGTTCGTCGGTACCGAACCAGTGGTGGGCGCTGGGCGGCTGGAAGTTGTCGGCCGGCACCCCCAGCAGCGGGTCACGCCCGGTGAACAACGTCGGCCAGAACGCGGCCAGCGCCACCAGCGCCACCACGATCAGCGACAGCACCAGGCCGGGGCGGCGCAGGAAGAACCGCGACAGCCGCCGCACGTCCACGCCCAGCCGCGGGCCCGGCGTCGGCGCTGTTGCTTCGACCTGTGCTTCGA
Source organism: Candidatus Protofrankia datiscae (assembly GCF_000177615.2). Lineage (GTDB taxonomy): Bacteria > Actinomycetota > Actinomycetes > Frankiales > Frankiaceae > Protofrankia > Protofrankia coriariae. Next base: position 450,157 of record NC_015656.1, on the reverse strand, counting down.
GCCCGGCCCGGGTGGCCGGGTCGGCGGCCAGTGACCGGCTCACGGGGTGCTCCTTCGCACGCTCACGCGGTACTCCTTCGCGCGGTGGCGGCTACCACGATCCGCGGGTCCAACAGCGGGTAGATCAGGTCGACGACCAGGTTGACCAGCACGAAGACCAGCGCGCCGAAGACGACGACCCCCTGCACCACCGGGATGTCCTGGATGGAGACCGCGGCGGCGGTAACCCGGCCGAGGCCGTTGCGGGCGAAGACCGTCTCGATCACGACGGCGTTGGCCATCAGCTGCCCGACCAGCAGACCGATGATCGTCAGTGCTGGCAGGGAGGCGTTACGCAACGCGTGGCCGAGGTGGATGCGGGCCCGTCCGGCGCCCTTGGCCCGGGCCGTCTGCACATATGGCTCGTCCAGCGTGGTGAGCAGGCTCTTGGCCAGCAGCTGCGCGACCATCGCGCCGGTGGGGATCGCCAGGGTGACCGCCGGCAGGATCAGGCCACGCAGCCCGTCGTTGCCGAAGGCCGGAAACAGCCGTATCCGGAAGGAGAACAGCTGGACGATCATCAGACCGATCCAGAACGTCGGGATCGACACTCCCAGTGACGGCAGCGACAGCAGGATCTGCCGCAGCCAGCGCTGCGAGGTGTAGGTCGCGAACAGGGCCAGCCCGCCGCCGAAGAGCGTCGCGAGCAGCAGCGCCATGCCGGTGAGCTGCAGCGTCTGCGGCAGCGCGTCGGCGATCACGGAGGTCACCGACCGACCGGTGGACACCGAGTTGCCGAAGTCACCGCGCAGCGCCCTGCCCAGATAGTCGGCTACTGCACCAGCACCGGCTTGTCGAACCCGTACTGTTTCTTCAGCTCGTCAAGCCGCGCCGGATCGACGACGGAGGAGTCCATCCCGGCGCCGGCCATCGCCGAGACCGGGTCGCCGGGCAGGTAGTCCAGCACCAGGAACGACAGCGTGTAGGCCGCCCACAGCACGCCGACCGCCTGCGCGAGACGCCTGATCACGTAACGTCGCATCCGCTGCCCTCCTCTCGATCGACGCCGGTGTCCCGGCCCTCATGCCTTACGGCCCGCGGGTGTCCTGGCCCTCGCGCACCATCTCTCGCGCGAGGGCCGGGACCCCGCCCAGCCTGTTCCAGTAGGTCAGATTGCCGTCCAGCCACCGGCTGGTGCCGGTCAGCTCTTCCAGGTGTCGTGCAGCTGAATCCGGCTGGACGCCTCGAAGTCCAGGTTGTGGACGTTCTTCGACACGCCCAGCTCGGTCTGCAGCTCCACGACCGGGATGACGTAGGCGTTCTGCACGATCAGCTGCTGGGCCTGGGCCACCAGGTCCCGCCGCTTGGCCGGATCCGGCTCGGCCGCCTGGGCGGTGAGGACGCTGTCGAGCTGGGTCGGCGGCAGCCGGTACGCGTTCGCCAGCTGCGTGGAGTACAGGGTGCGCAGGATGTCGGGGTCGGCGCGGGTCAGGTTGCCCCACAGCACGTCGAAGTCACCCGACCGCTGGAGCTGGGCCGCCTGCGCGATCTGCAGCTCCTTCAGCACGATGTCGGCACCGACCGCCTTCAGCTGCTGCTGGATCAGCTCCAGCGTCGACTTGTTGGTGGCCGCGTTGGCGAACCAGCTCACCGTCAGGCGCAGCGGGACGCCGTCCTTCCGCCGGATCCCGTCGGCGCCGGGCACCCAGCCGGCTGCGTCCAGCAGCGATCTGGCCTGGGCGGCGTCGAAGCGCAGGTCCGAGCCGAGGTCCTTGTAGCTGGGGGTCGTGTGCGCCAGGATGCTCGTCGCCGGCTGGGTGCCGGTCGGGAACACCGTGTCGGCGATCTGCTTGCGGTCGATGGCGAACAGGATGGCCTGCCGCACCTTCTGATCCTGCAGGATCGGCCTGGAGTTGTTCAGCCCCAGGTTGAACACCACCCCCGGGTTGGCCCGTGCCTGCAGGTTGGCGCCGCCGCCCCGCAGCGCCGCCTCGTCGGCGCGGCTCACGCTGCCGATCGCGTCGACCTGGCCGGAGGTCAGGCTGGCGCTGCGCACGCCCGCCTCCGGGACCACCTTGAACGCGAGCGTGTCCAGGTACGCCTCGCCCTTCTTCGTCCACAGGGACGAGCCCCAGTTGTAGCCGGTGCGCTTCGTCAGCGTGATCGCCTGGGCCGGTTCGTACTTCGACAGCACGAACGGGCCCGACCCGATCACGCCCTCACCGCACCGCTGCTGCGGGGTTTTGGCGATGCTCGCCCCCGACACCAGCCCCAGCGAGAACGTCGACGTGGCCTGCAGGAACTGGGCGTTCGACTGTTTGAACGCGACCGCGGCGGTAAGATCGTCGACCACCGTGGTGCCCTCGTAACCGCTGAGGTAGCCCGTCCCCAGGACGGCCAGCGCGCCCAGCTTCGGTATCGCGTCGAAGTTGTCCTTGACCGACCGCGCGTTCACCGGTGTCCCGTCGCTGAACGTCGCGCCGGGCCGCAGGTGGAAGGTGAACGTCCTCGCGTCCGGGCTGATCTCCCAGCGTTCCGCCAGCCACGGCACGATCTCGCCCGTCCGGGGATCCTGGTCGGTCAGCGAGTCGACGATCTGCCGCAGCGAGTAGACCGTGTCGTTGCTGCCCGCCTGCTGCGGGTCCACACATCCCGCGTCCGAGCCCACCGCGAAGGTCAGCGTGCCCCCCGGGCGGGGCGCGCCGGCGCTCGAGCCGCTGGCGGGCTCGTCGTCATCGGAGGAGCCGCAGGCGCCCACCAGCGTCGCGGCCGCGGCGAAAGCGGCAACAACCACCGCCCACCGGGCGGGCCCAGACCGGGATGATCTATTCACAACAGTCCTTTCCTGCGAGGGAGCCGAGGGAGGCAACCGGCGGGGCCGTATGCCCGCATCCCTGAAATCCCGGGGACCATGGCAAAGCCACCGGGCAAACGACGAGCAGAACAATGCGTGGCATGACGGACACCTGACGCCGACCCACACAACGTCGGGATCACCACGGGCAGGGGCATGAGCCGGCATATGACGGTGAGGACGCACCCCGAGTCACGCTCGGCAACACAGTGATGCCACGGAAGCGCCGGACACGGCCATCCGCGGCCGACGGTGAGCGGAGCTGGTATCAGCTCAGGCGCTGGTGGCTACGACACAGACAGCTCGTCACCCGCTGCAGATCGATATGCCGACGTGAGAACGTCGCCGGGGTGACACAGCAGGGCGAAACAGCGCAGACACGGCCATGCGACTGCTGCACGCTGGTTCCTCCTACAACCACGCACGCGCCCACACGACCGCTTCGTCGCGCCAGGCTCATATCTGGAGCGCCCGACCGCGGACAATGCTGCCGGCCAGCGAGCCAGAACTTGACGCCGACGTTCGGGGCCAGAAGCTACTCGCCCACAGATCACCCGTCAATGTCGACCGACAAGGTGAAAAATCGCCTGACCGAACCGGCCGTGCCCGGTCACGCGCGGTATCGCCCAGCCCACCGGACTCTTCGATCATCTGGTCCAGGATCCACCGGGCCCGTGCCCAGTCCGGCTCGGCAGCGGCAGGCCCGACGAAACGGGCCGGCGCCGACTCCACCCGACCAGTACCGACGGCCCGCCGCGCCTTCGCTGCGGCCTCTTCCGGAACACTGACAGCGATCGTCCGAAAATCGCAACGTGGCGCCATGTAACAACGTGGTGTGACGCAAGTTCTGTCGGAGAACGGGCCGTCGGAGAACGGGCTGTCGGGGACTGGACTGTCGGGCCGTTACGGCGCCCGGCCATGAGACCGTGGGCAGCTACTTGTAGTGGACGAGGCGGATCGCCGGTCATGGGGGGATTCGTCAGATCATGGTCCGGGTGGGAGTCCAGCCATGCAGCCACTGAGGTCGGACGATCCTGCCCAGGTCGGCCCGTACAAGCTGGTTGGACGGTTGGGTGCCGGCGGAATGGGCCGCGTCTACCTGGGTCGCTCACCGGCCGGCCGCGCCGTGGCGGTGAAGGTCGTCCGACCCGAACTCGCCGACGACCCGCAGTTCCGGGACAGGTTCGGCCACGAGGTGCAGGCCGCTCGGGCTGTCAGCGGCGCGTACACGGCCGCGGTCATCGACGCCGACCCGACGGCCGAGCGCCCCTGGCTTGCCACCGCCTACGTGCCCGGGCTGTCCCTCGCCGAGACCATCCGCCGGACGGGCCCGCTCCCCCAGGAGTCGGTGCGCACGCTCGCCGCCGGCCTCGCCGAAGCGCTCGCCGCCGTGCACCGGGCCGGGCTCGTCCACCGGGACCTCAAACCGTCGAACGTGCTGCTGGCCACCGACGGCCCGCGGGTCATCGACTTCGGGATCTCCCGCGCGGCCGACGCCACCGGGCTCACCCTGACCGGTGGTGTGCTGGGCTCACCCGGCTTCATGGCACCCGAACAGATCACCGGCGGTGAGATCGGCCCACCGTGCGACGTGTTCGCCCTCGGCGCGCTCATCGCCTTCGCCGTGACCGGCCGGGAGCCGTTCGGGACCGGCCCCACTCCGGCGCTGGTCTACCGGCTGGTCCACAGCGAGCCGGCCCTCGACGGCATCGACGGCGACCTGCGCGAGCTCGTCACCGCCTGCCTGGCGAAGGATCCCGCAACCCGGCCGGCCCTGACGGACGTGCTGGCCCGGCTCACCGGTCAGGATCAGGAAACGACCCTCCTGCGGCCCGGCCCGGGCTGGCTGCCACCACCGGTGGCCGACATGCTGCGCACCCACGCGGCAGCCACCGGCACGGGCCGGCCGTCCAACGCCGGTCAGTCGCCCGCGGCGGTATCCGTAGCCGCGGCCTCGGCGGCCGTTCCCGTACCCGGGGACGATCAGAAGCGCGGGACCGCGGGGGGTATCGCGGCTGCCACGCCAGCGACCCCGGCCGCGCCTGCACCCGCATCCGCATTCGGCCCGGTGCCCGGGCTCGCCCCCGCGCCAGCGCCCGTGCCCGCAACGGCTGGCGGGGATCCCGCCGGGCCTGCCGCATCATCCCCCGCGTCCGTACCAGCGCCAGCGACGGTCGGGGGAAGTCCCGCCAGCTCCGCCGCACCTTCCACGTCCACGCCTTCTGCTTCCGTGCCGGCATCTGAAACGGACGACGGGCCCCACTCACGCCTCGGCCCCGGTGACGTCAGGTCACCGGTCGACGCGGCCGGCACGGTCGACGCGGCCGGCATCCAGGCCGAAGCTGTCACGATCCGAGCTGGATCTGTCGCCGCACATGCTGAAGCCAGCACTGTCCGAGCCGAACCGGTCACCGTACAGGACGAAACGGTCCTGACGCAGGACGAAACGGTCACCGCCCAGCCGGTGGCGCACGGACCCGTCACGGCACCGCCGGCGACGTCGCGGACCCGGATCTGGAGCCGGCGCGGGGCCCCGCTGGCGGTCGGGGCCGCCGTGCTCGCCGCCGTTGTTGTCGCGACCGTCATCGGCCTGGCCGCGGCCGCGAACGGGCCCGCCGAACAGGCCGCGGCAGCCGGCGACGCACGGCTCGAAGCCACGGCGTCGCCCATCGCGCACCCCGCGTCGACGGCCACCAGCCCACCGCCGGACCTGTCAGCTACCACGTCCACCAACACGTCCACGCAGGCCCCCGCGGCGGCGACCGCACCGGAGGCGCTGGCAGGCGGCGGACAGCCGGCCGTTACGGGCGGTGGGCCAGCAGCCGCCCGACCCGTACCTGCGGCGGCACCCAGAGCGGGCACCAACGTGCCACCACCGGCGCCGGCCGCTCAGCCACCAGCCGCTCAGCCACCGGCCGCCCACACGTTCAGCTTCGCCGGGAGCCTGACCCGGTACTCGTGCGCGGACGAGGGACGCCTGGTCTCCGCCCGCACCACGGACGGCGTCCTGGCCACGTTCAGCAACCAGAGCCCGGAAACCGTACAGATCTACTGGCTCGACTTCGACGGCTCCCGAGTGGCCTACGCCCCGGCCCTCACCGCGGGCAACGCCTATTCGAGCAACACCTACGTCAACCACCTGTGGCTCGTCGCCAACTCAAGCGGCCGCTGCCTGGCCATCTTCACCGCCGGCACCTCCGGCGGCCGAGTCACCGTTTATTAGTGCCGTCGAGGTGATCCATTGTCAGGACAGACCACAGGGCAACCACTCAGCACCCCATGCCGAGTGTGAATATTATGCGCATGGCAAGAGTGAACATCACCGTCTCCGATGAGCTGATGGACTCCGCCCGGGCCGCCGGCCTGAACATCTCCCGCCTCGCCACAGCGGCACTGGCCGAGGAACTGGACCGACGCGCCAAGATCGCCGAACTGGACGCCTACCTCAGCGAACTGGACGCCGAACTCGGACCCGTCCCAGCTCACGAGGCCGCCGCAGCCCGCGAGTGGGCCGATCGGATTCGGCCCGCCGCCCCGACAGCACGCACGGCATGACCCTGATCCTGGACACCGGTGGCCTGTCCGCCCTGGCGGGGCAACGCAACCGGACGCGCTGGAACCATCACTGCCACCGACGCGATCGTGGCAGCGTTCGCCGCCCACGGGTTCGTCACCGGACCTCTGCTCGACGCCCCGCACCGGGTCGGCAAGCCCCTTGACCCGCCGCTCGCGCCACTGTGGTCGGCACGACGCGGGCCCTATCGGGTCATCTACCTCATCGACGGCACCAAGCATGTCGTCGAGGTCACCGCGATCCGCCATCGCAGGGACGCTTACCACACCTGAACGTTGGCCAGCGCTCACCGCGGCCCGTCAGGTACATCGTCACGAGCCACCCGCGGCGGTAGCAGGCGGAAGAAGGCGCGGAGTTCGTCGACGAAGAGGGCTGGTTGTTCGAAGGCGGCGAAGTGGCCGCCGCGGTCCGGCTCGCTCCAGTAGCGAAGGTCCCGGAAACGGGTCTCGACCAGGCGGCGGGACAGCCGGAACAGCTCCCGCGGAAAGAGCGAACATCCGGTAGGTACGGTCACCACCCCCTGCGGGCGGCTGCGGAAACTCTCCCAGTACAACCGGGCCGCCGACGCGCCGGCCGCCGGTAGCCAGTACATCATCACGTTGTCGAGTAACTGGTCCCGAGTGAGGATCTTCTCCGGATGGCCGTCACAGTCCGTCCAGCCGTGGAACTTCTCCACGATCCAGCCGGCGAGCGCGGCCGGGGAGTCCACCAGGCCGTACCCCACGGTCTGCGGCCGGGTGGACTGCTGGGTCGAGTAGCCCGCTTCCTCCCACCGGAAGCGCCGGTGCGTGGCGAGCGACGCGGTGTCCCGCTCGTCGAGTTCCCCCAGCTCGGCCGTGGCCGCGCGGACGTCCACCAGCGGCAGGGTCAGGTGCAGGCCGAGCACGGCGTCCGGATGGCGGATGGCCAGTTCCGTCGACACCCTCGCACCCCAGTCGCCGCCCTGCACCGCATACTGGTCGTAGCCGAGCGCGGTCATCAGTTCCGCCCACGCGTCGGCGATCCGCGGCACCCCCCAGCCGGTGCCGGTCGGCTTGTCGCTGAACCCGTATCCCGGCAGGGACGGCAGGACGAGGTGGAACGCGTCGGCGGCCGAACCGCCGTGCGCGACCGGATCGGTCAGCGGCCCGATGACGTTCAGGAACTCCACGACCGACCCGGGCCAGCCGTGCGTCATCACCAGCGGCACCGCGCCGGGATGCGGCGAGGTCACGTGCAGCACGTGCACGCCCAGCCCGCCGACGTTCACCTTGAGCTGGCTGAAAGCGTTCAGCCTGCGTTCGAGCGCCCGCCAGTCGTACTCCCGCTCCCAGTAGGAGCACAGTTCGCGCAGGTACTCCGACGGGGTGCCCTGGGACCAGTCGGAGACGGTCTCGCGGTCGGGCCAGCGGGTCCGGCGGAGCCGGTCGCGCAGGTCGTCCAGGTCGATCTCCGGGATCTCGACACGGTACGAGGTCGCCTCGGCCATGAGATTTCCAGTCCCTTCGTCGGTCCGTCCGCACCAAAAATGTCCGCTACTCGATCGTGTGGTCCCGGATTCAAGGAGGAGGATGGGACGTATGCGTTTGATATTGAACCTGATATGGCTGGTGCTGTGTGGGTTCTGGATGGCACTGGGCTACGCCGTCGCCGCACTGATCTGCTTCATTCTGATCATTACCATCCCGTTCGGGATCGCCTCGCTGCGCATCGCCAGCTTCGCCCTGTGGCCGTTCGGCCGCCGGGTGGTCGACCGCCGTGACGCGGGCGCGCCGTCGCTGCTCGGCAACCTGCTGTGGATCGTGTTCGCTGGCTGGTGGCTGGCGCTCGGTCATCTGACGACCGGCCTGCTGCTGTGCCTGACGATCATCGGCATCCCGCTGGGGCTCGCGAACTTCAAGCTGATCCCGATCTCGCTGCTGCCGCTGGGGCGGGAGATCGTCCGCGTCGACGACCCCTACGGCCCCGACCGCCTCGCCTTCCGCTGACGACGCCGACGCCGACGCCGACGCCGATCAGTAAGGTAGCGGCGTGCCGCGACCACGGGACACGAGCCGCATGTGATCTTCCCGCCAGACGGATGACCTGCGGCTCAGCAGGTCACAGGTCATCCGGCAGGAGACGGAACGCCTTGTGGTTGCTGAGCGGACGTATCGCACGAAAATCCCGCCGGTCGAGCGTGGGAACACTGTCGGTCTCGTATCGCTCAGCGAGCACCACGTTCACCGCGTCCGCTATGTCCAGGTTCAGGCCGGCGTACCGATGCTGGACCACGCGAGCTCTGCGAAGAGCGTCGGCCGCCAGTTCGGGAACCAGGATGCGCATACTGTCTTCCTGCCGCAACAACCAGCCATTGACCGCATAGGCCGTCCTGCGGTCGATGTTGCGGGTGACGATATGCTCGACTTCGGCGAACACCAGTGGGGAAACCACGGTCACGGAAGCTTCCCGCAACGCCGCACGAGCCGCCCGGTGCTCCGGATTACCGATGCTGAAGGCAGCCACGAGGCCGGAGGTGTCGCCAACAACGATCATGCGGCATTGCCGGCCGGACCGCCGTTCTCGGTGACCGCTTCGTCGACCGCGGTACGGACGTCATCCTCGGTGACCGGGCCACCGAAGTCGAGGACCGGGATATCCCAGTCATCCGACCACCGACGGGCGCGCAGCGCGGCGATACGGAACGCCTCTCGGAAATACTCCGATTCGGGCCGTCCTTCGCGAGCCGCCGCCTCCTTGATGATCTGTAGATATTCCTCGTCGACCATGACGGTCGTCTTCTTCAAAACCATATGGCTATGGCACCACCACCCGCAGGCGGCGCAGTTTACGATCATGTCCCGCGCCGGCCATGGACGTGGAACCGTGTGGCTGCGCCGCCACCACATGCGCCGATGGCCCATCGACGATGAGTGAGACAGGCCCACAGCTCTCCGTCCCCTCCCAGGCGATGACATGCACCTCCCGGAAGCCGGTTGGTGGCCCGTGACGACGGTTCGACGGTAGATTTCTCCGGGCAGTCGGTCGGCCCGGTACGGCTGCCGCGGGCTCGGTCCGGAACCTGTTCGGGACGGCCCTCCGCGGCGTTGTCTGGACCCTTCGCTGGACCCTTCGTCCGCGGGTGCCACCCCAGCCGGCGGGTTGGAACGACGGCAGAGAGCAGCCGATGGTGAGGAGACCGGGTGAGAGCGGGTAAGCCAGCCCGCGGACCTCGGCTCACGTTACGTTTCGTCACACGGAAACTGCTGGTAGACGTCTCCCCGCTGCGGGCCTATCCAGCCTACCGGCGTATCTGGGCCGGTGACACGATCTCCGCGCTCGGCGCTCAGATCACTGCCACCGCGGTCCCGCTGCAGGTCTACGACATCACCGGCTCGTCCTTCCAGGTTGGGCTGGCCAGCCTGGTCGCGCTGGTCCCGCTGATCACCTGTGGGCTGCTCGGCGGCGCGATCGCCGACGCGGTCGACCGGCGGCGCCTCGCCCTGCTCACCTCCGGCGGACTGGCCGCGGTGTCGGCCGGGCTGCTGCTGTTCGCGCTTGTCGTCGACGCCACCAACGCGGGCTCGGGCGCCATCTGGCCGCTGTTCTGCCTGATCGCGGTGCAGTCCGCGCTGGTCTCGGTCAACGGGCCGGCACGGCGGGCGATGATCCCGAACCTGGTGCCGCTGCGGGAATTGCCCGCGGCCACCGCCCTCCAGCAGATCGGCTGGAACACCGCGCTGACCGCTGGCCCGCTCATCGCCGGAGTGAGCGTGGCCGCCGGCGGCTACGTCCTGGCCTACGCGCTGGACCTGGCCACCTTCACCGCGGCGTTGTACGGCCTGGCCCGGCTCCCACCGATGCCGCCGCAGGGCGGCGGGCGGCGGGCCGGGACGGCGAGCGTCAGAGAGGGACTCACGTTCCTCGCCGGGCAGCCGGTCGTGCTCATGACCTTCGCCGTGGACATCATCGCCATGATCTTCGGGATGCCGCGGGCGCTGTTCCCCGAGCTGGCCCGGACCCAGTTCGGCGGCGGGGCCACCACGGCCAGCGTCCTGTACTCGGCGGTCGCGGCGGGGGCACTGCTCGGTGCCAGCCTGTCCGGCCCGCTCGGCCGGGTCAACCGCCAGGGCCGGGCGGTGGTGGTGGCGATCGTTGTCTGGGGCGGCGCGATCGCCGGGTTCGGGCTCACCCACAGCATCGTCATCGCCGTGCCGCTGCTGGCGCTGGCCGGCATGGCGGACATGGTCAGCGCGATCTTCCGGACCTCGATCCTCAACGTCGCCACCCCGGACGAGATGCGCGGCCGGCTACAGGGAGTCTTCCTCGTCGTCGTCGCCGGCGGCCCCCGGCTCGGTGACCTGGAAGCGGGCAGCGCCGCCGCCCTGGTGTCACCGGCCTTCTCCGTCGTCAGCGGCGGCCTGGTCTGCGTCGGCGGAGTCCTGGTCGCCACCGCCATCGCCCCGGCCCTGCTCAGATACGACGCCCAGCAGGCGATTGCCGACGCCGAGGCGGCCACCGCCAGCCACATCCACAAACAGACGTCCGTGGATCCGCTTCCTTCATGAGGCCGGCCATGAGGGTCGGCTCCTCATGAGGACAGCTGTTGTTCCGTTGTCCCGTCTCGGAACTCAGGGCTGCGCCTCACGGCTCCAGGCGGCCAGGCCTGCAACGAAGCCGGCGCGGTCGCGGGGAGAGAGGCCGGCTACGGCACGCAGGAGCGGTGCCGCGCGGATGGTGATGAACGACATAACGACCGGCCGGTGCTCCTCACGGAGGGAGACCAGGGTGCGGCGACGGTTGGTCGGGTCCTCCTGACGGTCGACAAGGCCGGCGTCGCTGAGGTTGCCGACGAGTTCACTGGCGGTCGACAGCGTCACACCCAGCCGCCCCGCCAGCTCGGTGACGCTGAGCTGATGCCCGGTCAGCAACTGGCTGAGGACCGCGCCGTGGCGGGCGGTGAGCCGATGCCTGCTGAAGATCTCCTGGAGCGCGGGCGGCATCTCCGAGCGAGCGCGCTGGAAGTAGGCCGACAGCAACGGCACGTACAGCAGGACCTCGAGATCCTGCTCCGTCGGAGACACCGCTCCCGTTGGTGACGGCTCGCCTTCTGGCGGCTGTGCTCCCCCTGGCTGCGGCTCGGTCGGACGTGCCGGTGCCGAGGCCGGTGATGATGCTGGTTCTGCCCGCCCGGGCGCGGTCGCGCTCACCTGCTGGTCGTACAGCACGCTACAATCTTAGTAAAGTTTGTGTATCCAAAATATTCGCTGACACAAATTGATCTGAACTGTCTGCCCGGAAGGGATGTGAGGGCATGACATCGATCACCTACAGCGACGCGGTCACCGACGCACTCGACCGTCTCGACGATCTCGGGTACGAGCGGGCGGGACGACAGGATCTCGCCAATCACGGCCCGATGGGCGCCGAGGCGCTGGCGGCGCTCGGCCATCCGGAGGCGATCCCCGCCTGGGTGACGGGCTACCGCAACGCCATCGCGCACAACGACCCGCCCGGCCCGCGGTTCGCCATCGACCCGGCCGAGGAATCCTCCTGGCGGCCGGCGCTCGGCGCCTTCGACCGGGTCGGGGACTGGGAGGCGCTGTTCCGCCGCGAGCTGGCCGACGCCCCGTGGCGGGACGTGCTCGTCCGATGGTGGCCGCGCCTGCTGCCCGGCCTGTTCTCCCGGCTGACCCACGGGCCGATCCGCACCGCCCACGCCGTGCGCAGCGTCGCGGCGACCAGCAGCCCCAGCCCCCAGCAGATCACCGAACTCGCCCGCGGGCTCGCCTACTGGGCCGCCCGGTTCACCACCCTGCCCGGGCAGGCCAGCCTGGGCGGGCAGCGCACCGTCGCGGAGGCCGTCGCCGCCGCTCCACGCGCTCCGATCAACCCTGCGACGCCACCGGCCGCTCTGCTGCGGGACGGGCTGAGCAGCCTGTTGGACCAGCCCGGCTACACCGATACCCTCCAAGCCCTGCGCGCCGACCACGTCCAGGTGCTGCTCAGCACGATGACGGCGCAGTTCGCCGGCCTGTGCCTGGCGCAGACCAGGTACACGCCCGTCCCGCTCGTCCACGGTGTGACCGCGCCCGCGGCCCTGCGCCTCGTCCTGCCGTATCTGCCCGCCGGCCTGCACGAGCCGACGCTGACCGCGATGTGGCAGACACACACCGCGCTGCTGTTCCTCTTCGCCGGGGACAGCCACGACGAGGATGACATCCGGGCGCGGGCCGCCGAGACCGAGGTACCCGGCTTCGACGACCTGATCGCGGCGGCCGTCGAGCACGGCGACGAGCACGTCATCAAGTTCACCGACGCCTGTCTGCGCGAGCACCTGCTGCGCCCCGACCCCCGCTACCCGGCGGCCGCCCTCGCCGTCCAGCAGCGCATCCCCCGCCGTGGAAAACCCTCATGAATACACGTATGGGATCGGCGGGACAGATCTGTGTCCAGATCCATCCGTGTACGCGCGTCAACAGCCTCCCTGCTCTCGGGGTGGCCCTCAGCTCGATGACCAGAGGCTGGCGATGGGTCCGACATGTTGAGAGGCATGGGATGTCTCCGGTCAGGTGGATATCGGGGTCAGGGGCCATCCAGGCAGGTTGCGCACAACCGTCCAGACGAGCGCGGCGCCGGCCAGGCCATAAGCGAGCGAACCGGGAACGCGCGTATGTTCTCCCCGGCCGATCGCGCGCGCCTGCCGCCAGATCAGATACACCAGCACCGGGCTGCAGAGCAGCATGAAGAGGTTGTCATGAGCCGCGGCCCGCAGCTGGCCGTGCAGCAGGTCATGAACCAGACGAAGACCTCCGCACGCCGGGCAGTCGAATCCCGTGACAAGTTTTGTCGGGCATATCGGCATGAGCACATCGGGATCGTGCGGGTCGGCAACGGCAAGATAGCCGACGCCCAGCACGCATACCGACGCGCCGAGTATCAGCCGTCGCCAACCGCCGATCGTGATCGCACGGCTCCCCGCGCGGTACACGCCGGCGTCGACCCAGCCCAGGGGAGATGATTCCGGTGGCCCGGATGCCGTCCCGGCGGTATCCGGGCCACCGAGCCTCCGGAAAATCCGACGCAGACACATGGCCGCCGTACTAGTCACGGAGCAGACGGCCCTGACTGTCACGGACGTTACCGGTGAGAATCATGATCCCATCAATCAGCGCCCAGATTCCGAGACCACCGCAGGTGAACAACTGGGCGAGTGCGATACCGGTATCGCCCAGATACCATCGCCCGGCCCCGAAACCACCCAGGAAGATCTGAAGCAGTCCGGCAACCAGCTTCTGCTTGTCCGAGTATGGCTCTCCGGTCACCGGATGGCGCCCAAACGGGGCCGCCGGATCGTATGGCCCCTGTCCGTAACCCTGCGGGATGGGATAGCCGGGCGCCGGTGGATAACCAGCACCGGCCTGGTAGCCAGGACCCTGGGGGTAGCCGGATCCCTGCGGGTAGCCGGATCCCTGCGGGTAGCCGGATCCCTGCGGGTACTCGGGACCACCCTGGTAGCCGGGCGGAGGATACCCGGTACCGGCCTGATAACCAGCCTGCGGATACTCGGGACCGGTCTGGTAGCCAGGGGGCGGCGGATACCCGGGGCCCGGCGGGTAGCCAGGAACGCCCGCGCCGGGCTGGTTCGGATCATCCGGCGACTGGCCAGCCGGTTGTTCAGGTGTAGTCATCAAGTTCCCCAAGGAATCAGCGTTCACCCGTGCTGGGCAACTGGGTCCGATGTACGTGCCGGGCCGACCACTGGATCGTGGAATGTCAGCGGAGCGGAATTTCCCTCCGTATTTTTTGCACTACCGCCAGAGATGTCGATCAAAACAATTCCGGCCGGACGGCGGAAACACCGACGATGACACGGAAAGTTTTTCCACCCGCAGTACCCCTTGCGGAGATCCCACACAACCCCGATTCGACCAACGGAAGGACAACTGAAGACGCACGACCGCCGGACTGGTCACGCTGGCCGACGTCAGATGATCGTCGAGCAAAGCCCACCCCCCGTACAAACGGCATTCCTGACTGAGCGAAACCGCCAGTGGAGCCGGGCGAAACGTCAGTATGCGGACTATACCAATGCGATCATGGGCCATCGCCGGTACCACCGGTCCGGCGTTCTGAACCACCACCGGGAGAGAACGCGGTCGAGCAATCGCGGCCGTACGGCTTTTTCACCGGCCCGCCCGCGGCTGATGTTCCGCGTCCGGTCCGGGTCACCGGAGTTCAGGTCACGGGGACGGTGCCCGCGGCCGACGGCCCGTGCGCGACGGTTGCCTCGAAATTCCCGGCGGAATGCCAGTCGATACCACCGAGATCGATCGGGCAGCCGGCCGCGGCCAGCCGCTGAGCCAACTCCTGGCGGCGCTGGCCGCTGTTGTTCAAGTGCAGGACGAGCCGGCCGGCGATGTCGCTGAACGGCCGTACCCTCCCCACTTCGACGAGGACGGTGCGCCGCGCGTCCACAGCCATTGCCATGCCGGCCTCGAACAGGACGTTCGCGCGCGGCTGCCCGGTGTACGCCCTTTCATGGGGAGGATCGTCCGGGCGCCAGAATGCCGGGGCGAGGCGGGCGTCGTCATCGGGGGTCAGCAGCACCACGATCGCCTGCGCCGACGCGAATGCCGTGGTGAGGATCTCGCCAATATACGGAGTCGGGTGGCCCGTCGCCCGCACGGCTTCGTTCCATTCGATCGGACGCAGGCCCACCGCCCGGAGAAAGGCGAACATCGCATCCCGCGCCCCGGTGTCGCGGCCGTGCACGACAAAGACGTTTCGCGGATCCGGGACGTTCCGCACATCCGGCCCACCGGCACCGGCCGGGATTGCGACGGTCGCGGCGGTCGCGACCGCAGGGATGGTTGCGACCGCCGCCGGCTGGGCGATCATTTCATCGGTCACGTCCCGCCCCCACCGTGCCACGACGTCCTCCGCCGCTGTTCCCGCGTCGGGTCTGCGGACGGGGTCGGCGTGTACCAGCGAGAGCAGTTTTTTCGCTGGTAGATCCGTGCGGTTGATACGGAGCTTGCCGATCGTTTCCGGGGAAATACTTCGGCCGGCCAGGAAGATCGGACGGCCTGCCCGGTAGGGCGCCAGGACACGTTCCTCAAGTTCCCGGTCGTCGAGGTCGAGTTGCGTTATCTCGTCACCGGGGCCGGGCCCAAGGCGGACACGGATGTGGTAAGGCAAAGTCCCCGCCGCCCCTTCCTCGACCCCTCCGTCCGCCGAAGGGCTGCGCCCGTCCCAGGCCTCTATCGGCCGGTCACCGGGCCGTAGACCGATGCTACACTCGGCCCGCCTACGCATCGGCACAGCTATGGCGTCGGGGGCGCCGAGATGCGTCCCCCGGACGACTGACATGATGTCCGGGGGGTAGCTGTGAAGCTTTCGATCATTCGGCGGCGGGTACCGCTCGGAACGGTACTCACGGTCAAACTGCGCAGCGGTGAAACCGAAACCGGTGAGCTTCTCGCCGTCGAGGACGACGACTGTCTCGTTCTCATGGTCGACCAGCGTGAATCGCTCATCCTGGCCGAGACGATCGAGAAGATCGACTACACGCCGGGCTGCTCCACTGGGAGTTCCGAGAGCACGGCCAATGGCGCGGCACCGGTAACACAGGCACCCGCTGGGGCTCGTCCGGCCGCGTTGACGCCTGGCCCACCGCCTCCGGCGTCGCTACCCACTCTGCTTCCGTCACCGACCGCGCCCGCCGCACCGTCGGTGACGGCACCGGGCCCGACGGTACCGGCGGAACCGCCGGCGTCCGGGGTAACGGCCCCACCGGGCACAGCGCCGAAGGGGCCGTCCGCCGCTACGGCGCCGCTGGGGCTGGTACCCACCGCCGAGCCGCCGCGCGTCGGACCGCCGGGCATCGAGCTGCCCGTGGCCCATCTCCCCGTGGCTCATCTCGAGGTACTGCGGGAGCGGCACACCAAGCTCGCGCCGGACGTGCAGGACGCGCAGCTCGTTCCCGCCGCCCCGGACTTCCAGTTGCTGCCGGACCTGAAGCTCTACTACGACCTCGAAACCGTTCTGGTGAACCATGTGCGAAAGCGCTGGGACCAGGCCCGCAGCCGTTACGACTACGCCACGAGAAACAACCTGTACGAACGTGTGGACGACTGCGTCGCCGGTATCCGCAGCCTCCTCGTCGACCATCCCTACCTGGCCGAAGGGCATGCGCTGCTCGGTGCTCTGCGGTATGAGCGGGAAGATGTCGCGGGGTGCGGCGAGGCATTCGCGGAAGCGGTCGAACTCGGATATGAGCCGGCCCTGTGCGACCTCGCCGCCTATCATCTGCTGACCGGTGACAAGGCCGCCGCCCGGCATTCACTGGCCGCGTATCTCACGCACACACCACCGGCCGACGATCCACAGGCATGGCTGGTGCTGCTGAAACTCGTCGTCAGCGGCAAGGCCTTCGGTCTGCTCCGTCATGTCGTCGACACCGTGGTCGAAGCGGGGCGGGGCACGGACGGCTCGCTCGCGAACGGAGTGGGCTACGTCGTCGTCGAGGCGTCCATCCCGGTGGAGCCGGACCTGCAACGTCGCATGGCCGTCGCCGCGGTTCCCGCCGAGCGCGACCGCGCCGCCGCGGAAGCGCTCGCCGGCATCCCGGCCGAGGCCGCGCAGCCGGTGCTCGTCCCGCGCGGGGCCGGCCGGCGCCGCGCCAGCGCGGCATCCGGGTGGGCGCAGCGGAAGGCGCCGGTCGCGGTGCCGCAGAACGTCCGGGACGCCAGACGCCTGCAGGAGCAGGCCAGCGAGCTCGCCCGGAACGGGCAGCACGGCCAGGCGATCAACCTGATCCGGCGGGCAATCGACCTCGACCCGGGCAACGTCACCGCGAAACGGCTCGAGGAGGAGTGGGTAGCGGAGAGCCGACGCTCGGCGGTGCCGGTCGGTAACACCCCGTTCGCGCTCGCCGAACGCGCCAAGCTGCTGCACCGTGACTACACGGCCGCGGAACGTTTCTACCGCCAGGCGATCGACGCCGACAACCGTGCGGAGAGTGCCGCCAAGAACCTCGCCTCCCTGCTGCACCAGCTTCGCCGTTCCGATGAGGCGCTGATCGTGCTGCGTGACTACGAGTCCCGGCACGAGGTCGCCAACCGCACGCAGTTCGACAACATCGTGGCGGACATCGCCGCGCATTCGGGCAACATCGAGCAGGCCGTCGAACGGCTGACCGCCATGCTCGGCCGTACGCCGAGGCAGAACCACCCGCCCCTGCTCAACCGGCTGGCCACCGTCTACGCCCGGGACCGCCGGTACGACGAGGCCGAGACGACACTCGAGCGGAGCCTGAAGATCGCTCCGGACGACGCCTCGGCCAAACACCTGCTCGACACGCTGGTCCAGGCGCGCAAGACCGGCGTGTACAGCGAGGTCGACGCCATGGTCAAGGCCCGTTTCGCCGACGTACGGGACGACAGCTTCAGCCCGGTGCTCAGTTTCGACCTCGACCGGTGCGAGTACGATTTGGTGGACGCCGCGAAGAAGTCGACGAAACAGTTCGAGCTGCGCGACGTCAACCGCATCGAGAACTTCGCCCGCTGGCGGGCCAAGGACGCCCGCGCCCACGCCCGGGCCGGCGCCAATCTTTCGGCGGCCCGGATTCTTATCGACATCGGCTCCGACGACTCCTCACGGATCCGGAACAACCTGCGGTTCTACAGCGCGGCGATGGGCGACGCCATGGCCGCGGACCACAAGCCCTTCGAGGCTATCCGTACCTATTATCAGGAGGCGTTGACGGTCAGCCCGAAATGGGAGGCCGACCTGCTCGGGGTGAAGCTGCGCCAGTTCCTGATGACGTTCTACGCGAGCAGCCAGGGTGATGTGCTCGACCCGGCACCGCTGCGGGAGGCGCTCGAATCCGCGCTCCGCACGTCCAGGCGGCAGCTGCTGGTGTCGCTGCTGCCGGTGACGGCGAGAAGCGTCGATCTGCAGAAGATGGTCGTCAACGCCGCCGCCTACACGAAGACGTTACGTACGCAGGTTCTCGACGGGCTGCGCGAGGACATCGGCATCGAGGTCCCGCAGACCGGGCGCGACGAGGAGGACCTCGTCAATGCCTGGCAGGCGGCGATCGACGTACTGAAACGGCGCTCCGAGGAGACCGACCAGAACTTCCACTTTCTCCACGCGCAGGCCGGTGACCTGAGCACGCTCAGCGAGCAGAAGAGCACCCTGGACCGCATCCAGCAGAGTAACCCGACCGCGCTCGAGAACCGGCTGCTGCGTGACGCGGCGGACCTGCTGAACATCGTGCGCGAGTACACCTCGCAACAGAAGTATCTCGAACAGGAACGTCTCGCCAAAAAAATCGACGACAGCTGCCGGCAGCTCGTCCAGCTGGCCGAGGAGAACCGGACCCAGCTGACGATCGGCGGCCTGCGCCCGTACTTCCTCCGGTTGCGGGACGCCGTACACGCTCACTTCACCGAGGTGGAGATCGCGGCGGAACCGAACGAGCTCGACACCCAGCTCATCGTCGACAACGTGTCCCTGCGGGACGACGGCGCGATCAGCGTGCAGCTCGCGGTGACGAACCGGCCCGGTCACAGCCCGGCGAGCCGGGTGCGGCTGGAACTGCTGCCCAGCCCGGACGCGTACACCGCGCAACAGCGGCACTTCTCCGTCACGGAGGCGCTCGGCGCGGGCGAATCAGTGTCGCTGACCATTCCGATAGTCGTCGCGCCGGCCGCGCGGTCCGAACACGTGGTCACCCTGCGTACCCGGGTGTCCTTTGTGACCCGTACCGGTCACGAGGTCGTCTCCGACGAGACCCTGCACGGGCTTCAGCTCTACTCGAAGGACGACTTCGAGGGATTCGCCAACCCGTACAGCGCCGGGGCGCCGGTGAAGAATCCCGACATGCTCTTCGGCCGGGACAGCCTCATCACCGAACTGGCCGAGGCGATCCAGCACACCGGCACCAAGAGCATTGTGATCTACGGGCAGAAACGGACCGGCAAGACCAGCATCTCGAACCATCTCGAGCAGCGTCTGGCCCTGCCCATCGTCCCGGTGCCGTTCAGCATCAACGACGTCATCGTCGACCTCGGCGCCGGCGATCACGTCTTCGCCAGCTTCTTCTACCGGGTGGCCCGCACCGTGTACGATGCGGTCGGCCGCCTACTGTCCTGAGTCGTTGATTCGCTGGCAGTAGGCGGCGAGGGTCTCGAGGATCTCGTCGGCGGTCTTGGCCCAGACGAACGGCTTCGGGTCCTTGTTCCAGGCGTTGATCCATCGGCGGATGTCGGCTTCGAGTTCGACGACCGAGCGGTGCGTCGATCGGCGCAGCTTGCGGGTGGTCAGCTCCGCGAACCAGCGCTCGACCAGGTTCATCCACGACGCCGAGGTCGGGGTGAAGTGCAGGTGGAAGCGGGGGTGGCGCAGCAGCCAGTTCTTCACCGCCGGGGTCTTGTGGGTGGCGTAGTTGTCCAGGACCAGGTGCAGGTCGTAGCCCTTCGGGACCGAGGAGTCGATCAGCTTGAGGAAGCGCAGGAACTCCTGGTGACGGTGCCGCCGGAAGGTCTGCGCGATCACCGACCCGGACGTCGGGTCGAGCGCGGCGAACAGGCTGGTCGTGCCATGGCGGACGTAGTCGTGGGTCATCCGCTGCGGGGTACCCGGCATCAGGGGCAGCACCGGTGCCGTGCGATCCAAAGCTTGCACCTGCGACTTTTCGTCGACGCAGAGCACGATCGCCTTCTCCGGCGGGTCGAGGTAGACCCCGACCACGTCACGGACATTGTCCACGAACAGCGGGTCGGTGGACAGCTTCCACGTCTCGACCAGATGCGGCTTCAACCCGAACGCCCGCCACATCCGTGACACCGTCGACTGCGACAGCCCACTGGCCCTCGCCATCGACCGCGATGTCCAATGGGTATCGCCGTTCGGTGGCTTCTCCTCCAACGTCCTCGCGATCACCGCCTCGACCTGGGCGTCGGTGACCTTCCGAGGCGCTCCCGGACGTGCCTCGTCTGACAGGCCCTCCAGCCGGTCGACCGCGAACCGCTCCCGCCATTTCGCGACCGTTCCCCGGGTGATCCCGAGCTCGGCCGCGACCCCCGAGTTCGTCCCACCGTCCGCGCAGGCCAGCACGATCCGCGAGCGCAACGCCAGCGCCTGCGCGGTCTTCCGCCGTCGGGCCCAGCCCTCCAGCACCGCACGCTCAGCAGACGACAACTCGATGGGATCCGCGCTCGGGCCAGGCACCAGCCCATTCTATCTGCACACGAATCAACGACTCAGGACACTAGCCGCCGAACGCAATATTCAGCTCGACGTCCCGGAGCCACGGCTGGCCGACATCAGGGAGCTTCCGCAGGGCTCCCTGATCGATTTCATGAAACTGGTCCAGCGCTGGCTCACACGCTTTGACGACCTCGCGGACGTGCGCTTCGTCCTGCTCATCGACGAGTTCACGAACATCTACGAGGAAATCCGGAAAGGACACCTTCCGGACACGTTCATGAAAGCCTGGAAGGGTCTGCTCGAACGAGGCAACTTCGGCGCGCTCGTCATCGGCCAGGACCTCACCCAGGAATTCATGCGGAACTATTCGAACGAGTTCCAGGTCAGCCGGTCCGAGCGGGTGAACTACCTGTCCCGGGAGGACGCGGGGAAACTCGTCGAGGATCCGATCCGGATCGGCGGCCGGCAGGGCCCGACCCGTTATCTCGGCAACTCGGTGGACATGATCTTCGATCTGACGGCCGGTAATCCCTTCTACATCCAGAAGTTCTGCCAGCGGCTGGTCGACTACCTCAACCGGGGCAGCCGCATGTACGTGGGGCCGGCCGATGTGGAGGCCGTTCTGGAGGACCTGGTCGCGTCGCTGCACGACACCAGTGACTTCGACAACCTGCTGAATCCCGGCGACGTCCGGCTGTCGGCCATCCCGCCGGAACAGGTGATCGGCACGCTGGTCGCGTGCAGCCGCAGTTTCGGCGCGGACCGGTATCTTGACCCGGCCACCCCGGAGGCCGGCGCGCTGGGCTGGGACGTCCGCCCCATACTCGAGGACCTTCAGCTCCGTGATGTCATCGAACCGCTTTCGCCCGACCGCTGGCGGATACGGGTGGGGCTTTTCGCGCGTTGGCTGCAGGTCAACTACGCGAGTCGGCTGTGACCGGGCCAGTAGCGGCCGGCTCTGCCCCGCCCCCGCCCCCGCCCACAGCCACGGACGGCTGGATCGACCCGTACGACTACGGCAACCCGGTCTCCGGCGAGCAGTTCGTCGGCCGCCACGACGAACGGGCCCGCCTGCTGCAACGCGTCGTGCGCTCGGCCGAGGGGGACTCGGCGGCGCTGGTCGGCCCGCCGCGGACAGGAAAGTCCTCCCTCGCCCAGGAAACGCTCATGACGCCCGCGGCCCGGCGTGCCGCGCCCAGGGTGGCCCCCCTGTGGATCACCCTCGCGGACTGCACGGGACTGACCAACCTCGTCCACAGGGTGCTGGATGGTGTACGCGACGAGCTGAACAACGTCGGCGGGCTGTACGACAGCGAACTACGCGACTCCCTGAACACCGCGGTGCGACAGGCCGGCGATCCGGCTCGGGAGTGGGACGAGTTCTACATGGACGCCAAGAAGGCGCTGCGCCTGGTGAAGCGGCACGGCTGGCGGGTGGTCGTGATCCTCGACGAGTTCGACAGCGCCCGGACCGTCTTCGGCCGGCCGGGATATGCCTTCGAAGTGCTCCGGGCGCTGGCGAACGAGCCGGATGTGCGGGTCATCTGGGTCACCACGTCCAGACGGGAGCTGCGGCAGATCGTCGACCAGGCCGGCAAGGTCGGCTCGAACCTCCCCGGCCTCTTCGAGGATGTCCCGGTCCGCTGTTTCGACGACGACGAGCTGACGGAGCTCGTCGGGCGGGCCGTCGAACGGGGCGTCGCGATCGACGTGCCCGATGCCCTGACGGCGCTGCGCGAACTCACCGGTGGCCATCCGTGGCTGTCGACCAAAGCCCTGTCGGACGCGTGTTTCATGGCTGCCCGGACCGGTCGGGTCGACTGGTCCAGGATCACCCGGGGAATGTCCCGTTTCATTCTCGGCTACTATGACGGCCTGTGTGATCTCCTCGCCGAGGACGGCCGGCTCGACCTGCTGTTGGAGATTCTTTTCGGGCCGCAGCTGACAGCGAACGTCCCCGACCTCCTCCAGCTTGCCGACATCGGAATACTGGTACCGTTCGAAGGCGGCTACCGCGCCTTTTCGGCGCACTTCTCCGACTATCTTCGGCAGCGGGCCAGGACGACCGACGCCTCAGCGCTCTGGTCACGTGCGGACGTCAGCCTCAGAGACCATGTCGACACCACCTTCCGCACGCTGTTCGGCGACCCGTGGGACGCGGCGGTGGAGTGGGACAAGCCGTCGAGCACCCCTGTCCTGACCCGGCTGCGGCAGGCGCGGGACAGGGAGGCCCACTCCCTCGGTCTGCTGGCCAGCGCCGACCTGCTCGACTTCGCCACACCGCTGGACGTCTGGTTCTTCATTGAGCTTTACTGGGGGCTTTTCCAGCCCGTTCTCGGGCCGGCGGACCCAAATGCGTGGCGGCCGAAGTTCGCCGTGCTGGACAGGGTCCACCGGCCACTGGCCACCAGCCCCACGGGCGCCGTCAGCGTACGCATGCGACAGAACGCCCGCGGCTACTGCACGGAAATTCTCGAGAAACTGAACAGATCCACCGCGTACTGACCGGACCGCGTTCCCGACAGAACGGGACGCCGTCTGCCGTGACGGCACCGGCGTCCTACCGCCCCTGGAATATCGGCTTGCGGTGGGCCGCGACCTCGGTGACGCCGGTCCAGGCGTCATCGCTGTGGCAGACGCGGGCCATCGCGCGGGCCTCGAGCTCCATCTGCGCCTCGATGGGCTGCTCCCACGTCGAGAGCAGCAGGTTCTTGATCTCACCGAACGACACGGTGGGGCCCGCGGCCAGCTCGGTGGCGAGCGACCACGCCGCCTTCTCCAGCTCCTCGTCGTCGACGACCTCGCTCACCAGTCCGTGTCCAAGGGCTTCCTCGGCGCTCCAGGTCTGGTTGCGCATGAGGAACTCGGCGCTGCGGCGGACGCCGATCCGCCGGGGGAGGAACGTGGAACCACCCCCGTCGCAGAGCAGTCCGATCCCGGTGTAGGCGGCGTAGAACCGTGCGCCGCGGGCGGCCAGGCAGAAGTCGGCGGCGGCGGAGAGCGCGACGCCGCCACCGACCGCCAGCGCGTGTACGGCGACGACGACCGGGGCCCGCATCCGGGCGAACCGGGAGATCGCCGAGTGCAGGCCGACCGTGGCGTCCTTGATGAAGCGGGGCAGGGCCTCGCGGTCGCGTGTCATGGTCTTCAGGTCCGCGCCGACCGTGAAGTAGGGGCCCTGCGCGTCGATCAGCACCGCACGGACCTTGTCATTCTCGTCGCACTCGGTGGCAGCACGACTCATTTCGGTGCAGAACGCCAGGTCGAACGGGTTGCCCCGGTCCGGCTGGGTGAGCGTGAGGTGGCCAATCCCGTCAGCGATCCGCAGCGTGATCGACCCGCTCATCGTCCCACCTTCCGTCGAAAATGATCGTCTTCTCACTTGCGTGTCGCGGCATCCGCGGTGTGCGGCGGGCCGCGATCCGTCGGCTACGGCGTCCGCGGGCACAGCGACCGGAGCCCGACCGGCTGGGTTTCAGCCTCGGCCTGCGGGAACGACACACCCTGGTGTTCCCACAGCGCTACGCCGTACTCCAGCGGTATGCCCATACTCGCCCGGGTCCGCGTGCAGGACCGCAGATCTCGTCGAGTGGCTGCCGCGCGACCGCCGGACAGAGCGGGGGCAGACAGGGCAGGCCAGGGTAGGCCAGGCAGGGCACGGCGGTAGCCGAAGCCCTGCGTGACCTGAGCCAGACCCTGGCTCTCCGCTCCGAGCAGGCGTGACGCCGGCACCTCCCGCTGGTGGTCGGAAAGGGCGAGCTTCATGGTTCAGGACGGTTCAGGACTCGCCCCGGGCCAGCTCGCGAAGCCGGAACTTCTGGACCTTGCCGGTGGCGGTCATCGGGAGCTCGTCGACCAGGACGAGCCGTTCGGGCAGCTTCTGCGTGACGATCCGGCGTTCGAGGCGCAGGAAGTCCGTGATGTCCTTCAGCGTGGGTGCCGCTCCCTTGACCGGGACGACGATGGCGCACGCCTTCTCGCCGAGGCGCTCGTCCGGGTAGGCGACGACGGCGACCTGGGAGACATCTGGATGCGCGAGGATGTATCCCTCGATCTCGGCGGCGCTGATGTTGGTACCACCGCGGATGATGATGTCCTTGAGCCGCCCGGTCACCCGCAGGTAGCCGTCGGCGTCGAATCGGCCGAGGTCCCCGGTGTGGTGCCAGCCCCCGCTGTCGATCGTCGCCGCGGTCCGCTCGGGCTCACGCCAGTAGCCGAGGATCGCGCCCGGGCCCGAATAGGTGATCTCACCCTCCTCACCAGGCCCGACCTCGCCGTCAGGGCCGACGAGCCTGATCCGGATGCCGTCGAGCGCGGGGGAACCGTCCGAGCCGGCGCGGCGCTCGATCGGGTCGCCGGGGTGGCAGCAGGTCGCCGCCATCAGCTCGCTGCAGCCGTAGAGCGGCATCAGCACACCGTTGGTGAAGGTCCGCTCGAACTCCAGGGCCAGCGTCTCAGGGATCGGCGCGCCGGCGCAGAGCCAGAACCGCATCGACGACAGGTCCCGCTTCGCCTCCGGCGCCGCGTCCAGTGCCATCCGGACGAACGGGGTCGCGGTCGCGGTGGCGGTGGTGCGGTACTTCTCGATGCGGCGCAGGCCCTCGTTCGGCTCCCAGACGTCGAGCAGATGCGTCTCGGCGCCGACGGCCAGCGGGACCAGCACGCCGACGACCAGCCCGGTGGCGTGCGCGACCGGCGACGGCATGAACATGACGTCCTCGGCGGTGAGCTGGAAGACGTTGTGGGCCAGGCCACGGCCGGAGAAGTCCAGGGTGTTCCAGGTGTGCACGCAGCCCTTCGCCGTGGACTCGGTGCCCGAGGTGTAGACGATGACGTGCGGGGTGTCCGGGTCCGAGTGCGGGCCCAGCTCGTCCGGGCCGGGTACGGTGGCGGTGGCCTCGGCGAACGTGAGCTCGCCCGGGGCCGCCTCACCACGGGCGATCACGAGGGTCCTGAGGGCCGGGGCCTCGACCTGTAGCGCGCGGAACATCGCCGCGTGGTCGAAGCCGCGGAAGGTCCCGGTGGTGATCGCGGCGACCGCGCCGGAGTTGCGCAGGACATGGGCGATCTCCGCGTGCCGGTACACTGCCATGATCGGTACTGTGACCGCGCCGAGCCGCGCGAGCGCGAGGTAGGAGATCACGAACTCGGCCCAGTTCGGCAGTTGGACCGCTACCCGGTCGCCGGGCCGGACGCCGCGGTGCGCGAGCGTGGCGGCAAGACCATGGGCACGCTCACGGACCGTGGCGTAGTCGAGTTCGGTGGTGCCGTCGGAGACGAACCGGCGAGTCGGTGTCGTGTCCGCCCACCGGTCGAGTAAGGCGGCGGCCGAGCTATCCTGCCACCAACCGTTCTCCCGGAACTTCTTGATCGACTCGGTGTCGTAGCGGTCGTAGACCGTGGGCGTAGCCGTGTCTGTCTCCACACCGACCATCAGAACCTCCGCTTCGTCGTGGATACCTGAACGCACATTCATTTCGGTCGCACGGGCCGGACCGAAATCTCAAACGACAGATGGCTCACGCCAGCCGCAAGCATGGCCGGATTTTAGTGGCATAAGATCGATGTTTTCAATGGTTTGACCAAATAGTTGCTTCAGGCAAGCATGTTCGCCCGTCCACGCGCCCAGCCTCACGAACCCCTCCGGCAGGGCCGCCCAACGGCGGTGTCACTCAACGGCAGGATCGCCCGCCCACGGCGGGGCCTCCTCCGAGCCGTGCTCCCGCTCCGAGCCGGCGGCGCGGGAGCTCTTCAGCTTCGTGACTTCCGGCGCGGTGAAACGGCCGGCCGCCGATCAGTCCGCCGTGACCGGTGCGGGCTCGTCCGCCAGACGGAGCGCGACACAGGAGAGGACATCGGCGGTGACCGCGAGCCGCGCCGGATCGGTGCCGCCGACGACGCGCCCGAGAATCTCCCGGCGGGCCGCATGGACGCTCTCCAGCGCCTGCACACCCTCCGGAGTAATGCTGATGAGGAAGGCCCGCGCGTCGGTGGCCACTCTTCCGCGCGCGATGAGGCCGGCGCGTTCCAGCTTCTTGAGACGGGGCGTGATCGAGGAGATGTCGACGCCGTGGCAGGCCGCGATGTCAGACACCCGCAGCGCGCCGCGGGCGTCGAGATATTCCAACAGCGACCAGGACGCCTGCGGCAGGTCATAACCGGAGCGCCGCGCGATGTCACCAGCCTGACATCGTTTCGGACTGGACTCCCCACGCGCCATTCTCGCCGTCAACGTAACCGTGGGTGACACGCCTGCCGAAGGCCGACACCTGGTCAATTCAGCCAAGGGCTTCTACGCCCGGCTGGGACGCGTCGGCGCCGCCGCGACGCTGCCGTCCGCCGACGAGGCTGCCTGGGAACTGACAGACGCCCAGAAAAAGAACCCACCACCATCGTGGACAGCCGATGGCCCCGCTTCATAGCCGGCGGCCCCAACGACGTCCGCGACACGCTGGAGCAGATGCTCAAGGGAAAGCGGCGCCGACGAGCTGATGATCCAGGACCTCATCGCCAACCCCGCCGACCGCCAACACTCCCAGGCCCTTCTCGCCCAGGCCTTCGCCCTGTCCCCACGCCATCCCTTGCCCGCCGCCGAACCAGCAACCTCACGATAAGCTCCGCTGCCCCACCCATCGCTGGTCAGGCGAGATGCCTGGTCGAACAAGCCCGCGCGGAAGGGTGGTCGCTACGCGGCCATGAAAACGCGGTCCGGGAAAGACCGTCATGTTCGCCGCCAGTCATCGCCGGCCTTCCACACGGCCGTGACGCCCACGGTGGCGCACAGGTGCAGCAAATCTGGACGCGGTCTTGAGGGAACGAGGAGAACCAGACGTGGAGACGGATCGATGAAACGGCGATAGTCGAGGAGTTGACCGATGCCCATGCGGATGGTCTCACGGGTGACGGTACCTTTGGCTTCAATGAGCTCACTGGCTGTCACGTCGTAGAGATCAGTGAAGAGTGGGCGTAGCTCATTGGGGGGCACGATCTGCTTTCGACATATCTCGTGGCCAAGAGATCGAAGGTGCTCAGTGTATGAGCGGACAAGGGCGGCTTCTCGCCGGACTGCAGTGGTCAGCTCCCTCGAGCTGGTCAGACTGTACTGTTCGATATTCGATGCCTCTACTGGTACGGAGATAATACGGCTGGTCGTGGTGGGGGTTGATGGGAGAGGTGCCTCGAACGACTGCATCGGCCCCTGGGGGCGGAGTCGGAATATGATGACCGTGCGAAGCGGCCCGCCGCCGGTTTCCGGGGCTTCGCTCGTGTACCACGGACGATCGGGATCGATCGCGAACACCCCAAGGTATTGGACACCGTCTCGTACGGCGCGGAAAAGGCGAAGTGCGCGTCCATCTTCCTGGTGGCGCAGGATGGCTAGGTTACCTTGAAGCATCTGCTGATCACCGACTTGCCCTTCCCCTGTGTAGTGGAAGCAGCCGTCATCTCCCCACCCGTCGAAATAGCCGTGCGTCCTGCCACGCACAGGGTCGGTGAAGATCAGAATATTAGGGGTAGAGCGGGACGGGCCGATGCCGCCTTGCCGTCGACCGCCATATCGAGCGTGGATGTCACGGCGTACCGCGACAACTCCCGGCTGGATCTCCCAGAAGATGCCAGCCGTGCCGTCAGCACCGGTGGTCTGCTCGATGAGACCGCGCAGCGCCGTAACGAACTGTTCACGGTGACGGTCATCCCGCAGGAGGTCGAAGGCAGGCACGGAGAGACCGAACTCGGGATCTTCCCGATCCAGCCACCGGCGTGGCTGCGGGCTGTGTCCCGGCGGCGCTGGTGAGCTGGCGCGGATCTCCCACAACGGCGAGTCCCGAAGCGCAACGACAGGATATTCCGGCGTTACCCGTCGATGACCCGCGGTACCGTCCGTCGCGAGGGCGGCGGCCAGTCCCGCACGTGCCCGCGACCATCGGCTCAACCGCACGCCTTCCGCGGCACGTTCGACTGCCCACAACAACGTCAAAGGCTGGTACGGCCACTGGGTATCCCGACTGGAAGTCCTCTGCAGCGTCGCCAAAGCACGCAACGCATCGTCTAAATCCACTACACAAAAATACGGCGACTGTGGCGGGGTCTTGAAGGCGCTCGGGCCTCGCCTCCTGATCTGGAGGATGACAGCTCGGCTCGTAGCAGGCGGCACCGGCCATCACCATGGCGCCCCGCGGCCCCGCCAAGCCGGCGGCCTCCCGGCAGGCTTCGGGTATCCCACCCGCCGATGGACTGTTTATGGTTGTGGCTCTCGTACGGCGTTGGCGATGACTGCGGTGACCATCCGGCTGGCGGTGTTCGGGCACGTGTTCCAGCTTCCGTCCAAGGTGGCGGACGCCTTCGTGAAGGTCTACCAGCGGGTGGTGCCCGACGCGCCGTTCGCTCTTCCAGGCGATGACGAAGCGAGCCCTGGAGGGGTAAAGCGCGTCCTACGACGGGAAAAGTCGGTTCAGTGCGGCGAGGCCTCTGTCGGTGTAGGTTTGCCGCCCCGTCTCCAGGCCGTAGGCGAAGTCCTCGAGGACGCTGCAGCGTGCGTGGAAGACAGCCCGTTCTCGCAGCGAGAACGCCTGGTCGTGGGCGTGCCGGAGTCTGCCGACGGCGGTCGTCAGCGCCACGTCGCCGAGGTCACGGCAGAGCAGACCGAGGTCGTAGGCGGGGTCGGTGAGCGCGGCTTCGCTCCAGTCGATCACGCCGGTGACCGAGCCGGTGCCGGGATCGACAAGGACGTGCTCGATCCCGAGGTCGTTGTGCGAGAACACGAGCTCCGCCCTGTCGGCGGGCGGTGGGGCCTCCAAGAAGATCTCGATCGGTCACCGGTGACGCGCCGGAACGGCGTCGGTGACCTGCGCGTAGAGCTCGACCGCGTCCTGTCGCCATCCGCTGGTCGGCTGGTCGTCCGGCTCGACCAGGCCGGCGACCCGTTCCGGTGGGACGGCGTGCAGCGAAGCCAGCAGATACCCGAGCGACGCGGCGATGGCCGCCACCCGCGCCGCGTCCGCAGGCGGCCCAAGATCGGCTAGCGGCACGCCCGGGAGTTTCGGATAGGCGAGGCAGCCCAGGTCAGGAGCGACGACCGTCGGCGCCGGAACAGACACCGGGCAGATGCGCCGTGACAATATCCACGACCGTCGACAAGCTGGCGGCGGTAGCGGTAGCGGCCTCCGCCTTCCCCGCGCTGGGAGCGTCGACACACGCGACACCAGCCGCCCGTCAGGGTCGGCGGTGTCACCGTGCGCGCTCACGACCGCATGGTATTCGATCTTCGGCCGTTGGCCGCTGGCGAACAGGTCCCTGACCGCCCAGGATCGCCCGGAGCCGCTTTACCCGCACCGTTTCCTCGGATGTGGCCGGGGACCGTATGGTTCCTGACGTGGTGGACGCAGCGCAGGATGCCGGGCGGCGTGGGGGCGGCACGGCCGTGGCGGGCGTCCGGAAGCGCGATCCGAACCGCCGCCAGTCCATCATCGACGCGACCGCCGAACTGCTGGCACGGCGCGGCTACGGCGGCGTGTCGATGGCCGAGATCGGCGCCGAGGTCGGGATCGCCGCGTCGGCGATCTACTGGCACTTCCCCAGCAAGCAGGATCTGCTGGTCGAGTTGTTCGATCAGTGCCTGGATCGTCTGCGGGCCGAGCAGGTCGGCGCTGTCGAACGTCTGGGGCGGACACGCGAGGCACTGATCGAGATCGCTCGGCTCCAGGTGGAGTTCGTCGTACGTCAACGCGCCTTCGCGCGTGTCTACTACCAGGAGGAGCGCAATCTGCGGGACGCGGATCTCGTTCGTCTCCGCGGCAAGCAGCGCGCCTACGTCGAAACGTGGACGGATCTTCTCCTCTCCCTGCGGCCGGATCTCGATCCCGTGAGCGCGGAGTGCCTGGTGCACGCGACCATCGGCGCGGTCCAGTCCTCGCTGGTCTACAACAGTTCTCTGCCGCCGGAAGTCCTCGCGGATACTCTCACCGCGATCGCCCTGCAGGTCCTGGACAGCCCCCTCACTCGCTGACCTGAGGCTTCCGCACCCAGCGCGCCGCGCATGCGCCCGGTACGCCGCGCATGCGCCCAGCGCACCGTGCCCGCCGTCCCGCGGCTGTCGTCCCGCGGCTGTCGACTTCGCCCCTGATCGACACCTCTCGATCCTCTTGCGGGTCGCGGGCTGTGCGGCCACACTGCAAACCGGGAACAGAATGGATATTCAGTTCCAGGGTCGGAAGAGGTCGGCATGCTGCTACATCCCAAGGATCGAACGATCACCGTCCGCGACGCGGACCCAACAAGACTCACGATGTTGATCTCTGTCGGCGCACCGTTACCGCGCACTCTCCGAGGAGCCCGATGAGCCGCTTGGACAAGGTCCTCTACGAGAAGCGGGGGCCGGTCGCCTGGATCACCCTCAACCGTCCAGAGGTCAAGAACGCGATCGACATCGAGACCAGCGACCGCCTGTACGAGATATGGACGGACTTCCGGGACGATCCAGCACTCCGGGTAGCCGTTATCACTGGCGCGGGCGACGCCTTCACCTCGGGCGCCGACCTGCGTACCCACGCTCCGGAGTGGCAGACCGTCGGCCCGATGGTCGGCCGGGAGCGCCTCGAGGACGGGGTCAGCGGCATCACACGCGGCCCGCTGTCACGGATCGCCAAACCCATCGTGGCCGCGGTCAACGGCTGGTGCGTCGGCCACGGAGTCGAGCTGGTCATGGCATGTGACCTGCGGATCGCCAGTGACCGCGCCCAGTTCGGAACCTTCGAGGTCCGCCGGGGCATGCATCCCGCCGACGGCGGGATCGTCCGCCTCGTCAACAGCTGCGGAGTCGGATTCGCCCTGGAGCTCCTGCTCACCGGGAATCCGGTCACCGCGCAGCGCGCCTACACCGCCAACATGGTCAACGCTGTCGTCTCCCACGACGAGCTCGTCGACGAGGTGGAGAAGGTCGTCGACAGCATTCTGCGCTGCGACCAGGCAGCCATCGAATCCGCCAAGGAGACCGTGCTGGAAATCATCGGCCAGCCGCTTCACGACCAGCTCCGGGTGGAGGCGATGTGGGGATATGCGCTGTGCGGCGGCAACCCCACCGTCATGAAGCGATCTCAGGAGTTCTTCGACCGGGTGGACCGCGGCCGTGCCGGCAGCACTCCAACGCCTCTGTGAACTCCGACGCCTCTCTGAGACCAGTCATCGCGAGGTTCCTGTGAGTGCCATGATGGGCGGCCCCGACGCGGCGCCACTCTCGTCCGACCGACCGATGCCATTCGTGCTGGGCATTCCCGAGCGGTTGTTCCGCGTGGAGCCGTTTCAGTTCCACCCGGACGGCCTCGTGACGAGCGCCATGCCGCTCGGGCCCTGGCTGTCGACGGACGATCCGGGCCAGGACCAGGGCCCCGGGCCCGCCGTGACACCGGCCGGCGCGCTCGGTGTCCTGATCGACGACGTTCCCGGTTACGCCATCGGCGCGGTGACCGGGACGTGGTCGATCAGTACCGAGATCACGCTCGACATCGTCCGAGATCTTCCCCTGGACGGGACGATGGTCCACGCCGAGGGCCGCGTCGTCCACGTGGACGAGGTAGGCGCCCTGGCGCGGGGCCGCGTCCGCACCGAGTCGGGCGACGTCGTCGCATACTGCCAGGAGCGAGGCCGCTGGATCGACCGGTCACCCCCGGAGGACGTGATCGCCAACGGGGCCGTCACGACCGACGAGCCGCTGGACGCCGACACGTTCGCCGGCCTTTTCGGCCACGCTGTGACCGTGCGGCCCCCGCACCTGGATGTGACGGCACTCCCGCGGCTGGCCAACCCGCTCGGCAACCTGCATGGCGGTGTGACCCTCTGCCTCACCGACTGGCTCGCGGCGCTCACCCTGCCGCGCCCGGCGCGCACGGTCTCCATCCACGTCCACTACGTCCGCAACATCCCGCCGCTGACGAACGTCCAACTGACCGCGAACATCGAGCATCCAGGACGATCTCTCGGCGTCATCCGCGTCGTCGCCACGAACGAGACCGGCAAGCCCTGCACGATCGGCACCGTGGTACGCCATTAGCGCGTGGTCGCTCCCAGCTCAATGGCGAGGACTCCGCCGATCATCAGCACAATACCGCCCACCTGCACCAGGGACAGTTTGTCACCGAGAAAAATGGCTCCGATGAACGCTACCAGCGCAATACCGCTGGCAGCCCAAACCCCGTAGGCCACCCCGATACTCATTCCCATTTTGAGTATCTGTGACAGCAGGCCGAAAGCCACAATGTATCCCACTACCGCGACGATCGAGGGAAACGGCTTGGTGAATCCTTCCGACAGCCGCAGATTCACCGTCGCGGTCACCTCGGACAGAATCGCCAGGGTCAACAACAGAGCAGGCAAGATCGTGACCTTTCACGCGACGCTACCGGTATCGACGTATCAGTGGCCAGTAGTTTGGACGCATCGTCAGAACCCGACGTACTCCGCCGGCCGGGGCAGGTGGGCAGGTGGGACGTTGACGTATCCACCCACCTTCCCTGATCAAGGAGCTGGCGAACACCGCGGGCCCGTCCGGCCTGTGCCGGCGCCGGGTGCGCGCACTCCCGCTACGGGGCACTTCGAGATGCCCCATTGTTGGTCCGTCCATCGGGCGTGTATGGCCGCCGGTGGAGTTGTCGGCCCACGAAAGCCGGCCGGCTGCTGTCCGGCTTTTCACCAGCTCGCCAACCGGGGGCTTTCCAGTCAGCGGGTTCACCGATCCGACGGCTGACCGATGGCGGCAGGTAACGCGTGATCTGTGTGCTCGTTCTCTCCTGTCGATTTGCTGTGCGGTGCATGCCGTCGGCGAAGGTCGCCGCTATTACGCTGGAGGATACGTGGACCGCCGCTCCGTGATTGCGGGTATTGTTGTGGCCCCGCTCGCCACCACCACCACCGTCCTGTCGACGGCTTCGGCTGCCTCGGCAGGTGTGGCGTCCTGGTCTGCCGACACGAGCCGGAAATCGGCGGCACCACCAACGTCGCCGACCACCCGGAGTTCGCCTCCCGCAGAGCGACCAAGATACTGGACGGTGTACCGACCACCGGCTGGTTCACGGAGGACTTCACACTTGCCGAGCTGAAAACGCTGCGCGCCAAGGAGCGGCTGCCAGCCGTTCGGCAGGAGAACACGATATATGACGGCCGGTTCGAGATCCCGACGTTCGCCGAAGTGCTGGAACTGCGCCAGCGACTTTCCCGCGAACTCGGGCGTGAAATCGGAGTCTACCCGGAGACCAAGCATCCGACGTATTTCCAGAAGGCCGATCTGCCGTTGGAGCAGCGGCTCGTGGACGCCCTGGGCAAGCATGGCCTGAACAACCAGGGCGCCCCGGTGTTCGTGCAGTCGTTCGAGACGACGAACCTGGCCCAGCTGCGCAAACTCGGTCTGCGCACCGCTTCGGTGCAGCTGCTCAGCGCCAGCGGCGCCCCGTTCGACCTGGTCGACGCCGGTGACCCGCGGACCTACGCGGACCTGTCGACGCCGGCCGGGCTGCGGCAGATCTCGAGCTACGCGAACGGCATCGGACCGGAGAAGACACAGGTCATCCCGTGGGCCGCGGACGGCACGCTGGGCGCACCGACCGCGCTGGTCGCCGACGCGCACGCCGCGGGGCTGGTGGTGCACCCGTACACCTTCCGGGCGGAGAACAGCTTCCTGCCGGCGGACTACCGGCGGGGTACCAGCCCCAACGACTTCGGCCGGGCGATCGACGAGCAGGTGAGGTACCTGAAAGCCGGCATCGACGGGCTCTTCACCGACCAGGCGGACATCGGCGTCATCGCGCGGGACGACGCGTCCGCGAGGCCGTCCGGCACCGCGTGACAGGATCACAGCCTCTCCCGGCACGGGACGCGCCGTTCGGTGCCGGAGACCGTCGTCGGCCGGCGATGTCGCTACGGAACGTCACGCAGAGTTTCCCCGCCTGGGCTCCACTCCAGTGACCAGCCGTGACGCACTGCGACGTCGGCCTGGACTCCCTCGAGGAAGTCGTTCTCCCGTCGGATGATCACGTCGTCCTGCGCGACGTGGAACGACGCGACGACACAGATCCGAGCTCTCGGCGGCGCGTCACCCAGGCGGATTGTGAGTTGCTCGCCGGTCCGGGCGGCAACGGTGAGCACCGGTCGCAGCAGGGACCACTCCGGCGCGGTGTGCAGCCCGTAGGCGAAAACGAAGAAGCGCCTGAACGTCAGGAGCGCTCCCAGATCAACAAAGATCGTTTGCCCTTCCAGCTCGTCGCGGCGGCCTAGCCGCAACACCTGGCGGGGAGCCGCGTGCCCAGGGGCGCTGACGGTGTCGCCGAGGTCCTGCATGAGGCCGGCCGCCGCATCGTTCGCCTGCCAGAGACAGCCGAGATGGATGTTGCTCGGGCGGGGCAGTCCCGTCTGGGTTTTCAGCAGCGCCCACTGCAGGGTCACGGTCATGGTGCCCGAGCCGCGTTTCTCTTCCGTCCAGGCAGTGGCTGGATGATCGTCATCGAGCACGGTGACATGTTCCATACGCTGCTTGTGACGCGAAGAATGCTCGCCGTAGTTGATGCGGGTGGATGACGGCCGTGCCGGGGCACGGGTGGCCGTCGCACGGGCCACGGCTGCCGGGGCGGCCTCGTCGGGCCCGCTGAGGTCGAGCGGCGAACGGGTAGCTGCCGGCACGGGCGTGGCCGGTGCCGCAGGTCCGGCCGGCTGTGCGGGTCCGGCCGGCGGTGTGGGCAGCCGTGCCACGGCAGGGTCCCGCTCGGCGGGCGGTGCGTGCGGGGGCTGCGGGCGTGGGGGCGACGAGGGCACGATCACCGGGGGCACCCTGGGTGGGTCGGTGCGCGGCGGGTGCAGATGCGCGGCCACGTTCCGCCGGGTCCGGGCTGGCGAGGCCCGCGTGAGAAAGGCGGCCGCCCTGCTGGGATGCGCCGTCGCGATGTCCCCTCCGCCGGGTCCGGCGAGTCCCGGAAGACCGGTGACGTAGCCCTGTCCAACGGCCCGGAACTTCCATCCCCTCAGGTGGCGGTAGATCTCACCGAAGATCATTGCCGTCTCCAGCCCAGTTCCCGGATCCAGGCTGTAGCGGGCGATCTCGACATTGTTGGCGTGGTTCAGGACTCGAACGTAGGTGTGGCGCACCGACCGGAACGTCTGCCCGCGCCCGGCCGCGTCGTAGATCGCCATTCCGAACTGCAGGTGGCTGACCTCGGCCGGCACGGCGGCCAGCGTGACAACAAGTTTCTCCACGTCACCGACGAGCGGGCGCGGTGGCGGGGAAGCGCCGACCCGTTCCGTCGGGTTCGGCACCTGATGGGCCAGGAGCACCTGGGATGACGTCGCACCGCCGTTGTCGAGGACGACAAAACCGTCCAGCTCGACGGCGGCCGAGCCGGACCCGCCGCTCCAGCCGAGGCCGATGCCCACCCGCTCGATACCGGGTGCCTCGTCCGACAGCAGCACGTTCCCGCCCCTGGGCAGGATGACGGTCATGAATCGAGGTCCGAACGGCGGAACTTGGCGTCCAGGAAACGCGCCTGGATCGCCAGCTTGGCGGCGTCTCCGGTGTAGACGAGGTCCTGCAGCTCGTTGGCGCCTTCGTCGAGCAGCTGGAGCTGGCGGATCAGATCCTCGGCGGGCGTGGTGCCCGTGACACCGGGGCGTTCGGTGTACTGGGCCGGCAACGCGGTGAAGTCGCCGAGAGCCTGCGGGAGGTACTCGTGGATTATGGCGGTGAGATGCCTCATCTCCTCCTCACTCGCCGACTGGACCTCGATGTAGCGCAGTAACGGCCGCAGGACGTCATCAATGTCGCGCACGGTCGGCACCGCCCCGGGCGGCAGCCGTCCTCCGTCCACGTTCGCCCTCGCGACGATCCCGGCAAGCTCCCGTTGCAGCTGCTTGACCTCGCGGACGACCTCGGCCGTGTCCCGCGGCTCGGAACCGGCCGCCGAGGCTGCCTGGTTCCTGGGTTCCTCAGCGGTGCGGGAACGCCGTCGGAAGAACACGGCACCTCCTGTCCGTGCCGATCGTATGACGAGCGTCGCTCAGCCCTCGCTGGCGCGGGCCCGCTCCAGGTACGACTTCGAGCGTCCCACCTGGGTCTCGAGAGCGGTAACGGTCGCCGCCATGCTCTCGACCGCCTTCGCCCTGTACGTGTCGATGGCGTCCATCGTCGCGAAGATGTTGTCGAATGCCTTCTGCAGGGCCTCGACGCTGACCGTGCTGGACGACGCCTGCTCCTGGAGCTGGCCCGACTGCTGGCGCAGCAGCTCACTGGTCGACATGATCATATTGTTCGTCGTGGCGTTCAGCGCGTTGATCTGGTCGAGCACGAGCTTCTGGTTCGCCAGCGCCTGAGCGACGATCACCGCCGTGCGCAGTGCGGCGACGGTCGTCGTCTGCGCCCGGTCGACGCCCTTGACGAGCTCAAGGTTGTTCTTGCGGACGAGGTCGAGGGCGAGGTAGCCCTGCACGCTCACCGCCAGCTGGGTGAGCAGATCCTGCTGACGTTGGCGGATGGGGAACAGCGCGTCCGAGGCAAGCACGTCAGCGGTCCCCGGATCCGCGGCCCGCAGCCGATCGATCTTCGCCGAGACCGCGTTGTCGAGCGCCTTCGCAAGAGTCGCGTACTCGGTGAGCTTGCCCATCGCGACCCAGAGCTCCGCCTTCTCCTGCTCGATGGCGGCGTTGTCCTTGCGCAGTTCGTCCTGGCCGAAGTCGAGCGCCCTGATAATGGCGTCGAGCTGCTTCTGCGCCGACTGGTAGCGCTGAAAGTAGTTGGAGATCTTGGTGCCGAACGGCATCACGCCGAGTAACCTGCGGGCACCCTTCAGATCGGCCCTCGCCGGGTCGAGCTCGGTCACCGTCTGGCGTAGTTCGACGAGCGTGCCGGCGACTCGCGCCTGGGCGTCACCGCCACGGCCACCGCGGGTGCCGCGCAGCGCCGCCGCCGGACGCTCGAGCATCCGGTTGGACGTCCGGGCACTCGCGACGATCTCCCGCTGGCCCATCGACACGATATCGTTGATCTTGTCCTGGAACACCGGGCTTCTCGGGTCCTGCGCGGCGAGGTCGTCAGCGAACGCCACAGCCCTCCTGCGCAACTCCGCCCGGGTCGCTTCGTCGAGCGGAATCATGCTGTCCACCCGGTCGTCGGCGACGACCGGAACGGGCGTCGGCGGGGAGAGCTCGAGCGCGCCGCCCGCGGCTCCTGTCACGGCGGCCCCGGCCGCGGGCGGCGTCAGCGGCCCGCCCAGGTCCAGCGAATCCGACATGAACGTCACCTCCCAACCCATGCCGCACCCAACTGGTGTCCGCGCTGCGCAAGGTGTCGGCCACACTCGACCCTACGCGGTATGTCGGGTGGATCGTCAGCTGTGTGGATGGCAGCGGGCCAGACAGATCGGTGACATCACCGCGCCGCGACCGAACGCGGGGGCAGAACCGACAACCGCACGCCACAACGCGAGAACGCCCATACCCATCGCGGGTTTCTCCGAATCCCCGGCTCGCGCGTGTTCCGTCCCCGATGCTCCGTCACCGATGCGGTGGCGGGAGCACGCCACTGGCCGCGATCCGCTCTCACCTATGATATTCATGCGCGAATTTTCGGTGAGAATGCTGTAACAATCCGTGTTCGCGACGAACGGGGGAAAGATTCTTGACCAGGCGCACGGGCTCGCTGGTCGCCGGACGGTATCGGTTGGTCGAGTCCCTCGGCGCCGGTGGGATGGGCACCGTCTGGCGGGCGGTGGACGAGGTGTTGAGCGTCGAGGTCGCTGTCAAGGAGCTGAACGTGCCGTCCGGCGCCACAGCCGTCGAACGGGAGCGCTGGATCGGCCGGGCACAGCGGGAGGCGAAGAACATCGCCAAGCTGCGGCACAACCCGCACATCGTGACGATCCTGGACGTGGTCGTGGACGACGGCATGCCGTGGATCATCATGGAGCTGGTGCCGTCGGCGCGGACGCTCGCCGACGCCGTCCGGACCGGGGCACTGCCCGCGCCGGAGGTGGCCCGGATCGGGCTGGCCGTGCTGGACGCGTTGACCGCCGCGCATCATCTGGGCGTCACCCACCGGGACGTCAAGCCGGCGAACATCCTGCTGGCCCCGGACGGCCGGGTCGTGCTCATCGACTTCGGACTGGCCCTGCACGACTCGGATCCCACGATCACCCAGAGCGGGTTCGCCCCGGGCACGCCGGCGTACATGGCGCCGGAGCGGTTCGCCGGGGAGCGCCTGCTACCGGCCAGCGACCTGTTCTCCCTGGGTGCCACGCTCTACCACGCGGCCGAGGGCCGCCGTCCGTTCGAGCGGTCCAGCTGGCCGGCGACGATGCACGCCGTGCTGTACGAGGACCCGCCGGCGATGCGGACCGACGGCAATCTGGTCGCCGTCGTGCTCGGGTTACTGGTCAAGGATCCGGGCGAGCGCATGTCCGAGTCGGACGCGCGCCGCCGGCTGGCCCGGGTCGGGGCGCGGTCGACTCCGGCGGCGGGGCGAACAGCGTTCAGGCCGCCCGCCGGGCTACCGGACGAGGCGGAGCCAGCCGAGCAACCGGCGCCGCGGCCGCGGCGGCCCGACTCCCCACCAGCCCGCCGGTCCTCCCCCGGCAGGGCCGGCGGTGGCACGGCAGCCGGCGGGGACTCCGACGAGGACGGTTTCCGGACCGGTTTCAAACCGAGCTATGACGACCTCGGCGGCGGCGTCATCCTGACGGCGCTTGGCGCGGCGCCGTGGCTGGTGGCCGTCTTCGCGGTCGGTTTTCCCTGGTGGATGCTGGCCATCGGGGTGCTGGTCAGTGGGTTCGGGCTGCTGGGCCTGCTCGGTTGCCTGATGAACTTCGGCGAGAGCTTTCCCGGCAAGCCCCAGGCCAGCTATCTTGCTGCCGCGGTGTTCCTGCTCGCGGTGGCCGCCGCGCCGTGGCTCGTGGCGGCGTTCGTCGTCGGATACGCCTGGTGGCTCGACGTCATCGGCGTGATCGTCGGCGGCATCGCCACGCTCATCGCCATCGCCTGCGTCGTGCTCTTCTTCGAGGATCCGTCGAATCCCGACTGTCTCGAGCTCGATGCCGGCGGGCTGACCCTCCGGCGCGACGACCAGACCTACCGGGTGAGCTGGACGGACGTGAAACAGGCGTGGGTCGACCCGGGCAGTCGGCGCCTGCAGGTGGCTCCCGTCCGGGACGAGGTGGCTTTCCCCTACCGGAACCGGACGAAGGCACCCATGATCAACAAAACCACGGGTGCGCTGACCTTCTGTGAGCTGGATCGGCTGCGAGTCACCGTGCCCGCGCTGGACCAGGCGCTGCGCAGGGCAGCCGGCCCCGGCCGGTGGCGCCCGTCCTGACCGCCCCGGCGGTGGCGCCCGGTGATGTCAGCGGTCAGCGCGCCAGACCGCATCGGTCCTGCGGTGGCCCACGCCCGCAGCCCGGCTCGGGCGGCCGGGCGGTCCGGCCGCCGCCCATCCGCCATCTCACCAACCCACGACCCGGCACGACCGACAAGTCGGACCTATACATGCAGCTCAGATAGCTCGTCACGCTGCATGGTGGACCCTGTGTACCAGCATCCGAACCGATTGATCTTGGCTGTTGGCCTTGAAATCACCGTCCTTCCGGTCGCTACCCGGCGCCTGGCCAGGGGCGATGCCCCGTGACCGCCCCGACCGTCACATCATCTACCGAATCGAACGTGTGTTCTGTAGACTTGGCGCGCCCGCGGCGAGGTTCTCCGGGTAGGAGGCGTCGAGCTCGTAGCGGACATAGTTGCTGAGGGGGTTCTCGACGATGTGGACGCGGCCGAACGTCTTGCCCGAGGCGACCGCGTCCCTGATGAGCTGGACGATCGCGGCCTTCGCGGGGCGGGCGGGCAGTGGGCGGCCTTCGCGGTAGGTGCGTTGGCGGTCGGCGTCGCCGGGCACGTCGTAGTACTGGCGGGCCTCCAGACGGACGGCCTCGGTGGTGAAGGTGCTGTGGAAGGCCACGAGCTCCGCGGGAGTTATACGCCCTCGGCCAGGCGGGCGGCCGCGTCGAGGATGAGCCATTGACCGGCGCACCAGGTCATCGGACTTCGCGGCTCATTCCTGGAGAATGACGCGCTCACCCTCGGCCACGGGCTCCTGGAAGGCGGCGAAGTAGCGTTCCAGAAGCTCGTCGGGGACGGTGACGCTGTTCGCGCCGCGCGCCCGGCCGCGAAGAGCGAGCCGACGCCGGAGTGTTTCGAGGTCGGCCTTCAGGCGGATGAGTTCCCACCGGCATCCGTGGCTCTCGATCGCGGCCTTGTACCGGTCCCGGGTGGCCCGGTTCCAGAAGCTGTAGTCGATGACCCCGGGCGCCTTCATCTCCATCAGGCGGATCAGCTCGTCCCACAGCTGCCACTCGGCCGCGGACTTGAGATGCTCGTACTCCGCTGGATCGAGCTCGCCACCGTCGCGGCCAGTCCATTCCCACACGACCTCGTCGATGGAGAGTCGGGTGTAGCCGCGTCGCTCGAGCGCCCGCGCATATGTGCTCTTGCCGGAGCCAGGCAGGCCACACATCATCACGACGAGACCTCGCTCCGTCCCGACGAGCTCCGGCAGGAGATCCGAACCGTCCACGACGGCGAGAATACGGGATCTTGGACGGTCAGGGTGCGAGACGGTCGGGGGTTGTCTCGGGGCGACCATCTGGCGGGCGCCGGCGGCAGCGGATCAGTTGACGTCTCAGTGGGGATCTGCGAGCGGGTTCGCGGCCAGGTGGCCGTTCGCCGCCAGGGAAGCGTCCCGAGCGGGTTACACCGCACCGCTTCGACACTTAACAGAGCCTGAACATGATCATCCTGGGTCGGCCATGCGGCTGGCCAGCGGCTCCGGCCGCATGCCCGGTCGGCGCCCACGGCCTCGTCGAACCGCCCGGAAGGATCCGTGTGTAAGCGCGAGCCCCGACCGATCCGAGCCCCACCCGGAGACGTTCCACAACGTCCGCACCCACAATGAGCGCACAGAACCCATCGTTTTCTCGAACAACAAGCAATCGCGTACGTTACCCGCAGTATTTAACAGCCCCTTCCATCTTGGTCATGCCACAGCGCTGCTCGACCACCCGCATCGGTCACGACGCTGAAGCTCAGCCTTACCACGACACGTTCATGCAGTACCGTTGCATTCGCACACACCGGAGGATCTTGATCGTAGGTCTTCCGACTCGGATCGCTAAAGGTTGTTTCGTAACTTGGTTGAGCGCAATGCGGCTCGCCCAGTGGTGCCGGTCAGCTGGGCCGGCTGATGTCGTAAGATAGGCGATTCCGGCAGCGGTGACGGCGAGGGTGTGTGCCTGGCGGCGGTAGTCGCGCAGGATCTTTGAACCGCCAGGCCGATCCCGCCGGTGACCCCGGCGGAGAGCGTGTCGTCCCACTTCCCCCACACCACGACGGTGACTGCCACCGCCAGGGCGGCGAGCCCCGCCGCCACCCATGCGGTGCCGATACCGCGCGCTCGCTGTCCCCCATACCGTCACATCATCACGACCGCCCCGATCGCACTGTGCACCGCCGGAAACAGCGGCCCCGGAGCCGTTCCGGGGTGCCTGAAGCCTCCGTGATTCGGTTGCAGGAGTTCCCGCCGACGGGAAGATCCACATTCAAGATCGCCGGTCATCGACGAATGCAACGGTGCCGCGTCAGTCCACCCACGGGCCAACGCCGCCGATCCGCTCGACCGCGATCCGAACGATCATTCCCGTTTCGGAGCCGCGGTTCCCGAAGGGGTAGACGTCAGTGCCGAGATAGCGCCGGGCCAGGGTGTCCATGAGCGCGGTGAACTCGTCCGGGATCCCTGGGCCGAGGAGGGTCGCTCGGCCCCGCACAGTGAGGTACTGGGTGAGGCCGTCCGCGGCTCCGTCGGCGGTTCGCTCGTTGTCGTGGATGATGACCGTCACTCGCGGGTCCCGGCGCAGGTTGCGCACTTTCCGGCGATGCTCCTCCACACCGAAGACAAGGCTGCCTCTGTCGAGGGCCATCCACACCAGCGAGGCCTGCGGCGCACCGTCAGGGTCGATCGTCACGACGGTTGCCTCCCGGTCCGATGCGAACAGCCGTCGGGCGCTTGCAGGCAACGCCGGCATCCCTTTCCCGTCCAAGTGCTCTGTCGTCGCCTGGCCGGTCATCAGCGCTGCTCCTCGTTCCACGAGTTCACGGTTCCTGAAGGGCACCACGACGCGGACAGGGCCGAACTGTCCGCGTTGCGGTAACGCGGCTCCTGTTCGGCGATTACCGCGAGGCCGGTGGCTTCGACCGTCCGTCATGTCGGACGTCGATGAGTACCTTCCCGACCGCGCCGCCCTCGACCGCGTCGTGCGCGGCGGCCGTCTCGGCCAGCGGGAAGCGGTGCACCGGCAGCCCGGCGTCTTCGCCGGCCCGCAGGGCGCCCGCGGCCACGGCGGCGCTCACGTCCTCCACGGCCTGACGCTTCGCCGCGTCGGGCATCGTGTAGACGAGCACGAACTGCAGGCGGGTGTTGGCGAACATGTGCGCCCGGAGGGGAACGGTCAGCTGCGAACCGCTGGTGTCGGCGTAGATGGCGACAACCCCGTTCGGGGCTATGACCTGCTGGTTGAGCTCGGCGTTCACGACGGGGTCCACCTCGACCACCATGTCGACGCCGTCGGGGGCGGTCTTGCGTACCGCTTCGGCCGCGTCCGGGGTGCGGTAGTTGACGATGTGGTGCGCGCCGGCCGCGGAGGCCAACGCCGCCTTCCGCGGAGAACTGACGGTGGAGACGACGTTCGCCCCGGCCCAGCGCGCCAGCTCGATCGCGGCGTGCCCGACCGCTCCCGCGCCGCCGGCGACGAGCACGGTCCGGCCGGCCAGCGTCGACGGTCCGAGGACGGACGGGCCGTCCGGGTGGACGGTGAGGGCACGGTGCGCGGTCATGGCCGGGATGCCGAGGCTCGCCCCGAGGTCGAACGAGGCAGCCGGGGGCAGCGGCACCGCCCGGCGCGCAGGCAGTACCACCGCCTCCTGCGCGGTGCCGTCAGCTCGCTGCCAGGCTGCCTCCCAGATCCACACACGTTGTCCCACCCGCGCGGGATCAACTCCCTCGCCGACCGCGTCGACGGTGCCGGCGCCATCCTGGTTGGGAACCTGACCTGTCGGCGGGAGCGACGAACCCAGCGCTCCCCGGCGCGCCTTCCAGTCCGTCGGGTTCACCCCCGACACGGCGACGCGGACACGGACCTGGCCCGGCCCCGGCTCGGGCTCCACCCGTTCCACCAAGCGCAGCACATCGGATCCCCCGACCCGCTCATACACGATCGACTTCACGCAGTGTTCCTCTCAGGAGAACTCAGGACGACCAGCGGGAACGCCGGCACGTCCCGGTCGTCGCCCCCGCACGGGGGGCCGAACCACCATGTCAGGATGACCCGGCAGTTGATCCACCGGAAGTGGCCCGCGAGACACCATCCGATAGGATCTGGCCATGCATCGGGTCGCCGTGCTCGCCCTGGACGGAGTCATCCCGTTCGAACTCGGCATTCCAGGGCGGATCTTCACCGCCGCCATCGGGTCAGATGGCGAGCCGCTTTACGAGGTGATCGTCTGCACCCTCGACGGCCGGCCGGTCCGCACCGATGCGGGGTTCACCATCGCCGTCGACCACACGGTCGAGGTCCTCGCGGCGGTGGACACCGTCATCATCCCACCCGTCCATCCAATCGAGATCAACATGGCCGGACGGTTGCCCGAGTTGGTAGCCAGCGCGCTTGCCCGCATCCCGGCGGGTATACGCATCGTGTCGATCTGTACAGCCTCCTACCTTCTGGCTGCCGCGGGCCTGCTCGACGGCCGCCCGGCCACCACCCACTGGTTTGAGGCCGACCGCTTCCAGCGGATGTTCCCCCGGGTGAAGGTCGATCCTGACGTGCTGTTCGTGGACGACGGCGATGTGCTCACCTCGGCGGGTGCCGCCTCCGGCATCGATCTGTGCCTGCACCTCGTTCGTCGCGATCACGGCAGCGATGTCGCCAACCGCGCGGCCCGCCTCTGCGTTGTGCCGCCATGGCGTGATGGGGGACAGGCCCAGTACATCGAACATCCTGTCCCGCCGCTATCGGCCGCCAGTACCGCTCCCACCCG
This sequence comes from Candidatus Protofrankia datiscae, assembly GCF_000177615.2. Taxonomy (GTDB): domain Bacteria; phylum Actinomycetota; class Actinomycetes; order Frankiales; family Frankiaceae; genus Protofrankia; species Protofrankia coriariae. The sequence goes on along the minus strand of NC_015656.1, from coordinate 405,470 downwards.
CGCCTGGGCACTCGAACGTCTGCCGGAACCGCTGTCCCTGGCCGAGCTCGCAGCCCACGCGGGCATGAGCGTACGCACCTTCACCCGGCGGTTCCGCGACGAAGTCGGCCTGACCCCCGGCCAGTGGCTGACCGGGCAGCGGCTGGAACGCGCCCGGCACCTTCTCGAAAGCAGCGGCCTGCCGATCGACATCGTCGCCCGACAGGCCGGGTTCGGCACCGGAATCTCCCTCCGACAGCATTTCCGTACCTCCGTCGGCGTCTCGCCGGCCGTCTATCGGCGTACCTTCCGCACCCGGAACCGTTAACCCGCCGTTCCCACGCGCCGATGAAATTCGCGATACCTGTGCTACGTCATGTCTCGACCAGAAAGAGCGGGGATACTGCACTTCATCAGTCCTTCAGGGGACGCCGAGATCGCGTTCGCCCAGCCGCATCCTCGTCTGCGCCCGGGAGCGCATCTCTACCGGGGGCACCGGATGTACCTGCTTCGCCCGCGGCGGAAATTAGAGATTCCTGTCAGTGCTGTGACCCTCGTCCTGGGATTTGCCGAAGAACTGCGCGTGAGCGACCTTGGCGAAGGAGCGGCAGCGGACAGTTACGATTCTTTTCTCGCCGGGCTCCAGACGCGGGCCAAAATAGTTGAGAACAACAGAAGCCTGTACGCGGTGGAAGTGGTCCTCATGCCGTGGGTGGCGTTCACCCTGTTCGGTGTGGCCATGCACGAGGTGGCCGAGAGCGTCCTGGATCCGGGTGACCTGCTTGGCGGCCGTGTCCGTGACCTGACCGGGGCACTGGCAGCCCTGCCGGACTGGGAGCAGCGGTTCGAGTTGCTTGACACGGTGCTCGCGCAGTGGATCGACCGCGGGCCCGCCCACTCGCCACCGGGTTCCAGGTAGCGGCCGCCGTGCCGTCCCCCGGAGCATCACTGCGGCGTCCGATGGCTGCTTCGGAGGCGTGAGCGGCGATACTGGCTGTGGTCGGGACGATACTCCTGCCAGCGGCCGCGGTGGCTTCCCCGTCCGAAGCGGGAACTGGGAATCGGCACCATCTCCGTACTCGGCCTCGAGGTGTCACCACCGGTGCAGGTTCCCGGTCTGACCAGGGCCACCGCTATCGGTGCCGGTCCGGGCATCGGATACGCGATCGTGTCGTCATGTTTCTTCCGGTCCTAACCGCAACGCACCCGGCGGTTTCGGGGAGGCCCGGAAAGCGGCCGGCCGAGCGGGTGTGTCATCGTGCCACCAATCCGCATTCCCTCCCGTCCCAGGAGATTTCTGGAACCAGGAGGGGTCCTCGTTCGGCTCCGCGCACCACCGGGCAAGGCCGGAACCGGGCGGACGCTAGTCCGCTCCCGGGCCACCGGATACCAGCCTCAAGAACGAGCCCCCGAACGGGCCCAACCACCGGGGGCTTCGCGGTTACACCGCCGATAGCGGATCTACCCGGCAACCAGTCGATCTGTCGTTTCAGGCGCTCGGCCTCCTGGAGATGGGCGCTTCCCGGGTGCCTATCAGCGTACTGCCCTTGAAAACGCCGAGTTCCACGGTGGCGTACTGGATCCCGTTCGAATCGATGGCGTACGTGTTGTAGGTGTAGGTCGTGCCACACCCGGTCGTGTAGCCGTGCCAGGGCCAATAGTGCTTGGCGCCGCGGTTGGGGACGGTCACCAGCCGAATGCCGATCTTGTAACCGTCGCATCCATCGTCGGCCCCCTTCAGCGTGACCGCGGTGAGGCGGTTCGTACCACCCCACTGGAAGAGGGCCTCCGAATGGGCATAGGGATCGAAAGAGCCAACGGTGCTCGTGATGTTGCCAGCGGCCTCTGCCTGCCCGGCCATCAGCGGGACGAGCGCAATCGACGAGAGGACGACAAGGGTCAACAAACGTAAACGTTTCCGCATGAAGCCTGGTCTCCAACTGTCCGGTCGGTCGAGGGCTTGCAGGACAAAGTCCAGCATAGTGGATTCCAGAAGATGCGCGGTGCGGATGAGGTCCCGGTCGGGGTCTCACACCGCGCAAGTCGGGACGCACTCCAGATCGATACGTGGTCCTGTGAGCCGCGACAACAGATTACATGATCGCATTTATCAATGCGCCGACCTGCGACGATGTGCTCATGTATAGAGAATGAAACCGACGGTTCTTACTCGAGAGAAGCCCGCACGATCACGTCGCTCAACATCCACGGGAGACGAGTCGATGTGAGAGATAAGACACGGCTCTCATGCGATCGCGAGGAGCAGCGTCACCACCGCAGCTCGCGGTGCCGGTGCGGCTTGCCGGCAGCGACAAGGCCGCGGAAAAGTATTGCTGACCGGCCTTCTGTGACAGGCGCGTAGGCAACCCACCCGGTTGCCTACGGTTCTCCGCATCGCCACCGTGAGCCCGCCGTCCGCACCGGGTGTCAGTCCCGTTTGAATGCCTCCCGGCGCAGCAGCTGGAACAGCGTGGGGGCGCCTTCGGAGGTTGTCACCGCGGCAACCTTGCGCACGAACCGGGTATCGGTCGCCTGTTCGAGCAGGCTCGCGGCAAGGTCGGTGCGGCTGGTGAAGACACCCGGCGCCTGGTCCTCGCGGAGCTCGTAGCTCGTCACACCGGGCGCATCGAAAAGGCCCGAGGGACGCATGATCGTCCAGTCCAGATCGCCGCCGCGCAGGAATTCCTCCATACGGCGCATGTCGGCGTAGGTCGTCTTTCCGATCGTCGCTGTGATCAACGGCTGGAAGACACGGTTCAGTAGGAAACCGCCGTCCGCATGATGGTGCGGCTCGGCGGCGCTCGAGCTCACCACGACCACGCGCTTGACCCCGTGCCGCGCCATCGCGGCGGTGATGTTACGGATGCCGTCGCTGTAGATGGTGACCGGCTTTCGGGTGAAAGGCACACCGAGCGCCGACAGTACGACGTCGGCTCCTTCGACAGCTCGGTCGACGGCCCGCGCGTCATGCGCGTCGGCCTCCACGACGTCGAGTTGTTCATGCGTGATCGGGAATTCCGCCGGTCGCCTGGTTACCGCGGCGACGTGCTGACCGGCGGCCAGCGCCTGTCCGGTCAGCAGCCGGCCGGTCGGCCCGTTGGCGCCGAAAACGACGATCCTCATGGTTGCGCTCCTTCCGAATGATCCGTTCATGCGGTGGTACCCGCGGTGCGGTAGTACTTGGGCGCCCATATCCGGCGGTAGAGGAACCTGGCGGGCGGCGGCAGCATCCCGAGAACTTTGGCCTGTATTCCCTCGGATGTACCGTCGAGCAGCCACGGGAGGAATTCCGCACCCCCACGCAGGCCCTGCGTTTTACGAATCGTCGTGGTGAACGCCGCCCATCCGTCGGGGCCGAGGTATGTCTCCACCAGCGGCAGGGCTTCGTGTTCCTCGTGCCGCATGTGAGCGGTCAGGCTCGTGCTGAAGGCGTCGATGCTCCTGATGAGTCCTGCCGTTTTGTCCGATGCGAGGGCATCGTCGATGCGTTCGAGATGTGGCCCGATCTGCGCGTGCTCGGCCTCCACCGCATCGAGAACGGCGATCTCGTCAGGCCGAAGCGCCTTGTCGCGCAGCAGGGGCCACAAGATGGCGTCCTCGACCTGATGGTGGATGTGGAGCTGCCTGGTGAACATCGCCCAACCCGCGTGTACTGCCGGCGTCCGGACGTGGCCACGTCCGCATGCGAGCCGCAGGCGCTGCAGGTCACGGGTGAAAGCGGCGTGCGCCACATACATCATGGTGAAATCGACCGTGCCGGCCGGTGGCGACGTACGGTTGTTCTCGGCGTTCGTATTATTGGCCATCTGTGCTCCGAACGGGTAGTTGGCTGGTCAGGGGATCGCGCTGCCGCCAGTCCTGATTGATCTTTGAGGTGTCGGTTACCGACATGCGACAGTGCCGCCGGCAGCATCAGCGCGGCGCCGAGACCCTGCGCGAGCCGCGCGCCGACCAGAACACCGGGGTTCCCGGCAAGTCCGCCGATCAGCGAGGAAACTCCGATCGGGCTGATTCCCGCGGCCAGGACACGGCGGCGGCCGAGAAGGTCTGCGACCCGGCCGCCCAGCATCATGAAGCCGCCGTAGGTGAGCAGGTAGCCGCTGGGAACCCACTGCCGGCTCTGCGCCGAGAAGTCCAGGTCACGCCGGATGTTGGGAAGGGTCACACTGACGATCGAGGCGTCGAGGAAGGCGAGGAAGGCGAGGAAGGCGAGGAAGGCGAGGAAGGCGAGGAAGGCGACAGCGTACAGCAGAGCCAGCGTGATCTGGCCATGACGAGTCCCGAGGAAGGATCCGCCGATGCTGCTCCCAGGGTTGGTGACCTTGTCGGCGGCCCTGGCCCTGCCGCCGTTGACTGTGGTCACATCGTCTGGAAGACGCTCGGCCGGCCGGCTCGTTCCGATCAGGCGTTCGGCCCCTGCGCCACTGGCGACTGCGTCCAATTCAGGATCCCTCCCATGTGCGGCCGCCGTGGCCGCCGGCTCGGAGTCAGCCGCGTTCGACCGTCATCTCTCTGTCGGATCCCGACGGGCGGATGTGACTGTTGCCCTCGTCACCCCGTGGGCGCCGCTGCCGACGACGTTCAGGACCCGGGACCGGTCGGCCGGGCCGGTGCGGCCTGCCCCGTCACATCGGCGGTGCCGGATTCGTCATTGCTCAGGAGGGGTTCGATCGAAGGAGCGGTGATCCGTGGACGATGCGACGTGGCAGGCCGAGCAGTTCGAGCGACAGCGCCCACAGCTGCACGCGGTCGCCTACCGCATGCTCGGTTCGCGCAGTGAGGCCGAGGACGCGGTCCAGGAGGCGTGGCTGCGTCTGAGCCGCTCCGACGACGATTCGATCGGCAACCTCGGCGGCTGGCTGACGACAGTCGTGGGACGGGTGTGCATCGACATGCTGCGTGCCCGCCAGGCCCGCCGGGAGGACTATGTCGGTACCTGGCTGCCCGAACCGATCGTCAACGTCGACGACAGCGACGACCCGGAACAGCGGACGGTGCTCGCCGACTCCGTCGGCCTGGCCCTGCTCGTCGTGCTAGAAACGCTCACCCCGTCCGAACGGCTCGCGTTCGTCCTGCACGACATGTTGAGGTGGTCCCCGTTCTTCGGACAGTGATCCCTATGTGGGATAATTGATCCGTGAGCGGAGGAGATTGATGACTGAGTCCCGGAGGCGGTTCACGCCCGAGTACAAGGACGAGGCAGTGAAACTCGTCATCGATTCGGGTCGGCCGGTATCGGCGATCGCGAAGGACCTCGGTATCAACGAGGGAACCCTGGGGAGCTGGGTGGCCACCTGGCGTCGGGCCCACCAAGGCGAAGAAGAACCGCTGTCGATGTCCGAGCGTGCCCGGCTACGGGAGCTGGAGAAGGAGAACCGGGAACTCCGGATGGAGCGCGAGTTCCTCTCAAAAGCGGCAGCCTTCTTCGCGCAACGCCATCAGTGATCGATAAGTTCGAGCTGATCGCCGCGGAGAAGGACAACTACCCGATACGCAAAATGTGCCAGTGGCTCGTGGTGTCGACGTCCGGTTTCTACGACTGGTACCAGCGACCGGTGTCGTCCCGGACCCGCCGGCACACCACCCTGGACACCCAGGTGCGGGCGTTGTTCGCCGCCTCGCGCCAGACCTACGGCGCGCGGCGGATCGCCGCCGCTCTGACCGCGTCGGGCCAGCCCACCTCGGTCCCGCTCGCCCGACGGATCATGCGCCGAGCAGGGCTGAAGGCCTGCCAGCCCAGGGCCTACCGCCGCACCACGATCCCCGGCCAGGCGCCGGTGCCCACCGACCACGTCCGCCGCGACTTCACCGCCACCCGCCCCGGGGCCAAGCTCGTCGGTGACATCACCTATGTCCGTACCGGCGAAGGCTGGCTGTATCTCGCCACGGTCATCGACTGCTATTCACGGAAGGTTCTCGGCTGGTCGATGGCCAGTCACATGCGGACCGAACTCGTCGTCGACGCATTCACCATGGCCGCGTCCCGCACCACCCTTGCACCGAACGCGGTTTTTCACTCGGATCGCGGTACGCAATACACGTCCGACGCCTACCATCGCACGCTGGCACGACACGGCGTGCGACCTTCCGTAGGCGCCACCGGAGTGTGCTGGGACAACTCCGCCGCCGAATCCTTCTTTGGCACCCTGAAAAACGAACTCGTCTATCGGGAAATTTACCTAACCCGTCGTGCCGCCCGCAGTGCGATCGCCGAGTACATCGAAGTCTTCTACAACCGGCAGCGACTCCACTCCACCCTCGGCTACCACACCCCGGAACACGTCGAACGTCTCTACCTGACGAGTCGGACATCAATACCAGAGGCGGCGTAAAGCTGATATAGTCCAGTTATCGCGTGTCCGTAGAATGGGCAGCACCTCAGGTCCCGCCGCCACCGGAGCCGCCGCCACCACCGAAGTAGCCGCCGCCCGCGCTGCCGCCCGCGCCACCACCGGACGTGGTGGCGGTCGGGTCCAGGCAGGGTGGGGTGTGCACCCCGCTGCAGGGCAGGTTCCCGGCACCGCCGGCACCGGGCGTGCCGTCAGTACCGTCTCCGCCGCAGCGCGGATCGGCCAGCGGATCGGTGGTCGGGGGATTCCCAGCGCCGTGCCGGCACGCGTTCAGTCCTCCGGCGCCTCCGGTGGTCTGAGTGCCGCCCTTGCCCGGGAGTCCGGCATTACCACCATCGACGGTCGACCCAGCGTCGGTGCCGGCGTCACCGCCGCCGGCACCCCCGGCTCCGCCGAGCGCGTTGCCCTGCCCGCCGGTGCCGCCGCCGCCGCCGGCACCGACCAGCACCCGGGTGGACTGGTCGCACTTCCGTGCGGCACATCCCGCCGCGGCCACGCGGACGTCGGAGGAACCGCCGCCGCCGGAACCGTTACCACCGTCGAACGCTGTCCCGCCGTTCGCGCCGGAGCCATCACCAGGCCCACCTGACACGCCGGCGTCGGACCCACCGAACCCGCCGAGTGCTCCCGATCCGCCGGAGGGGCCATTGCTCATTCCGCCCGAGCGCGAGGCCGCGGTTCCGTTGGCGCCCTTGCCCGCCACGTCCACCTGCAGGACCTGGTTGCCCTTCAGCCCCGTCAGCGACCCGGACGCCTGGCCACCGCCGCCTCCGGGACGCCCGGTGATGTCCCCTGCCGGGGACGGGTGTGCCGCGTCACCAGCGATGAAGTAGTGCCCGCCCTGGGCGCCGGTCACCACGACCTCGACCGAGCTCACTCCCGCGGGCACCGTGAAGGTGTCCGATCCGATGTTGTGATAGGTGCAGGTCATTGTCGTCGTCCCGGACAGCACACCGGTCGTCCCGCACACCGGCGGGGTCGGAACGGCCTTCGGTGGTGCGCTGATCGCGATCCCCACCGGCCGGTCACCGACGGGGATCGGGGTGCCGGCGGTGTTGCTGGCCACATCGATCGGCGTCACCGTGTCGCTGTCGCGGTTGACCGCATAGGCGGCCACGCCGTCCGGCGTGACCGCGATGTAGAACGGTTCGATGCCTCCGGTGGAGATAGGAGTGCCGGGGGTGTTGGTGGCCACATCGATCGGCGTCACCACGGCGTCACGCTCATTGGTGACGTACACGGTTCGGCCATCGGGCGTGATCGAGATCCCGACCGGGCGGTCGCTGACCTGAATCGGTTTGCCGGGGGTGTTGGTGGCCACATTGATCGGTGTCACGGTGGCGCTGGCAGCGTCGGCGTTGTCCGTGACGTACACGGTCTTGCCGTCGGGTGTGATCACAATTCCCTGCGGGTTGTTCCCGGCTGGGATCGGTGTGCCGGGGGTGTTGGTGGCGACATCGATCGGCGTCACCGTGTTGCTTGCGGCGTTGGTGACGTAGGCGGTCCTGCCATCGGGGGTGATCGCGACGTAGTGTGCGTCGTCCCCGACCGGGATGTGGGCACCGGGAGTATTGGTGGCCACATCGATCGGCGTCACGTCATCGCTGGCGTTGTCCACCACGTAAGCGGTCCGGCCGTCGGGAGTCACTGCGACCCCGAACGGGAACTGACCGACCGGGATCGGGGCACCAGGGGCGTTGGTGGCCACATCGATCGGCGTCACCGTGTTGTCAGCCCGGTTCGTCACATAGACGGTCCTGCCATCAGGTGTGACCGTAAGCCCTCTGGGGCTTGCACCTACCCGGATCGGGGCACCGGCCGTATTGGTCGTCACGTCGATCGGGGTGACCGTGTTCCCGAAATTGTTGATCACATAGGCGGTGGCCGCTGCCGGCTTCGGAGCAGGGCTCGACGTTGGGTCCGGACTCGATGTCGGGCTCGGTGTCGGTGTCGGTGTCGGGCTTGTTGTCGGAGGCGTGGACGGCTTCGTGGGCTTCGTGGGCTTGGGCTCCTGCGAGGAACCCCACGTGATGATGACCTCGCCGTCGCCCTTGTTGACGGTCCCGGCGTTGACACCAGCGGTCAGGGCGACAGAGCTCACTGTCGGTGCGGCGAAGGAGCTTCCCCCGCCCCCACCGGCGCCTGCCCCGCCGCCACCGACCGTGAGGCCACCACCTCCCGAGCCGCCGCCACCACCGAAGTACCCACCGCCACCGCCGCCACCGGCGCCACCGCCCGCAGCCGGATCATCGGGGTTGCGGCAGGGCGGGGTGTGCACACCCAGGCAGGCCTGGTTTCCCACGCCCCCGGCGCCGCCTGACCCAGAGCGGCCATCGGTGCCATCACCGCCGAAACGCGGATCGTTGGGATCGGGCGGAGGCGGAGTCGCGTGCCGCCCGGCGTTGAGCCCCCCGGCCCCACCTGCGGTCTGGGTTCCAGCGCCCCCAGGAGTCCCCGGGTGGCCACCATCGACGACGGCACCACCAGCCGCGCCGGCAGTACCGCCACCGGCGCCGCCGGCACCGCCCAGCGCGTAGCCCTGGCCACCAGTGCCGCCGCCTCCGCCGCCGCCCGCACCGACCAGCACCCGGTCCGCCAGACCGCACGTCAACGTCGCGCAGCCACCAGCCGCGATCCGTACATCCGAGGAACCGCCGCCACCGGCGCCGTTGCCACCGTTGAGGCTCGCGGTCCCGCCATCGGCCCCGGCCGCGTCCCCCTTACCGCCTGCTACACCGCTGTTGGAGCCGCCGAAGCCCCCCACGGCGCCCTGCCCCCCGGAGGGTCCGTTGTTCTTCCCGCCAGACCGGCTCGCCGCCGTGCCGTCAGTACCCTTGCCGGCAACATCGACCTGCAGGACCTGACCCGAGGACAGACCCGTCAGCGTGCCATACGCCTGGCCGCCGCTCCCACCCGGACGGCCGGTGATATCACCCACCGGCGAGCCACCATGAATGTCGTCACCGGCAATGAAGTAATGCCCGCCCTGGGCGCCGACCACCGTGATCTCGAGCCATTTCGCTCCCGCCGGCACGGTGAAGGTGTCTAACCCGACCGTGTCGTAGGTGCAGGTCTTCTCGTTGAGGACGCCCGAACTCCCGCACAGGTCGGCTTTTGCCGAAGAAGCGCTCGACGCGGACAACGCCGCCACTGAACTGGTCAGCACAATAACCAGCACCGAAACGGACCACGCAGAGACACGACGCTTGCGTATGACGATCAGCCCTCTCTGGCGGCGTATTCGTAAACCAAAAGAAACTCCCAAGACCAAGCACCTCTCAGCTATGCCCCTCGGAATCGGGGCTCGGGGCTCCAGGGGTCCCGAACCGTTTCTTGCTGGGTCAGGGTTGATGCGCCGGCGAGGCGGCGGGCCGGCACCGCGGGCCTCCGCGTTTCCTGCCCGCGATCTTCCTCACCGCATCCGCGGTATATCCGTACGGTTTCCCGGTCCCGGTCCCGGCGCGCAGCACCGGAACCACCTGTCCGCTGTGGGTGTTGCAGAAACCGCGTTTCGTCACGTGACGAAACATCGGGCGGGCCATGCTCGGTGCCGCGCCCGCCCGCGGACCGGGGTTACAGGTGTCTTCAGACGCCGTCGTTGGCGCACAGCGCCCAGACGTCGGAGTAGGTGTTCGGCGAGCTTGTACCCCCGGTATGGGTGAAGGCTGTCCAGTACGCCGCCGTGGTGGTCCCGTCACTGACCGGGTTGCCGCTCGAGTCGCTGGGGAAACTTCCGTTAAGGTGGTCACCGCCTGAGCCCGGTGCGGTGAAGTCGGTCGTGGTCACGCTGCCTCCGCTGATGGCAGCGCCCCCGCTGATCAATTTCCCGTCCCCGCTGGGGCAGTTGACTGTCGTCTTCTGGCCTGTGCTCCCCGTGGTCGGGCCGCTCGCCTCGCTGTAGTGGACTTTCACGGTGACGCCGCTGATGTTGATGTTGTTTCCGCTGCAGATCGCGTAGGCGTAGGTCTCGTTGGTGCTGTTGGTGCCGTTGGCCCACCCGACGGCGGTCCAGGAGTCGGGGTTGGTCTCGCCGTCGGCTGCGGCTTTCTGGCCGTAGTCATGTGCGGAGTTGTTGAAGGTGGGGAAGCTGGCGATCGGCTTGAAGTTGCCGACACTGGCCGGGGTGGCACGCGCCCCGCCGCCGAGCAGAACCGTGTTCGCCGGGCAGGTCGCGGTGACCAGACCCACCGTCGACCCGGTGGTGGGCGCGTTGGTCTTGCTCATGACCACCTGGGTGTGGTTGATCAGGTTGCTGGTGAAGCACACCGCGAAGGGCGTGGTGGAGAAGGAATTGTCGACCTGGCCGCCGCTTCCGCCGATCCCGAGCCAGTGCGTCACATCGGTGCCGACAACCCCGGCGGAACCGGTGTATTCGGTGGTGCCGTCGGGGCTGGGTGAGGTGCCCATCACATGGTTGCCGTTGCCGGTGCCGGTGGCCTGGTTGATCCCACCGCCGGAGATCAGGCCGCTACTACAGTCCGCGTGGGTTGAGATCTCGGAGTTAGGGTTTGCAGGACCGCTGGTAGCCCCGGGTGACTTCACCGTGACGCCTACGGTGTTGGCGTGCGCCGCGGCCGGGAAGGCCACCGCCAGCGCGGCGCCCAGGACCAGTGCTGTTCCCGCTGTGCACGTACGCACGGACAGATGCGATCTCATATCAACCTTCGCGTCAGGGGTGCGCGATGCGAGCAGATGTGCCCGTCCACACCGGGGATGACAACTTCTAGGCGCGAAACGCAGGGCGTGCGACGCTGCACAAGATCCGCAAATACGGAGCTATTGGTGACTATAGACCGTATCTACGTGGGACTTGTGGTCCTTGCGCCGCTCTGCAGCGAGGAAGTTGCGGGACAATGATCAATTGTCCCGAATTATCCGTTTCGCGCCTTTCTGGTGGCGGCGTGGACGCGGCTTCCGCGCAGGGGAGCTGGGCGGGGTCTGTTGTGCGTTGCGGCCGGCTTCGACGGCCGCGGCCGTCAGATTCACTCGGAGTCCAGAGACGACCGAGTCCGACCTCAGTCAACTCGCCGGCAGACACACAGCGTCACAAAATAGGATCATGGTGTTGAGCCCGCGCAATCGCCCGACGAACAAGATCGTGCGACTCGGGCCCGCATTGAGCTCGCAAACCTCAAATAATCTTCCAAGGAAGATCTAGAGAATGGGATCACCGCAGGTCGCAGCCATAATCAAGTGTGGGCCGCCAGGGGATCGAACCCTGAACCCGCAGATTAAAAGGCGGTCGACGCTATGGGTTTGATGTCGCTCGTGCCCTGGTACGTCTCGATATGACGGGGCCGTGGGGTGCCGTGCGATCGTCGCGGTTGGGGTCGTACTGGGGTCGGGCTTCGGTGTGCCTTCTGGCACACTTCCGACGCTCCGACGCGCCGCGTGGGTGGGCGCCCGACGCGCCATGGGGTGCCGCCCGGAGGGCGGCGGGGCCCCATGTTGCGCGGCGGAAGCGACCGGGTACCCGCGCGCCGCGTGTCGTGTGCGTCGGGAGTGTGCCTGGCGGGGGCGAAGCCCCCGCCCTTGAACAAGTAAGGAAAGTTGGCACACGCTCTCGATCGTTCAGTTCTCGCTCTCGAAGGAGAATTCGTATACGAGTTCGTATCGGTCGGCTGCAAGAGTCATATAGTTCACTTCGACTGGAAGGCTATTTTTGTCAAGCGCGACACGAGTTATGTAGATGACAGGAACGCCATTGTCTAGCCGAAGCTCTTTTCTGATCTCTGGACTAGGCATCCGGACGGTTATTTTCTCGACGAAGCGGACAGGCTCACGGCCTAGCTCAGTTAGTCGAGCGTGTACCCCCCCGGGGCCAGTGTCTTCCTGCTCTATCCGTGTTCCGCCAGCGAGCTTCCACGTAAATACCGATGTTGCTAGTTGAACAGGCTCACCGTTGGCGAACATCACTCGATCCCGAACCAAAACCTCATCGCCTGGATCAATGTTGAGAACTTCAGCCGTCATACTGTCGGCACCTTCGACCGATATAGACACCTTCACAGAGGGTTCATATTCGGCATTCGCCGTATCTGCAAGGAAGGCGCTCTGATTCAGAGATCGCGCTTTAGGAGAAAGCCTTTTCTGCGCAATCCTTCGAATGGGGCGCCGTTGCCTAACGAATATTCCACGTCCATGTTCGGCGGATATTAGACCTTCACCCCGAAGAACCGCGATTGCCTGCCGAATTGTAACGCGTGCAGCTTCATACTCTTCGGAGAGCTCACGCTCAGAAGGGAGCTTCGCCTTCTCAGGAAGTATGCCAGTTACGATCTTTTCACGAAGTTCATCCGCTATTTGCTGATAAGCAGGTCGATCACTCGTTCGATCAATTGGCGTCACTCTGCGTCACCTTCCTTCCTAGGCTGCGGGAAGGTCTCGCTTGGGGCCTCCTGGGTGCCGCTGCCACTGCCGGACATAGCTAAGGGTACTGGTCGGCACGTCGGCATGTCCTGTCCAGACGTCTGGTAGACACGTCCCTACCAGTCTGCTATAGTGGTCCTACTGGACAGGACGTTCCTACCAGTTGGGATCACAAACCATCCTTAAGGAGACGTAAGCCATGCCTGTTCCTCGTGAGTTCAAGATCTCATTTGATGAGCTGTTCCCGCATGGTGCGTTTGTGACGGGTCCGGTGGAGCCGGTGTCGGAGTTCGATGAGAAGGTGCCGATGGCGTCACGGCGGCAGAAGACGGACAAGGACAGTGGTCTGTTGCTGTGGGATGTGCCGGTGCATGATGCGGATCCTGAGGCGCGGGCGTCGGCGCGGTCGGTGAAGGTTCGGATCGCGGCGAGGGTGCAGCCGGTTCCGCCGGATGCGTTGCCGGGGCTGCCGTTCCGGCCGGTTGAGTTCGAGAATCTGTCGGTGGCGCCGTATGTGAATCGGTCGACGGGGCGGATGGCGTATGCGATTCGCGCGACCGGGATGCATGCTCCGGGTGCTGCTCGTACGGCGAAGTCGGCGGCGTAGTCGTGGCTGATGGTGTTTCGCTGGTCGTGGACCTTGTTCGTGATGGTGACAACAAGGCTGCGATTGGTAGTCTTCCGGATTGGGTTCTGCCGTCGGCTGCCCGTAATCTCCGGAGTATTGCACGACGGTACTGTGGTGACGATCCTTCGGCGGTAAAGGACTGGGATGGTGTTGCCGCTGAGGTGGAAGCGGAACACGCGCGTCGACGATCCCGTCGACGTTCCTGACGGTCAGGCTCCTGTAGGCATTTCTGTGTCTTCCCCGGGTGTGGGTTGTGTGTTGCCCGCTCCTGCCCGCATTCGGGGTGGTGGTTGTTCCCCTGTTCCCTGCGTGAGAAACGGAATGCTGCGATGGCTCGTGGCAACAAGGATGAGGGTCCTGTAGAGGCTATCGGCGTCGGCTGGTACTGCCGTTTCGGTTGGAGTCGGCGTGTGGATGTCCTGAAAGTTGACGAGGCGGAGCAGAGTGCTGTTATCCGCGTACGGGACGCTATCTATGGTGGCCCGGAACCGTGCACGGTTTATCTCGGCAGGCTCGAAGATGTGGACTGGAAGTTCGGGCATAAGCCGGGTCGGTGAAGGTCTGGATAGCGGCGAAGGTGCAGCCGGTCTTACCGGATGCATTGTCGGAGTTGCCGCGTAGTAGTAAGGCTGTTCTCCCCGGGTGTGGGTTGTGTGTTGCCCGCTCCTGCCCACATTCGGGGTGGTGGTTGTCCCCCTGTTCCCTGCGTGAGAAACGGAGTGGTGTTGTTATGGCTCGTGGTAGCAAGGAGATTCAGCGCGCGGCGAAGTTAGAGAAGGCGAATAAGGCGCGTGCGGAAGTGGCGGCGCGGCGTCGGTCGGGCTGCTCGGAGGCTGGTATTCGCGCGGCTGTGGATGTCGAGCATGCGGCCTGGTCGGAGTACCGCCTGAGCTGACCGTGATGGGTGGCCGTCCCCGGTGGTCGGGTGCTGAGTTTGCCCGCTCCCCCCGACCTGCCGGGGCCGGTGTGCCCTGTTCCCTGCGTGAGAAACGGAGCATCTTCATGTCTATCACAGATCTTGTCCTGGTCGACGAGACCTGACCGGCGGTGGCTACTCGACGTCGTGCCCGTACCACCCGTGGCACACAGTTGCCGTTGCCGTTCGACGCTGACGGCCGGTCGCGGGCCGGGGTGGTGTCGATTCCGCTGGTCCGCGCGGCGGACGCCTCCCCACCGATCACGATGGAACTCCGTCGGCGGTCCCGTGCCCGCCGGTGACCGACGGCCCGGTCCTGCTGGACTGGCGTCATGTCGAGGTGGGGGATGCCCGTCCGTGCGTGGTGTGCGGGAAACCGGCGCTGTGTCGAAGCCCGCGGGGGAAACCCTGCCATAAGACCTGCGCGGAAACCTGGTATGCCGACCGCTCGGGGGTGACTCCTCGGGATAGCGGCTGACCGGACCGTCCCGCCCATCCCGCTCTCCCTGATAGCTGCGCGTGTATGCGTGCCTGCGACAGAAGGATGTTCATTGATGATTCCCGCGTATCGCCTGTCTCCGTGGATGTCGGGGGACGCGTCCGTGTTGATCCGGTCGGCGAAAGGAACGGTTGCCGAGTCCGCGGACAGTATCGCAGCGGTCATCACGCATTTCGGTCATATCGAGGATGAGGATTTCCGTGCCCTGCTGCACGCGGCGATGAAGTCGCTGATGGGACTGGAGGAGTATTTGACAGAGTTGCTGCACGCGGCGCGGCAACAGGCACGGTCGTCGTGACCCGCCGGATGACGGCGCTGCTGGCGGATCTCGATCCGGCGGCCCGGGTGACCGTCCGCCACCGCCGCCCGGTAGGAGTCACCCCGGAGGACAGCGTCGGCGTCACGCTGGGGAAGCTGGCCGGCTGGCTGCTACGGGCCGGGCTGGCGGGGCTGGCGCGGCTGGCGGTCCGTTACCGGCGAACCTCGCTGGCGCTGCTGATCGTGCTGCTGGCGGTGGACCGGGTGGGCTGGCGTCCCCTCGCGGTGGCGGTGGCGCTGCTCGCCGGCGGTGTGTTGGTGTGGCGGATCGTCCATCCGGGCTCGTACCGGCTGTGGCTGGCCGGCCGGCTGGCGGCGTGGTGGCGCAGGTGGACGCGGTATGCCCCCCGGTGGGGGCGGCTGATGGCCCGGCATAACCTGACCGTGACCGCCAACGATGTCGAGCAGTGGCCTCGGTTGCTGCGGGTCCGGACCACCCGGGCCCGGGACTCCCTCCTCGTCGGCCTACGTCCTGGGCAGTCACCCGACGACCTGGACGCGGTCACGGTCCCGCTGGCGCACGCGTTGCGCGCCGATGAGGTGCAGATCCGGGTGCACCGTCCGGGTCGGGTGTGGGTGGATGTCCGCCGTCGTGACCTGCTGGCCACCCCGATCCCGGCGCTACCGATCCCGACCACCCCGGATCTGCGGGCGTTGCCGGTCGGGCTGCGGGAAGATGGCGCGCCGTGGACGCTGGGCCTGCTCGGTACCCACACCCTGCTCGCGGGGGCGACCGGAACCGGGAAAGGCTCGGTGCTGCACAGCATCCTGCGCGGCCTGGCTCCGCTGATCGCCGCTGGGGTGGTGGAGGTGTGGGGGATCGATCCGAAAGGCGGGATGGAACTCTACCCGGCCCGGGGCCTGTTCACCCGCTACGCGGACGGCTCGACCGGGGAGATGGCGGATCTCCTCATGGCGGGGGCGGACTACACCCGTATCCGGGCGGCGGAGTTGAAAACCCGCCGGCTGCGTATGCTCACCCCGTCGGTGGAGACGCCGTTCGTGCTGCTGCTGGTGGATGAATTCGCGTTCCTCTCCGCCTACCAGCCGGATCACAGGTTGGCTGCCAGCGTTGACATAGCCGTTCAGATCATCTGTTCGCAGGGTCGGGGGCCCGGCGTCGGACTCCTCGTCGCGGTGCAAGATCCGAGTAAGGACGTGCTGCCGTACCGGCAGTTGTTCCCGACCCGAATCGCGCTGCGCCTCGACGAACCCGTCCAAGTCGACATGGTGCTCGGGGAAGGCGCCCGGGCACGCGGGGCACGCTGTGACGCCATCCCCCCGTGGGCGCACGGCGTCGGCTATGTCCGCCTCGACCGGCAACGCGAACCCATCCGGGTCCGTGCCGCCTACCCCACCGACACCGACATCACCACCCTCGCCCGGGACTACCCCGCTCCCCTCGCCATTCCCGGCCCCCGGACCGCCGCTGCGGACATGCCGGCCGTGCCGTCGGCGACGGCTGTCACCGACCCCTATCTGACGGAAGCGGAACTCGATCCGGAATGGCAAGCATTCATCCGCTCCCGTAGCCGAGCCGGGAAAACCCTGCACTGAGCTTTACGGATGCTGTCCGAGAAAGGAAAGGGAATCGTGCCGCGTCGTAACCGTAACGCCGGTCGGCTGACCGACTGCAAGTCCTGTAACGGCCCGGGACAATTGACCTGCCGAGTCTGCAAAGGCATCGGACGTGTCCCGTCGAAAACCCGTACAACGCCGCGTCCACGCGGATAGCCCACCCGGGTGGTTCTCCTCGTCGGTCGGGCAAGCTCGCCTCTACCAGGGGTTCTCCCACCCATGCCCCACCGCGAGAGCCGACCATCCTGCCCGGCTGGCATGGGTGGGGGGTTCCCTGGTAGCCCTCCGGGTGCCCGACCGGCGGGGAGAACCACCCCCCACCCAGCCACCCACCCCACCCACAGGCGAACGCACGCGCGCAACCCTCCCCTCCTCAGAGAGAGGGCCGGGGCGTGGGGCAAAGCCCCACGATCTTTCCCTACCGGTTTTCCACCCGCGTTCCACCGGAATCCCACCGGTTTTATGTGCTGCTTTCCGTCAGCATTCTGCGCTGTCATGTACCTGGCCCGCCGCACACCCGGGAAAGGAGGTGGCAATCGTATGTCAGTACTGGACTCGGAGTATTTCCGCGCGCTCGCCCCCCGGGTGGTCGATGGCTCCGCATCGGGGTTCCTCGCCCAGCTTGACCGGGTGGCCGGCTGCGCGCATCCGGTCCGACTGACCGGCACCATCGATCAGGTCGACACCGCCACCGGAGAAACCCGCCGGACGTTCGACACCACCGGCATGCCGGACGGGGTGATCCTGGTGCCGTGCGGGAACCGGCGGGCGTCGGTATGCCCGTCCTGCTCTTACCTGTACGCCGGGGACGCCTGGCAGATCGTCCACGCCGGAATGGTCGGCGGTGCCGGGGTCCCGGAATCGGTGACAGCGCATCCGGGGCTGTTCGTGACGGTGACCGCCCCGTCGTTCGGGCCGGTGCATTCCCGTCGGTCCAACCACGGCCCGGCCCAGGTATGCCGGCCCCGTCGGGGCCGCTGCCCCCACGGGATCGCGGCCGGCTGCCACCGGGTCCACCCCGACGACGACCCGCTCCTCGGACAGGCACTCTGTCCGGACTGCCACGACGACCCCGCGTTGATCCTGTGGAACCGGGCGGCCGGCCGGCTATGGAAACGCACCGTCGATCTGACCTACCGGCGCATGGCCCGGACGGAAGGCATCCCGGAACGGGCCTGCCGGCAAGCGGTCCGGATCTCCTATGTGAAGGTTGCCGAGGGACAGGCCCGGGGCGCGGTGCACTTCCACGCCTTGCTCCGCCTCGACGACGCCACCACCCCGGACGGGACGTGGGCGCCTCCGCCGGTCTGGGCGACGGGGAAGCTGCTGGCGGCCTGCTGGCGCTGGGCGGTCACCCATGCCGAACAGCCCTGCCCGAACCCACGCACCTACGACCTGCCGTCGCTGACCGACGCGCTGGCCGTGCTCGCCGATGGTGGTCTCCTCGATATAGACCAGCGGCCCCCGACAACACCGTCGCTTCCCGCGATGACGGTCGCACGTTGGGGCGAGCAAGCCGATGTCCGGCACGTCCGTGTCGAGGGCGGGGAACTCACTCCGCTCGCGGTCGGGAACTACCTGGCGAAATACATCACGAAAAGCGTCGTCGATACCGGCACCCTGGACCGCCGGTTCCGTGACACCGACGACGTGCACGCCCGAACCCCGTTCCTTACCCCGCACCACGCCCGGCTCGCCCACACCGCCTGGCGACTCGGACGGATACCGGAACTGGCCGAGTACGGCCTGCGGAAATGGGCACACCAATTCGGCTACAACGGCCACTGGCTGACCAAAAGCCGACGGTACTCGACCACGTTCACCGCACGACGAATCACCCGTCGAATCTGGGCACGCACCCACACCCCCACCTGCGAGGAACGCATCCCGGTGGACGCCTGGGGGCGGCCCGAAGATGACGACCTGACCGTCGCCATGACGAACTGGCGCTACCAAGGCTCCGGCTACAAAACACCCAGTGACGCCTGGCTCGCCCTGCAAGCCGCAGACCAAGCCCGTTCACGGCGTGAGGAAAACCGTCGTGTGCCGCTTGCGGCGTGAGAAACCGTATCCGCATCCACGAAGAAAGAAGAGGCATGCACAGCGTTCAGGATCTGCTGACGGTCGCGGACGTCATGGAACGCCTGTCGGTGTCGAAGTGGACGGTGTACCGGCTTATCAAGGAGCGGGAAATCGTCGGGGTGCTGGTACGGGGCTGCCGACGGGTCACGGTGGAATCCCTCATCGCCTACCAGAACAGGATTATGGAGGATGCTGTCTGATGTCATCTGTAACCGCGTTGGCGGTACCTGAGGAGCCGGAGGAATCCCGCCGGTCGGGTCGGCGGAACGTCAATGGTGAGGGCACGATTCGTCAACGTGCCGGTGGCAGGTGGGAGGGTCGCGCCTATGTCGTCACCAGCGACGGACGCGAGATTCGTCGCAGCGTCTACGGGCACACCTGGGAGGAAGCTCACGAGAAACTTACCCGGCTGCAAGCCGCGCGGATGAATGGTGCCCGGGTTCCTGTCGGTGGCATGACGGTGGGTGATTATCTGCTTCACTGGCTGCGTGAGATCGTGCGGGATCGGCTCCGCGATACGACCTATCGCAGCTATGAGACGGTCATCCTCGTGCATCTCGTGCCGGTGCTGGGTCGGAAGAAACTCGCCTCGCTGCAACCCTCGGACATCCGGGCAGCATTCAACCGACTGAAGACGGTGTGCCGCTGCTGCGCGCTCGGGAAAGACGCGGCACGTGAGGAACGCGCTCAGCACACACGGGCTGCGCGTACACGGCCACGGAAGAACGCTCGGGTTATCCCCGGTGCGCGATGCTGTGCGAAAACTCCTCCGGAGTGCTGCGGAGAGTTCCTCGCCGATGGGACAATCCGCTACGCACACCGGGTGCTCCGCGTCGCGCTACAGGATGCCTTTCTCGAGGGGCTTGTCACACAGAACGTGGCGAAGAACCTTCGCTTGAACCACCGGTATCGGCCGCACTTCACCCCGTGGACATCCGGTGAGGCACGGGAATTCCTCGAGGCGGCCCGGGGCGGCCGTCTCTACGCGCTGTACGTGCTGGCGCTCATGCTCGGGCTCCGCAAAGGGGAGCTCCTCGGTCTGCGCTGGTCCGACATCGACCTTGACCGCGGGGTCCTTCGGGTCCGTACCAGCCTGCAACGGGTCAACGGGCAACTTCGGCTCGGCCCGGTGAAAACCGACAGCTCGGCCCGGGTCGTCGCCATGTCTGCTTCCTGCGTCCGCGTGCTCCGTGGGCACAAGGAGCGACAGGACACGGAGCGGGATGCGGCCGGTAGAACATGGACCGATCACGATCTTGTGTTTGCGTCCGCACGCGGCACACCGTTGGAACCGCGGAACGTCACTCGCCAGTTCGACGCGCTGTGCCGCCGTGCCGGGCTCCGCCGCATCCGCTTCCACGATCTTCGACACACGTGCGCGACGCTGCTCTATGAGCAAGGCGTGACCATCGACAACATCCAAAACGTGTTGGGACACAGCTCCCCGACCATCACCAAAATGATCTATGTGGAGGTTACCGAGATAATCCAACGAGGTGCGGCGGATCGTCTCGATCACCTGTTCCCGGACGGAGACTGACGTTGGGGTCACCCGTAGGGGTCATTGATCTTGAAGAGGGCAATCAAGATCGGCGATCTCAATCACATCCTTTACAGGGCAGTGGAACCAGGGAGTGGGCCGCCAGGGGATCGAACCCTGAACCCGCAGATTAAAAGTCTGCTGCTCTACCAGTTGAGCTAACGGCCCGCTGGGCCTGATCGTACCTGCCGTGGCGAGATCCCACGCGGGGTGGGCGCGGTGGACCCGATCTGCCCCCGTCTGTCGATGGCACGTAATAGCCCCGGTTTACTAGTACTACAGTGCCTACTACTACAGTGCCCACTTTGCGATCATCCTGCTCCGACGGGCCGGGGCGGCTCCCCCGGACGCGGGTGGGGCCTGGTCCGAATGCCCCGCCGGCCCTGACGCGTGGCCGTCCCATGCCCGCCGCCACTATGCCTACTGCGCCTACTGTCGCCGTGCCCGCCACCGAACCCGCTGCCGCCGACGACGGGCGGGAGCCGACATGACGTTCGCGATACATGCGGATGGGCTGACCAAACGCTACCGGGGCCGGACCGTGGTCGACTGCCTCGACCTGCAGGTGGCGACCGGTGACCGGTTCGGGTTCCTCGGCCCCAACGGCTCGGGTAAGTCCACAACCGTCCGGATGCTGCTCGGGCTGGTGCGCCCGAGCGCCGGCAGTGTCCGGCTGCTCGGCCGGAGCATGCCCCGTCATGCCCGGCAGGTGCTGCCCAAGGTCGGCGCGCTCGTGGAGGCTCCCGCGTTCCACACCTTCCTGCCCGCCCGGGTCGAACTGGCCGCTCTCGACTCGGCCGGGCGCGGCGGTGCCCGGCGCTCGCGCCGCAAGCGGATCGAGGACGCTCTGGAACGGGTCGGGCTCGGCGACGTCGACGACCGGCCCATCAGCAGGTTCTCACTGGGGATGAAACAGCGGCTTGCCCTTGCCGCGGCGCTGCTGCGGCATCCCAAACTACTCATCCTGGACGAGCCGACGAACGGGCTTGATCCGCAGAGCATCCGGGAGATCCGTGACCTGCTGCTCGAGCTGAACGCCGCGGGAACGACCGTCTTCCTGTCCTCGCACCTGCTCGCGGAGGTCGAGATGCTCTGCACCGAGACAGCGATCGTCTGTGACGGCCGTCTGGTCGCCCATGACTCGCTCAACGCGCTGTGTGGCCCGACCGGCCGGGTGACCCTGCGCACCCCCGATTCCGACCTTGCCGCGCACCTGCTCGAGCGCGTCCTGGAGGGCCGGGAGGGGCACTCCCTCATCGCGCGGACGCTGAACCCCATGGCGCTCAACGCCGCGCTGGTCTCGGCTGGTGTGCGCGTACACGAACTGGTGGTGGAACGACGGACGCTTGAGGACGTCTTCCTCGAGCTGACCGGTAGCGACGGAGGCGGCGGCTGGGAGCCGGCCGAGGACGAGCAGTGATCCGCGTCGAGCTGCGCCTGCTGTTGTTGCGGCGGCGAACGTGGGTGTCGGTGTTGATGCTCGCGGCGCTGCCGGTCATCGTCGCCATCTTCCTGAAGATCAGCGGAACTGGCTCGAAGCCGATAGGCCCGGCGTTCCTGGCCGAGGTCGTCCGCAACGGCACGTGGTTCCCGGTCGCGGCCCTCGCCCTCGTCCTGCCGCTGTTCCTGCCGGTGGCGGTGCTTCTGCTGGCGGGGGACGCGATCGCGGGCGAGGCAAGCGCCGGCACTCTGCGCTATCTGGTGATACGCCCGGTCGGACGGGGACGGCTGCTGGCCGCCAAGATGATTTCGATCATCGCCTTTCTGCTGATCGCGGTGAGCGCGGTGACCTCGACCGCGTTCACGGTCGGCTGGGCGCTGTTCGGGCTCGCTCCCATCCAGCCGCTGTCCGGTGGGGGGCCGCCTTTCTCCCTGCCGGATGCGGCGATCCGGATCGGGCTGTCGGCGCTGTTCGTGGCCGCGTCCATGTTCGGGATCGCCGGCTGCGGGCTGTTCCTGTCGACGATCACGTCCACGCCGCTCGCGGCCACGCTCGGCGCGCTCGGCATCCTGGTCACCGCGGGTGTACTCGACCAGATCCCGTCCGCCGAGGTCATTCAGCCCTACCTGCCCACGCACTACTGGATGGCGTTCGTCGACCTGTTCCGCGCGCCGGTCCCCTGGTCCAGCATCCAGCACGGACTGATGCTCGAGGGCGGCTACGGCATAACCATGCTCGTCCTGGCCCGGATCGTGTTCGCGACCCGGGACATCACAAGCTGACCCGGCGCACCACCCGTCGCGCCCGGCACGGCCCGGGGCTGCGACGAGCCGGTGACAGCCACCGGCCGGTCAGGTCGCCGGGCGTCGGGTGTCGGGTACCGCACGCTGCGGTCAGGCCAGGGACGTCACGAGCCGGCACGGCCCGCGGCGGCGGCCCGGCGACTGCCGGCACGGGTCCGTAGCGGGTCCGGTGTGAGCACCGCCGCGAACCGACGCCGGTATTCGTACTCCAGGCTGAGCATCCGTGACGTGTGCGTGTCGAACGCGTCCCCGGTGCCGTGCAGGAACGTGTCGTGCCGGGTCGCGTGCAGGTGTTCCACCTCGCGGACGAGATCCTCGTCGGAAAGATCACCCGGCGGGACGCCTTCGGGACGATGCTTCATGCCGTCATCGATACCCACCTGACCCGCCGTGGCCACCTCGCTGTCAGTCACCACCAGAACGGGTCGAGATCGTCCAGGACGGCGTTCGCGAGCGTCTCGAGATCATGCTCGACGTGGCTGTGCCGCAGGTGGAAGCCGAGGTCGGCGACGCGCCGGGCGTAGCCGCGGTCGGAGCACAACGGCCCCGGGCCGAGCGCGCGCCCCACCAGGTCGATCACCTCTGTCGCGCACGTCTCGACCGAGGCCCGCACCTGCAGGGCACGCCGCCGCGCCGAGCCGCCGGTGTCGCCCGGGTCGGCATCGATTTCCCGTGCGGCCGTCTCCAGGACGCAGCGCCCGGCCATCAGCAGCGCATCCACCCGGCCCAGGTGGACCAGCGCACGCGCGTCCAGCGGCCGCCCCCGCCGGTCGGCGAACCAGTGGTGGCCGCCGGGCCCGCCGCGGCCGGTGGCCCCGTACCGGTTGGCGGATCCGCTGACGGATCCATGGCGGACGGTCCAGTCTTTATGGTCAGAACGGCCTTCGTAGCCAGAACGGCCTTCGTGATCGGCTCGGTCGAGGCGGCCGGCGGCGAACAGCGGGCGGGCCACTCCGATCGCGCCGCCGAACCAGCAGGCCGCGGCCCCTGCCGCGGCGTGCCAGAATACGGGCCGGTCCGAGTACGCCGTGGCGGCCGTGGCGGAGCGGCCGGACGTCCCGGCGGGCCCGCCAACCGCCACGGCCCGTGCCCCGTCGAAGAGCACCGTCGCGGTGTCCGCGCCGGCCATCGCCCGGGACGCCCGCCCACCGGCCGCCACCGCGATGCCGCGGTCGTCCAGCCGCACGGCGAACAGCTGGCGCGCCTCCCCCGCCTCGGCGGTGGTGATCTCGGCTGCCACCAGCGCGTGGGTGAGCACCCGCGCCCCTGAACAGGCCGGTCTGGCGCCATGCAGCGTCCAGCCGTCCGGGCCCCAGCGGGCGGCCAGCGGGCTCACCGGGGTGTCGATGTCCCACACCCCCCACCGTTGGTCACGCCGCGGCACCGGTCCGTCCAGATCGTTCAGGATCGCCACCGCGCCGGCGTGCCCGGCTGCCAGTCGCGCCAGCGTGACGTCGTTGACGGCAAGGTCGGCAAGGACGCGCCAGCGGACAGCGGAGGATCGAGCCGGCCGGACTCGACGAGCGCACCGAGCGCCGCACCGGTCCGGGTTGGATCCGACAGATCAGCGGGCAGCGCCCGGTCCGGATCCGCGCCCGGTGGGACGTCGAGCGGGATGCCGAACGGGCCGGCCGTCGTGACACTCGTTGCCATCAGGACCACCTCATGCCATGTGATGCGGTGTGCATGCCATGTGATGCCATGTGATGCCGTGTACATGCGTGGACGGCCGCCCGACGCCGCCGCACATCCTGTCACCGCCAGTTGTGTTGCCATTGGTATCCCCGACGCATCGGAGGGTGATGGATTTGTGTCCCGTTCCGCGGACACCAAACGTGACCCACCCCAGCGCCCTTTACTGTCGGTCACATAACATCCACACTTACCCAACACGTGGCGACAACACTACGCATGGCACCAGAACCAGCTAGTGTCCTGAGTCGTTGATTCGCTGGCAGTAGGCGGCGAGGGTCTCGAGGATCTCGTCGGCGGTCTTGGCCCAGACGAACGGCTTCGGGTCCTTGTTCCAGGCGTTGATCCATCGGCGGATGTCGGCTTCGAGTTCGACGACCGAGCGGTGCGTCGATCGGCGCAGCTTGCGGGTGGTCAGCTCCGCGAACCAGCGCTCGACCAGGTTCATCCACGACGCCGAGGTCGGGGTGAAGTGCAGGTGGAAGCGGGGTGGCGCAGCAGCCAGTTCTTCACCGCCGGGGTCTTGTGGGTGGCGTAGTTGTCCAGGACCAGGTGCAGGTCGTAGCCCTTCGGGACCGAGGAGTCGATCAGCTTGAGGAAGCGCAGGAACTCCTGGTGACGGTGCCGCCGGAAGGTCTGCGCGATCACCGACCCGGACGTCGGGTCGAGCGCGGCGAACAGGCTGGTCGTGCCATGGCGGACGTAGTCGTGGGTCATCCGCTGCGGGGTACCCGGCATCAGGGGCAGCACCGGTGCCGTGCGATCCAAAGCTTGCACCTGCGACTTTTCGTCGACGCAGAGCACGATCGCCTTCTCCGGCGGGTCGAGGTAGACCCCGACCACGTCACGGACCTTGTCCACGAACAGCGGGTCGGTGGACAGCTTCCACGTCTCGACCAGATGCGGCTTCAACCCGAACGCCCGCCACATCCGTGACACCGTCGACTGCGACAGCCCACTGGCCCTCGCCATCGACCGCGATGTCCAATGGGTATCGCCGTTCGGTGGCTTCTCCTCCAACGTCCTCGCGATCACCGCCTCGACCTGGGCGTCGGTGACCTTCCGAGGCGCTCCCGGACGTGCCTCGTCTGACAGGCCCTCCAGCCGGTCGACCGCGAACCGCTCCCGCCATTTCGCGACCGTTCCCCGGGTGATCCCGAGCTCGGCCGCGACCCCCGAGTTCGTCCCACCGTCCGCGCAGGCCAGCACGATCCGCGAGCGCAACGCCAGCGCCTGCGCGGTCTTCCGCCGTCGGGCCCAGCCCTCCAGCACCGCACGCTCAGCAGACGACAACTCGATGGGATCCGCGCTCGGGCCAGGCACCAGCCCATTCTATCTGCACACGAATCAACGACTCAGGACACTAGCCTGCCGCTCATATTGGATGTGCCGGTCATAACCATGGGCGACGGACCAGGATGCGCAGGATGTGGAGGTGCCGCACGATGTCGTGCGATGCCGCCATGGCTGTGGGCCGCCGTCACGGCAGTCTCGGCAGGAACCACGACAGACGCGGTAACCGCCGCGCGTCGGGCCACCGCACTGTGCAACATGCGCCGAGGCACGCAGCGCGGCTTGTACCCAGGCGCGCAGCGCGACATGCGCCCAGGTGGGCGTTCCCGCCGCTCTCCCGTGCCCGTCTGGAACACCGTAACAGCAGCAGTCTGGCCCTGCAGGCACTGATCCTCGCGATGACCGTCGCGGCGGCCGGGCCGGTCGCGACGTTGTTCAGGGACACGGATCCCACGGGAGCCACCCGAGAACTCAACCCGATCATCACTGTGAACAACAGCAACCTCGGGGACACGCTCCTCGCGGGCGCCCGCTGCCATCCCGACGCGCCCCCCGGCGTTCAGGGGGCGTTCCACGTCGGGTTTGCGACCCGGGCGGTCTCGTGCCCGATCGCGCAGCCCTCCCTGCCGATCAGCCGGGCGGTCCTGGCCCCGAACGCGGGAAGAACGACCACCACCCCTGTCCCCGCGCCGCCTTCCGGAACACCGGCAGCGGGGACAGGCCCTGGTAACGGCGGTGGCGGTCTCCCCGTCGCGGCATCCACGAAGACACCGCAGCCCCCACCGGTGGGCCTCCTGACCGCCGGCCTGCGGGGACCCGTCGCGGCGACCCGCAAGGCGAACAAAACGGAGATCCTCGTCGGCGTCGGCGCCGATCGCTGAATCGTCGACTCCGATCACCAGTCGACAATCACCACGCCGGTGCTGGCGGGAACCCGACCGCGCGGCGGACGGCCAGCTGCCGTCACCGTTAGAATACGCAAGGAATGAGTGCGGGAGCAGCACACCGGGAAGCAGCACACCGGGAAGCACGGAAGCGCCGCCCTGGGAAACACAGCGCCAGGAAGCAGCGCGCCGACCACCGACATGAACCATCGGGAACATGAACCGGTCGAGGATATGAACCATGACACCGGGGGGCAGCCATGGGGCCGGTCCGTATCCGGAGTATGACGTCGGGCGTGGTGTCACTGCTCTTCGTCGTCGCCCTCTGCCTTACGGTCACGTCATGCTCGGCCGACTCGACGCATGACGACCGTGAACAGGACGGTGGCGGTTCAACGAGAACCAGCCCGACAGTCGTGTCCGTGACCGGCGGTACGGTCCGCGGCGCACACACCGCCCTGGGCACGTCCTTCTATGGAATTCCGTACGCGGCACCACCGGTCGGTGACCAACGGTGGCGGTCACCCCAGCCCGTCGTGCCCTGGCCGGGTATCCGGAATGCCACGAAGAAAGCGCATCCCTGTCTTCAGGGCAGTCCGGACGACGGTGGCCTGGGCGAACAGTCCGACGAGGACTGCCTCTTCGTCAACGTTCACGTCCCCGCCACGGAGACCAACGGCGGCACGGACGGCGGCCCGACCGGCAGCCCCGGCCCGAACGGCGACATAGGCGGCGAGGCCGGCAACGACCGGGCGGGCGATGGCCGGCTACCGGTGATGTTCTGGATCCACGGCGGCGGTTTTGTCGGCGGCTCCGCGAACGAATACGACGGAAGCCTGCTCGCCGCCGCAGGCAGGGTGATTGTCGTCTCGGTCGAATACCGCCTGGGAATTCTGGGATATCTGGCGCTGCCCTCGCTCAACGCCGAGGGTGGGCAGTCCGGGAACAGCCAGTCCGAGAACGGGCGGCCACAGCCGGGTGACTCCGGAACATACGCGGTTCAGGACATCACAGCCGCGCTGCGCTGGGTCCGCGACAACATCGCCGCGTTCCACGGCGACCCCGGCAACGTGACGGTCTTCGGCGAGTCGGCCGGGGCGATCAGTACCTGCGCGCTGCTTGCCTCCCCGCCCGCGGCCGGCCTGTTCCATCGCGCGATCGTGCAGAGCGGCCCGTGCTCATGGCCGTTCCTGGCGATGCCGGATGCCGAGCGGACCGGGACCGACGCCGCGCGCAGACTCGGCTGCGCCGACCCCGCCCGGGCAGCGGCCTGCATGCGTGCGCTACCCGCCCGGGACGTGCTCGCCGCGGCCGACCAGCAGACCGACATCCTCAACCCGTTCCCGTGGGCGCCCGTGACAGGTGGGCGGACACTGCCGGCACCGCTGTCCACGGCCATTGCCACCGGCACCTTCGCGAAAGTGCCGGTCATCATCGGGACGGTGAAGGACGAGGGCCGCATTTTCACCGAGCCCTGGAGCGACCGGGCCGGGAGGCTCACCGACCAACAGGTGAACGAAATCCTCGACCAGCATTTCCACGACAGGATCGGCGCCGTCCTCAGGGATTATCCGCCAGGTTCGGCGCCGCCGACCGAACGGCTCGCCCGCGTCATCACCGACGCGCTGTTCACCTGCCCGAGCGTGACCTCGGCGTCCATGCTGACGCGGGCCGGTGTATCGGTCTTCTCCTACGAGTTCGACCTGCCCGGCAGCGCCCCGTACGTTCCGGACACACTCCCCGGTGCCTCGCACGGATGGGAACTCGGCTACCTGATCCCGGACGCCGACCGGCAGTGGCCCGGCAAGGCCCACCGGGAACTGTCCGCCACGATGATCACATACTGGACGAGGTTCGCGGCCACCGGCAACCCGAACACGCCGCCGGCCGGAGCGGCAGACGGGAGGAACGGCGTGGGCGCGGCCGGCCGGACGCTCCCCACGACGTCGCCGCCCACCTGGCCGGTCCGCACCACCGAGCAGGCACAGACGCTGACGATCACACCCGGTGACATCCATCCGATCAGCACGCTCGCCGACGACCATCACTGCGCAACCTGGCAGCGGTGAGCGGAGCCGGCTGCCGGCTGCCGGTTTCCGCCGGCTTCTGCCCATCCCGTCTGGATGGGACCCTGGACGGACATACCGCTCCCAGGCGAAGGCGGAAGGAGACATCGATGGTCGACGCCCACGCAGCCGTGGACGGATTCCTGCCGAGCGGCCAGGCCCTTCCCTTCACCAACAACTTCCCCAGGCAGCCCGTCCTGAAGATCAGGATTCCGGGTGTCGGCCGGCTGCCGATCGGGGATGCCAGCCGCGGGCTGTGCGGGGGCATGGTCTACACCACTCGCGATCTTTTCGAGGCGAAGCTGCCGCCGCCCACGTCGAAGGACGTGCCGCCGCCCGACTCGCCGCTGTACCGCTACCTCTCCCGCCGGCTGTTCGACAGCTTCGACATCCCGCGTGGCGTCGCCCGCTACTACCGGCTCATGTCCACCCTGGACGCGGACACCACCCGGTCGTCACTGACGCTGCGCGGCGCCGGGCGGATCACCGTTGTGGACGAGTGGCCACGGGTGCGCCTCGACCTCGACCGCGGCGTGCTGTCCCCGCTCGGCATCATCACAGTGCGCTCCTACAACCCCTTCCAGCTTGGCTACAACCACCAGGTGCTCGCCTATGCCTACAAGCAACGCCAGACCGCGGTCACGCTGCGGGTCTACGACCCGAACACACCGCTGGAGCGGGCCGACACCGTGACGATGTCGTTCGACGTCACGTACCCGAGCGGCCCAGTGCCGATCACACACAACCTGGCCATCGGCGGACGCCCGGTCCGGGCGTTCTTCCGCACCCGGTACCGCCGGGTGGACCCACGGCCCGCGCTCACGGCCACCTGACTCCACCGGAGCCGGACACACGGCCGGCCCCCACCCGAACAAACAGCCTGACCGCCCCGGCTCGCCTCGTCTCGCCCGGCTCGCCTCACGCCGGTCCGGCGAGCCGCGGACGGAAGCGGTTTGTCGTCACAGCCCACCGTCCCCTATGCTCAGCATGCCGTACCGACGGCAGACGTTGCCGCGTCCGAGCTGTGAGCCCAGCCCGATCGTTGCCACCCGCCCCCATCGTCTAGCGGCCTAGGACATCGCCCTTTCAAGGCGGTAGCACGGGTTCGAATCCCGTTGGGGGCACCACCCAGACCCGTTTATGGTCATTTTCTTCGACTACTGTTGGTCAACTCGTTATCTCAGGCGAGTTCGACTTGCCGGCCCAGGGAAGCCAGCGGTGAGCCGGGGCCCAGCCAGACCAGCCCTACCATCAAGATGATCATTTGTGTTGTGCTGGGACGTGCCGGGACCGGGTAGGGCCGTACGTCGGCGCTGTGATCAGGCTGCCGCGGGTACACCGCTGATCTCCTTCCAGGTCCTGAAACGGGCGGTCATCTCGGCGCGGTACCCGGCAGCGGTGAGCGGTGACACCGGGGCCGGAACTGCGGCGAGATCGCACTGAACACCGACAGGAACTTCTGCGCGGCTCCGGGCGGGCGGAAGCCTTTCCTGGCACGTTCCCGCCGGCGGGTGGGCGGTGGGAGTTCTCCGCCCGGTTGTTCAGGGACTTCGAGCATCGGTGCGCCACCGAGCGCATGATCGCCCGGTGCGCGGCACCGTAGCTGCGCAGCTGGTCGGTGACCAGCACCCTCGGTGTGCGGCACTGGCGCTTGAGCGGTTTGCGGAAGAACTGCTTGGCCGCCTTCGCGTCACGTCGAGACTGGACCAGGATGTCCAGGGCGTTGCCGTCCTGGTCGACCGCCCGCCACGGGTACTTCCACCTACCGTTGATCTTTATGAAGACCTCGTCGAGGTGCCACGTGCGCCGGCCTGGGGCTTGCGGCGGCGCAGCTCGTGGGCGTAGGTGGGCCCGAATTTCGCACACCGCTGCCGGACCGTCTCATGGGAGACGATCACCCCGCGAGCAAGCATGAGTTCTTCGACTTCGCGGAAGCTCAGCGGGAAGCGGTGGTACAGCCACACGCAGTGGCTGATGATCTCTGTCGGGTACCGGCAGCCTTGTATGACGGCATTCCGGCTTCCACGAGCAGTCCCTCCCGACGAACAACCAGAAGATCATTTTCAGGCTGTCAGGCCAAGTTGACAGTGCCGTTCGAACGGCACTGTTGCATTCGCCGATCGCAGCCGATCCTCACCGCGGATCTTCCCACCAGACGCGCTCATGTACCCCGATCAGTGGGGCTATCGGCCGCCCGGAGTCGCGTTGATGAGCCTCGGCGCCGGAAGACTTGCGGCCAAGATCCGCCGGTGCACGCGCATGCAACGGTGCCGGCTGCCTTCGCCGAGCTCTCCCTGACGGTCTGATCACCGGTTCGGCGGGGGCTGTCCTGCCTTGACTTCGCTGAACCGGTGATCAGATCCCGCTGGGTTACGCCCAGACCTGACGCAGCAGCCAGAGGCTCTTGGGGGTACCCGAGCCCTGGACGAAGACGTACAGGAGGTTCTCGCTGTTGGCGATCACCGCTTGGGGGTGGACGTCGCCGATGACGCCGCCGAGGTTCTGGAAGTCGAAGTAGGTGGGCTGGTTCTCCGTCTGCTGCACCGCGACCCACAGAGCCTTCTCGTTCGCCCCCTTCACGAAGGCGTGCACGCGGCCGTCCTGGCCGAGGAAGGCGGTGGGCTCGCCGAGGATCTGGCCCCTGAGGGATACCGAGGTCTCGAAGCTGTCGTAGTCAGAGCGCTGGCCGACCCGCCAGGCGGCGCCGTCCGAGCCACGGTAGAAGATCTGTACGTGCGCGGACGCGTCCAGCGTCACGGTGGGCCGGCTGGTCACGCCGGTGGTCTCGCTGCTGAACGCCTCCCAGGCGTCGGCGGAGTTCCACGATTTCTGCTGGATGGTGTAAAGGGTGTCGCTGCCGCCCTTGACCGCCACCACGATGCGGCCGGAGCCGTCCAGGGCGGGTGAGGGGGTGGCGTAGATGGCGCCGCCCAGCGAGGCGGGCGGGGTGTACTGCTCATACAGCAGGCCCTGGTTGTGGATGTACCACAGGGCGTCGTCGCTGCCCCGGAAGAAGACCTGGATGCGGCCGTCGGCGTTCAGCGCGGCGGCGGGATCGCCGCCGACGTTCGAGATGAGATCCACCGGGGCGCCGAAGCCGCCGTTGATGGCGTTCTGGGTGATGACCTCGATGTGGTTGTCCGGGGTGCGGTAGAAGACGCGGATCTTTCCGTCCTTGCCGCGGATGGCGTTGGGCGCACCGGCCACCCGGGAGCCGGGGTGCTGCATCCACCCGGCCCAGGCGCGGTCGCGCTGCTCGTACCTGCTCCACAAGGTGTTGCTGCCGCCCTGGACGAACACGGACACCCGGTTGTCGGCGTTGAGGACGGCGGAGGGCACGTCGACGAAGCTGCCCTCCAGGTTGATCCAGGTGCCCCAGTTCGTGCCCGGTGTGGTGGAGATCGCCATGCCAGCCTCCTGGTCTACGAGCGTGCCGATCGCGGCGCATGGTCGCTCTGCGTGGTCACAAAGCGTCATTGCGCTGCATTATCGCTCTGAGTGGTCGAACCAGCCGGGAACGTATCAGGGATACGGGGGAATAGGAATACTCCGGACAGGAACGGTCCGGTTACCAGCGGATGGCAGGAAGCGCCCGCTTGCGCCGCATCCTGCCGAGGTCCGAACTCGGGCGACGTACCTGTGGGTGCCGATTAATCATCCGGCCTGGTCAGCCCGCATGTCAGTACTGGTGGAGGGTTCCCTCCACCAGCCGATCTTGTCGGTGGATCTCCAGGTTCCCGATCTGCTCCGGTTCGGGTGGTGGGCGGAGCGTGGCTGCTTGTCCGAGGGGTCGGTGAGGCCGATGCCCGTTGTAGAACATCTCGAACTCACGCAACGTATGCAGGAGGTGAAGGCTGGGATCACCGCGTGGAAGACCCGTGGAGCCGATCGTCGGGGCTGTCCGGGAGATGGAGGAAGACGGTGTCCACTGTGAAGAAGTCGCAGGCGAGGACTCCGGAGGCCTGTGTGCGTAGGAACGTGCGCCAGGATGTGCCGGCCCGTCGGGGTGCGGGGTCGATACCGGCGCGGTGCAGGATCCGCCAGAGGGACTGACACCGTGAGGCGACGTCGGTCTGCGCCTGGAGTCCGTTTTTATACAGACCTTGAGGTCGGGTGGCCCAGGGGAATCTCACCCCTGGGCCACCCGACCCGAGGATGTGACTGAAAAGAAGAAGGGGCGGCTCATGTCCGACAAGCCGACCAACCCGGACAACCTGCAGAAACTCCGGGAGAAGGCCGAAAAAATCGCCGAAACTCACGGCGACAAGATCGCCGAAGGGCTGGAGAAGGTCGGCGACCTCATCGACGAGAAAACCGGCGGCAAACACGGCGAGAAAATCGACACCGGCGTCGACAAGGCCCAGGACTTCATCAGAAAACTTGGCGACAGGAACAACTGAGCGTCGGGGCGGCTGGCACTCCCACCCAGCCGGTCGCCCCACCCGGCGTCGGTCCCACAGCGAACACAACACCGGGTCATTCGCACCCGACCGATCCGCCCGGACTTCCCGTGCGGATTCTTTGCTTCCTTTGCTGGATGCGGGGCGCGGGTTCCGAACGGTCACCAGATGGTCATGATTCGGTTACTTATGACTACATGGCCGACGCTTTAGTTGAGCATCACCGGAGGCATGATCACTATGGCCGCCCGGCCGGGCAGCAGGTAAGGACGCAGGGCGGGCGGTATGGGGCGCCGGCCCGCCGGACCGCCCTGTTCGAGCCAGGTGGCGAGCGCGCGCAGCATCCCGGGCGGGCTGAGGGGCCCGAGCCAGCGTGGCGGGCCCACCATTCCGTTCCAGCCGCGACGTGGGTACACACAGGCGAACCGTCCCGCCGCTGCCGCGGAGGAGCGGGACCCGGCCGGCGGCCCCCAGGTCCGGTGATAGGCCGTGGGCAGGACGCTCCGGTCGCGGAGCACAACGAGAATTCCGCCCGCCGAGCGTCCGACGGCGTCCCGCAGCACCTCCACCGGATCCCCGCCGGAAGCCGTGCCGTTGCCGATGCCGCCGGTGACCCCGGCGCCTTCAGTGGCCCCAGCACCTCCAGCGGCCCCGGCGCCTCCAGTGGCATCGGCATCGGTCACGTCATGGGCAGCGTCGACGGTGACGTCGAAACCGTCCGCGTCGGACCATGCCTCCGTGCCCTGCCGGCCGCGACCATCACCGTGGTTTCCAGCGTCCATCAGGTCACCTGACCGGGCTGGCATACGGCAGCAACGCCATCTCCCGCGCGTTCTTGATCGCGCGGGAGACCTCCCGCTGCTACTGTGACGTGAGCCCGGTGACCCGTCGGGAACGGATCTTGCCACGGTCCGAGATGAACTGGCGGAGCAGTACGACGTCCTTGTAGTCGACGTAGGTGATTCCCCGCTCCACCAGGATGTTGGTCTTCTTCCGACGAATGGCCCGGGGGGAGGTTCGTCGAGGCATCGGGAGCTCCTGGGTCTATTCGGGACGGGTCGGCCGGCCGGCGTACAGGCCGCAGTGCGCGCAGGCCCGATGGGGCAGGGTGCGCAGCTTCCTGGGGCATCCGCACGGGACGAGCGTGGGTGGCTGGGCCTTCCACCGGGCCCGGCGGGTACGGGTGTTGGACCGTGAGGTCCGCCGTTTCGGAACGGCCATCAGCGTTCCCCTCCGGTGGACGACGGACGGCCCGCTACGGGCGGCGGACCGCTCGGGGCCGGCCTCACCAGCTCGACTTCCGGATCCCGGGCAGCTGGCCGGCGTGCGCCATCTCTCGGAACCTGATCCGGGAGATGCCGAACCTCGACAGGACACCGCGCGGGCGCCCGTCCGCCTGGTCGCGGTTACGCAGCCGGGTGGCGCTGGCGTCCCGCGGCTGGCGGCGCAGTTCGGCGATCGCGGCCTCCCGCTCGACCGCCGGCGTCCCGGGGCGCCTGATGATCTCCTTCAGTTCGGCGCGCCGCACGGCATGTCGTGCCACGATCTCGCGCCGTCGCGCGTCCGCGACAATCTTCGACTTTTTCGCCACGGGCGGTCAGCGCTCCTCACGGAAGACAACGTGCCGCCGGATGACCGGGTCGTACTTCTTCAGCGTGAGCCGGTCCGGGTCGTTACGGCGGTTCTTGGTGGTGATGTAGGTGTATCCGGTGCCGGCCGTGGACCTCAGTTTGATCTTTGGCCGCAGCTCGTTACGGGCCATCAGACCTTCACCCCGCGGGCGCGCAGCTCCCGGACCACTGCCTCGATGCCCCGCCGGTCCACCGTTTTGATCCCCTTCGCCGAGAGGGTGAGGGTGAGGGTGACCCGACGGTTCTCACCGGGAAGCCAGTAGGTCTTCTTCTGGATGTTCGGGTCCCACCGGCGCCGGGTTCGCCGGTGCGAGTGGCTGACCCGCATCCCGAAACCCGGCTTCCGGCCGGTCACCTGGCAGCGCGCGGACATACACGTTCTCCTGGTCTGCGGACGGCTGGCGGCCGCCATGGCCGCCGCTCGAACGGCCCCGTCGCCCGCCAGTGGCGCAGCAGGCAGATGCGGTCCAAGCGGGCCAACGGAGATGACAGAGATGACATGGACGACGTGGTCCCGCGGGCGAGGACCCGCGGGACGAGGGGACGGACGGCATGGTCGACGCCCTCGGGCCAGATGTTGATCCCACCCGGGGAACACGAACCGTTTCCAGACGACAGATCCATCACGCCCCTTCCTCACCTCAGACGATAACCAAAACCGTTTTCATTTATGAGTGACATGAGTCACATTTTTATGATCGCGAATCATTCTCATGATCGAAAACAGGACATATCGCTGGACGATCCGGACGTCCTGGGCAATCCATGTCCCTGGACGCCGCAGCTTCGTCCCTGGACGCCGCGGCCTTGCCGGATCCGGGCCGGGGCCCGCGAGCAGGGGCCAAGGCCCCCTCCGGACACCTACCTGGCCGAGCCACGCGAGCGTGCGGTCCGCGCGCTTTTCGCGGCCCGGGCAATGCCCATGTCAGTGCCCATGCCAGTGCGCCTCGGGCGCCGGCCCGCTGCAGCCGGCGCCCGAGGCGCATTCATGAATCAGCCGAACGGATCAGCTGAAGCCGACTATGAGTCCCCACACCACGACGATCCAGCCGTGGAAGGCGAGCTTCAGCGCGAACGGAGCGTGCCCGAGCTCCATGAAGTGCATGCCGACGAGGTGGAGCTTCGCCGCGACGACAGTCATGATGAATGCTGTCGTGGCGACGCCGCGGGCGCTTTCGGACTCGGCGAACCACGACGAGCCGGCCGTCAGCAGCAGGAGCCCGACGAACACCAGCCGGACCAGCCGGCCCTGGGTCACCGCGCGCAGGCGCGAACTCAGATGAGGTAGAGCAGCGGGAACAGGACGATCCATAGTATGTCCACCATGTGCCAGTAGGACGCGCACGCCTCGACCGTCGTGGTCTTCGGATGGCGTGCCGGGTTTCTCGTCATCTTCCGCAGAAATGCGAGCACACACATACCGACGGCGACGTGGAGAGCGTGTATTCCGGTCAGTACGTAGTAGTACATGTAGAACGCGTCCGTCACGGGGGAAATACCGGCGTGCAGCTTCTCGCTGTATTCCAGGACTTTTCCGCCCATGAATCCAAGGCCGCAGAGCAGCCCCAGCGTGAAGAACTTCGACGCCCGGCCGAACCCGCCGGCCCGGACCGCCTGGACAGCCTGCACGACGAACAACGAGCTCGCCAGGAGAATTATCGTGTTGACGAGCCCGATCGTGATGTTCAGATGCTGCTGTGACCGGGCGAACAGCTCCCGGTCACCAGCACGAGCGTCCATGAAGATCGCAAAGAACACTCCGAACATCGACATCTCGCCGAGGACGAGAACCCAGACGCCAACCTCACCGGGCACGTGTGGGGCACGGCTGCCCTCACCGGGCACAGGTGGGACATGGCCGTCCTCACCAGGCGCACGCGGGGCGTGGCCCCGCGGCTCGGGAGCCTCGACCCGGGTGCCCGACGACGGCGGGTACGCCGACGTCGACCGTTCAACCCGCATGCACGCCCGAGGTGTTCTCAAGCCGCCGTGTCTGCTCCTCGACCGTCCCGCGATAGGTGGCCCAGGCCATCACGAGCAGCCACACGCCGAATATGAACAGCGGAATCCAGAACACCAGCACGCCGTGGTAGGCGAACGGCCCCGTCTTGAAGAACAGCATCAGGATCACCGCCAGGAAGAGGAAGCACTCCAGCAGGTTGAAGTAGGCCACCCAGCGTGGGAAGACCGGTTTCGGCCCGGCGTCCAGCAGCACCGCCAGCGCGATGGCGCCGCTCTGCAGGACGAACGGCATGAACGGCAGGAACAGCAGGATCCAGCCCAGGTCGTGCAGTGTCTGCGTCGTCTCGGGGCTGCGCTCCGGGCGGAACGAGGCGGCCGCCAGGACGAGCATCGGCACCCACAGGAACTGCCAGGCCGCCAGCCCGGAACCGAACTGCAGGTAGGCCAGGGTCTTCTGTTCAGGACGAATACGTAACATCTGGCGCAGGATCACCGTGATCAGCGGACCCCAGACCATGAATCCGATCAACGTCAGAATGATCCCGAAACGGATGAGATTCGTGTTGTCCCGGTAGAACTCGGCGACCTCCTCAGCGGACCAGTTGGCGGGCACCGCCGGAATGTAGCCGGCGATCAACAGGCCCACGAACATGAAGACCACGCCGACCGGCACAATTGCCGAGGAGACACGTTCGATTCGGTCGCTGACCGTGAGACGCACCGGTGACTCCGTGGGCGTCGGTGGGTTCGCAGTGAGTGTCAACAGATCTCCTCAGAGAGTAGGGACCTGACACCGCAGGCCTTGCCCTGGCCGGAGCGGGACGGGAAGCGCACTGGCCGGCCATGTCGTCGACCTCGTCCAGGTGGACGCTCTTGAGCGGATGCAGCGGCTGGAGCCCCGTCGAGCCCGGCTCGGCCAGACTCGGCCAGCTCCGCGAAGCGGAAAAGATCGACTGTGCCCGATGGGATATCGATCGACATGATCGACAGATCTGGTCACCTCAGTTCCAGGCGTACCGGGAGCCGGCGCAGCCCACCGACGAAGTTCGTCTGGACGACCTTCCGGTCGCCGGTCACCTCGAGCGACTCCACCCGAGGGAGCAGCTCTTCCAGCATGATGCGCAGTTCCTGCCTGGCCAGGTGCATGCCGATGCACATGTGCGGGCCGTACCCGAAGGCGATGTGCTTGTTCGGCCGGCGGTTGATGCGGAACTCGTCGGGCGCCTCGAAGATGTCGGTGTCGCGGTTCGCCGACTGGTAGAGCAGCATGAACCGGTCGCCCTTGGTGATCTGCTGTCCTCGCAGGACGTAGTCCTGGGTCGCCTGCCGGACGAAGTGCTTGACCGGCGACACCCATCGCAGCCCCTCGTTGACGAGGTCGGGCACGAGCGACAGGTCGGCTCTGACCCGGGCGAGTTCGTCCGGGTGGTGAGCCAGCACCTCGATGATGCCGGCCAGCGTGCTCGACGTGGTGTCGTGCCCGGCGGTGGAGATCGCGACGAACCAGCCGTAGGCGACCTCCTTCGCGAAGAACTCTCCGTCGTCCGGGTGGCGGGCGTTCGCGATGATGGAAGCCAGATCGTCCTGAGGCTCGGCACGCCGGGCCTCGACGAGAGCGTCGAAGTAGGCATAGAAGTCCCGGATCGCGGCCGACCACTGCTGCGCCGCCGCCTCGGGGGTCAGTGCGGCGACGTCGTCACGCTGGGTATCGGGATCCGCGGTGCCGAAGAAGTCCTGGGTGAGGGCCATCATCCGGGGCTCGTCCGCGGCGGGAACCCCGAACAGCGACATGACGACGTGCAGCGGGTAGTAAAGCGCGAAATCACCGACGAAATCGAGATTGTTGACACCTGGGCGCAGCCGGTCGGCGATCGCCTGCGTGGCGAGTTCGCGAATGCGGCCCTCCCATTTCTTCAGCGACGCGGGCCGGAACCACTCGTTCGCGATGTCCTTGACCATCGTGTGCTCGGGCGGATCGAGATAGGTCACCGTTTCGAGGATCCGCAGGCTCCCACCGGTCAGGGACCTGGTGAACGCGTCACCCGCCTGGTTCTGCAGGATCGGGTTGTGCGAGCCCGGCTCCGCACCGCCACCGCTGGTGAAGACGGCCGGCTGCTTCTCGATCTCCATGATGTCCGCGTGCCTGGTGACGAGCCAGATCGGGTCGTAGCCTTCGACGCGCACCTTTGCCAGCGGCGCGTTCTCCCGCAGCCATCGGTACGCCGCGAAGAGCGGCTCGTCGTCCCGGTGTCCCTCGGGCAGCACCACACGTCGCGCGATCTCGTCCGGGACGCCGGTGGCTGAGGTGGATTCCGTGTGCGTGACAGTCATACGACGCTCCTGCGTCAGGGCGAGTAGCCGTCCGGGCGGTTTGAACAGCCCTATCCAGTGATGCACCTCATCATGTGAGCTCAGTCACGAATCCCGCATCACCCTTAAGAGAGCTTTTCCTACTCCCATGAGAGGCCGGTCGTACCTGTCGAGATGACGGACCTACCCGCCGCGAGGACAGGCTCACCAACCGAACGGAGCGGGTTCGCCCACGGGTGGCCGCCTCCCATGGATCTTGCCGACCGGGCCATCGCGGGACCGATCGAGGACAGACGGCTGGCGGTCACCGCCGGAGCGCCCGGTCTGGCCGCGGCAGCGCCTGGCCGGTCCACCCCGACGCGACACTCGGTATCGCACGTGTAGCTGATACTCGCCTTCAGGCTCCGGCCAGGCCATCTACCTCAACGGCGGGTGAAACGCCGAACCCGTCGGTGGACGGTTTTCCCGCACGCCGCTGCCCGGCGAGGAATGCGCCGGCCGGGGACCGGCTTGGACGGGATGTGAAGGTACGGATCGGGATCGCGCCGGGAGCAGGCCGCAACGAGAATCCGGAGAATCTGGAGGAAATCGCCGGCCGGCTCGACGAAATCGGAATCGACTCCCTGTGGCTGTCGGAGATCGTGTCCTCGCCGGCACCGGACCCGATGGTCGGCCTGGCCTACGCTGCCGCGCGGACCCGTCGACTCAAGCTGGGCACCGGGGTGTCCGTCCTGCCAGGGCGCAACCCCGTGCTGTTCGCCAAGCAGCTCGCCACTCTCGCGCGCCTCGCCCCTGGCCGGATCCTGCCCGCTGTGGGCCTCGGCCCGGCGCGGGCGGCCGACCGCGATGCCTTTCCGCTTCCCTCGCCCGTGCCGCCTTCTCCTGCTCCTGCGCCGGCGCAGGAGAGAGGGCCTGGTGGTCCCGGGCAGCGCGGAGCGGTGTTCGACGAGGCGCTTGTCCTGCTGCGCCGCCTGCTGACGGAACCATCGGTGACGTTTCACGGTCGGTACTTCACCCTGGACGACGTCGGTATCGGTACCCTGCCCGCGAAGCCCCTCGACATCTGGCTCGGCGGAGCCGCGCCCGCCGCGCTGCGCCGTGTCGGCCGGCTTGGCGACGGTTGGCTGGCGTCTCTGATCACGCCATCCGATGCCGCCAGGGGGATCGCGGCTGTCGCAGCGGCGGCCGACGCGGCCGAGCGGACCGTCGATCCCGAGCACTACGGGTTGAGTATTCCTGTCGCGTTGGGTGACGGAATCCCACCTGAGCTTGCCGCCACGCTCCGGCGTCGGCGGCCGGACGCCGACCCCGCAGCCCTCGTTCCCGAGGGTTGGGACGCGCTGCGGCGCCGTATCAGGGACTACGTCGCGGTCGGGATGAGCAAGTTCGTGGTCCGGCCGGTGACGTCCCCGCCGTCCTGGAGCGATTTCATCGACCAGTTCGCCACCGAGCTGCTGCCGCTGGAGACCTGACGGCCCCAGCCCCCGGTGAGCGGTGGATGGTGGCGCGGCCGGCCGGCCCGGCTGTTCTCCGCGGCGTCGCCTCGCTGTCCGTGACCGACACCATCAACATCACCGCCGGGCTACGGCTGCGACATCACCTGCCTCGCCTGCCTCACTATCACCCTGAGTGACCTATTTGAATCTTTATGATCTGCTGACAGGCAACTTTCTCCTACACCGCGTTCCAGCAGCAGACGTAAAACTGTCGCCTATATGCCAGTAGTAGCTAATCGGTCGCCCAAAGTAAGACAATGCTCTTGGCGGAGAAATCACGTCCAGGATGTGATCGACAACCACCAGGAGGAGTCATGAGCCGTTGGGAACTGGCGAGCCGGAGCCGGATACGCGCCTTCCGTGAAGGCCCGTTCGTGCTGATCGTCGCCGAAGGCGAACTGCCCAACCCCGGCTATGAGGTCGACATCGCCAAGAGCCTGCTACGCATCTTCCCGCAGCAGTTCAATCTCCTGCGTCGCGCGAAGCCGGGCATCTTCCCGCAGCATGTCACGCCGTATCGCTACGCCGAGACGGTCCGCTACCCCGAGGACCAGGACACGATCACGGTTCATCACGCCGACGGCACCGACCGCGTCGACATCGAGCCCACCGGCAAGGAACTGGCCAGCTTCGTCGCAGCTGTCCGCGGCGGCGCCGACCGGCCCGCCCTGCCAGCGGAGGCCCAGGAGGCCATCGGCCTGTCATCCAAACTCAGCTTCGACGAGGCGTTCGCCAACGCCGTGGCCAACCTGCCGCCGTCGGACGCCATACTCGCCGACGCGCTGGCCCGCGTCCAGGTACTCGAGATCGGTGGCCTGTTCGGCGGCTTCGCCGGTTTCCACCACCTGTTCGTCCGGGTCAGCCGCACCATCACCTGACCGTCGTTCGACCGTGATGGCAGGCCGTGTGCCAGAAGGACCACATGCCGGAAGGAACGGCATCCCGAAGCACGAGGCCCACGGTCGCCGGGGAGCCGGGAACGAAAACGCCGTGGATCGTCATCCGCGCAGCGGATCGCGGGCGAAGGCATTCACTCCTTCGTCGAAGGTGACCCGGGGCTGATAGCCGAGGAAGCCCCGGGCCAGGGCGGACGAGGCGGTGACATGCCGGACGTCACCGGCCCTATACAAGCCGGTGACGACAGGCGCTGCCCCACCGAAAACCCGCGCCAGTACCGAGGCCATGTCGCCGACGCTGTGCGGCTCGCCCGAGCCGATGTTGAGCGGTACGAGCTCGCCGAGTACGCCCGGGTGTCGCAACGCGTGCAGGTTCGCCTGCGCGACATCGTGGACGTGGACGAAGTCACGTAGTTGTCCACCGTCCTCGAACACGCGTGGTGGCTCTCCCCGTTCCAGTGCGCTGCGGAAGATCGACGCGACACCGGCGTACGGGGTGTCCCGGGGCATCCGGGGGCCGTAGACGTTGTGGTAACGCAACGCCAGGACGCTGCCGCCGGTGGCGGTGGCCCACGCGGCGGCAAGGTGCTCCTGGGCGACCTTCGTGGCCGCGTAGACGCTCTTCGGCTCCAGCGGCGCGTCCTCGGCGACAAGCGTCGGCTCCAGCGGACGGCCGCAGCTCGGGCACGGCGGCTCGAACCGGCCGGCAGCCAGCTCGGCCGGCAGCCGCGGGCCCGGGCGCACCGGCCCGTCGGCCGGGCAGCGGTAGCCACCTTCGCCGTAGACCACCATCGAACTCGCCAGCACCAGGCGCCGTACTCCGCGACGGGCCATGGCAGCCAGCAGCACCGCGGTGCCGAGGTCGTTGTGCGCGGCATAGGCCGGCAGATCGTCGAGATCGACTCCCAGACCGACCATGGCGGCCTGGTGGCAGACGGCGTCCACGCCGTCGAGCGCGGCTTCGACCTGGGGCCGGTCGGTCACGTCTGCGACGATCAGCTCGGCGGCGGCGTTCACCTCGGGCCTGCTCCGATGCACCGCCGGCAGCAGCGCGTCGAGGATCCGAACGCTGTCGCCAGCCGCCACAAGCATGTCGACCACGTGGGAACCGATGAACCCGGCGCCGCCGGTAACCAGGATGCGCATACCCACGGACGCTAACGACTCCGGAGCGCTCCGGATCTTACGAACCAAGGAAGCTGGAACCGAGGAAGCCCGCGGAGACCAGGAAATCCGGAAAACAGCGTGCGTCCGTCCAGATGGCTGGGGAACGTTGTTCAGGCGGCCGGGAGCGCGACGACGAAGCGGCAGCCACCCCGATGGTTGTGCACGGTGACGTCGCCGCCATGGGCTTCGACGATCCCACGGACGATCGCCAGCCCGATCCCCGAGCGCACCCGGAGCTGGTGGGGATGATCGCCGCCGCCGGGAGTCCGCGCCACCTCGCCGCGGAAGCCGAGTTCGAACAGGCGGGGAAGATCGTCGGTGGGGATACCGCCACAGCGGTCGGCCACGGCGAGCAGCGCCCGGTCCCGAACGGTGTCCGCTTCGGTGGTGACCTCCACCGTCCCGTCGTCCGGGGTGTGCCGGACTGCGTTGACGAGCAGGTTGGTCAGCGCCCGTCCGACTTCGGTCGCGTCAGCGATGACGAACACCGCATGATCGGCGGTGCCGGTGAGGGTGATGCCCTTGGCCCGCGCGATCGGGTCCACGACGGCGATCGCGTCCGACACGAGGTCGGCGAGGCACACCTTCTCAAGGGTCAGCCGGAAGGCCCCGGCCTGCAGCCGGGCCAGTTCGAACAGGTCGTCGACCATGCCGGTCAGTCGCTCGGCATCGGCAAGTATCAACTGATGGTAACGATATATTGTCTCACTGTCGGTCACCAGGCCGTCCCGCAGGGCCTCCGCTGTCGCTCGGATTCCCGCCAGCGGGGTCCGCAGATCATGGCTTGTCCAGGCCACCAGCTCGCGCCGGCTGGCTTCCAGCGCCCGCTCACGGTCACGCGCCGCTACCAGTCGGACGTGGGTGGCATCCAGCGTACGTGCCAGCGTGGCGAGTTCGGCCGTTGGGACGCGGGCCGCTCCGTGATAGCCGGCCTCACCGAGAGTGGCCGCGGCGCCGGTCAGCATGGTGGTGGCGGTGACGACCGGCCGCCCCAGCCGCACCGCGGCGGCGGTGGCGACCACCGCCGAGACAGCGAGCACGATCAGCACGACCCGCAGGTCGTGCTGATCGTGCTCGGAAAGGAACATCGCCCGCGCGGTACCGGCGACCCCCACCGCTACCGCCACCACCGGCACGACCGAGAGCGCCGCCACCGTGGCCCACAGTGGCCGTCTCCGCAGCAGGCGCAGCAACGGCACCCCCGTCAGCGCGGCCACGGCCGAACAACCAAGCGCAATCATCACGACCTGTAGTTCGGCGCTCATCGCACCCCCGCTCCGCCGCGCTCTCCGCTCATGATTCTTTATGTTTCGTAGACGACAGATGCGTCATCGGTATGCCTCGGTGGCGTCTGGTCGTACCGGTAGCCGACGCCCCACACGGTGACGAGCATCCGAGGGGCGGTCGGATCGTCCTCGATCTTCTCCCGCAGCCGGCGGATGTGGACGGTGACCGTCGAGGGGTCGCCGTAGCTCCATCCCCATACCTGTTCCAGCAGCTCGGAGCGGGTGAAGGCACGGCCGGGATGGCGCAGCAGAAAAGCCAGCAGATCGAACTCACGCACCGTGAGGGAAAGCGCCACCCCGTGCCGGGTGACGGTACGGGCGGCCGCGTCCACGACCAGCATGCCGGCATGCAGCGCACCGGATGCCCGCGGCGGCTCGGCCGCCCTTCGCAGCACGGACCGCACCCGCAACGTCAGCTCACGCGGCGAGAACGGTTTGGTCACGTAGTCGTCAGCGCCCGTCTCGAGGCCTGCGACACGGTCCGCCTCCTCGCCCCGCGCGGTCAACATGATCACCGGTACCGGCCGCTGTTCCCGCAGCCGGCGGCAGACTTCGATGCCGTCGATGCCCGGGAGCATCAGGTCGAGCACGACAAGATCCGGCACGGTGGTCTCGGCCATCCGTAACGCCGTGAGGCCGTCCGCGGCGCGGTCGACGTCGAAGCCCGCGTTACGCAGATACCGGTCGACGACCTCGGCCACGGTCGGGTCGTCGTCGACGACGAGGACACGGGTCACGCCGTCACGATAAGGGCCTGACAACCGGTTGCGACAAGCTTGAAGAGCAGCTTCTCCATTTCGTAATCCTTCAGGCGACCGTCCGAGGATGGCGGACCGAGGAGCCAGGGAAGGGATGTGGATCCGGCGCTCTTCCAGCAGCGGCGGATCCACGTCCTTTCGACTCCTCAAGGTGGCCAAGGCGGCCGGTTGGGCCTTCGAGCCTTTCTGGGACGGCTGGTGGGGCGGGCTGCTTCACGACGGGCGGGTTCCGCGGAGTGGAGCTGAACGGAGCGAGGCAGGGCAGAGAGCGTTTCTTGTCCCGTAAGGGTCGATCAGGGGCTTCCACTCCTACAGTCACGCTTATGGTTGCAGAAAGTGACAAAATGTGGTTTTCGGTGGACGTCGTCCTGCCCTGTCTGAACGAGGCCGGCG
This sequence comes from Candidatus Protofrankia datiscae, assembly GCF_000177615.2. Lineage (GTDB taxonomy): Bacteria > Actinomycetota > Actinomycetes > Frankiales > Frankiaceae > Protofrankia > Protofrankia coriariae. The sequence goes on along the minus strand of NC_015656.1, from coordinate 360,733 downwards.
CGCTGCCCTGGGTCCTGGACCGGATGCCGTCCGGGTACCGGGCAGTCGTCGCGGACAACGGCTCTCGTGACGGATCACCCGCACTGGCCCGCAAACGCGGGGCGATCGTGATCAGTGTGCCCGAACGCGGCTACGGAGCGGCGGTACACGCCGGCTTGCTTGCCACGAACGCCGAGGTGGTCTGCGTGTGCGACGCCGACGCGTCCCTGGACCCGGCCCAACTGCCCCGTCTCGTCGACGAACTGCTGGCCGGACGCGCCGAGCTGGTGCTCGGGCGACGGCGGCCGACCTCTCCACGGGCCTGGCCGCCGCACGCCCGGCTCGGCAACTCGATCGTCGCCGGACGGCTGCGCCGCCGCGGCGTACCCGTCCGCGACCTGGGGCCGATGCGGGCCGCCCGCCGCGACGACCTCCTGCGGCTGCCGGTCGCCGACCGCCGGTTCGGTTACCCGTTGGAGCTGCTCCTGCGGGCGTCACAGGCCGGCTGGCGGATCGTCGAGATCGACGTCGACTACCGTCCGCGGGTCGGCCGGTCGAAGGTGACCGGTTCGCCGCTCGGCACGGCCCGGGCCGTACGCGACATGTCCGCGCTCCTGGCGGGCCTGCGGTGAGGCTGCTGGTGGTGGCGAAGGAACCTGTGCCCGGCCGGGTCAAGACCCGGCTGACACCACCGTTCAGCCCGGCGCAGGCGGCAGCCGTGGCCACCGCCGCGATCGCGGATACCCTGGCCGCGGTCCGCGAGCTCGGCTGCCTTCCCGGTTTCGGCCGGCTGCGTCCCAGCCTCGTCCTCGACGGCACCGTAGGCCCGTGGCTGCATGTGCCGGAGGGCCCGGAAACACCGGAGGCACCGGGGGGACCGGCCGCGTTCGAGGTCGTGCCGCAGGTGTCCGGGCCGTTCGACGCCCGTCTCGCCGCCGCGTTCGACGGGAGTGACGGCCCGACGCTGCTGATCGGCATGGACACCCCACAGGTGACGCCGGCGCTGCTGGCCGACGCCTGCCTCGCGCTGGACTCCGCCGACGCGGTGTTCGGCCCCGCCGCCGACGGCGGCTGGTGGGCGCTCGGCCTGCGACGCCCCGACGGCGAGTTGCTGCGCGGCGTCCCGACCTCCCGCCCCGACACCGGCGCGCGGCAGCGGGTCCGCCTGTCCGAAGCCGGCCTGCGGGTGGCGACCCTTCCGGTCCTGCGAGATGTCGCTACCGCCGCCGACGCGGCGGCGGTAGCGCGGATCGCGCCAGGTGGACGGTTCGCCGCGACGCTGCGGAGCTTCCGGACAGGTCACACCAGCCCGGTGGCGATCCCGTGACCGGCAGCCAGGCGCTCACAACCGTTCATGGCCGGTGCTGCCCCATCGCCGTCTACGAGAACGGACTACGGTCCGTATCAGGGAAGTTATGGATACGTCATACCGACGGGCGGCGGGAGCCTCTGCCGGTCGGCCGTTGGCGCGGTGGCGTCAAACCGGGTGACGCATCTCTGCTGCGTCGATGTAACGGGCCGACTCTTGACGTCGGCTGCGGCCCCGGCCGCCTTGCCGCGGCGCTGACCGGCTGCGGGATACCCACCCTCGGCATCGACGTGGCCCCGTTCGCGGTGGAGCTCGCCCGCCGCGCCGGCGCGGTGGCACTACGACGTGACGTGTTCGACCACCTGCCCGGCGAAGGGCGGTGGGCCGTGCTGGTCCTCGCTGACGGGAACATCGGAATCGGCGGCGACCCGGCCCGGCTGCTGCGCCGCGCCGCCGAACTGCTCGCCCCCGCCGGCCGGGCGCTGATCGAGCTGGAACCGCCCGGGACGCAGACCGGCACGTCCCTGATCCGGCTGGAGGGGCCGGACGGCCGGCTGTCACGGGCCTTCCCCTGGACCTTCGTGGGCATCAGGGAGATCGCCCACCTCACCGTGGACGCCGGCCTGCGCGTCACGGAAATCTGGCGCAGCCAGAACCGTTACTTCGCCGTCCTGTCCGCCATGCGCCATGCGCCTCGACCCTTTCCACCAGACAGTCGAAAAATCCCGGATCAGATCAGAAGCTGCTATCTGGAGGAGAACCTGGCGTGAAGCGCACGACAGATGATCACGACGGCAGCGCACGCCCAGATCAGGCCGAGGACGATTCCGAGGTTGCGCCCGTACGGCAGTGGGTTGACCGAGGGATTGTCAGCTGACCCACCGTAACCACGCCACAGGGGCAGCGACGCCAGGGCGACCGCCGCGCTGACCACCGACGCCCCCTGCGCCACCGCCCGGTACGGTGCCGGGACCAGCCTGCCGAGCACGAATCCCGCGGCCATCGTCGCCGGGACGACCAGCAGGTCGTGGAGCGCGATCCCGCCGATCAGCCACGCCGCCGCGTTCGGCGGATTCGTGGCCGGCCGACCGTCGACCAGGCCGTGGATCCCGTATCCGATCGCGGCCAGGCCGGCGGCCACCACCAGGACGCGCAGCACAGCCGCGGCCATCGGGCCCGCGCCCACCGGGCCGGTGGGACGCCCCTGGCCAGCGGGCTCTTCCTGGCCGTGGGTGTGCGGCACCGGTCCCTGCCCGTTCACAGCATCACCACCCGGTGCACCCACTTGGTCTGCAGGACACCGGGCCGGTTCGGCGCGATCAGCCGCGCCGGGTATCCGTGGTCGACGTCCAGCTCCGCTCCGTTGAGGACGGTGGCCAGCAGGGTCAGCGGGTCCCGGGCGTGCGGCGGGCGCACCTCGCTGGTCCGGTAGGCCCCGCCCGCCTCCAGGGACTCCACCTGTACCGTCGCGTCCGCGGGAACACCGGCGGCATCCAGCAGGTCCCGCAGCCGTGGACCACGCCAGGTGGCGTCCGCGGCCCAGCCCTCCACACACGTGATCGGCAGCTTCGACTCGTGATGGGGAAACGCCCGCAGCCCGTCGAGGGTGAGGGCGAACGGACGCGGGCCGGCCACCTCCAGCCGGTAGCCAGGGTCACGGGCAACCGCGGTGACCCTGGCCGCCACCGCGGTCCTGTTGACCGGCAACCCCTGCGGGCCGATGTCCGGCCGGCGTGTCCCGAGCAGGTCGAGCCCGGCCAGGCCCGGCACCCACTGCCCCGCGGTCGTCGCCGCGATGACACCGGCGGCGCTGGTGACGGCGATACCGAGACCGCGCCGGGACAGCCCGTCGCCCGGTGGCTCGGGAGCGCTCACCCGGTCCGTGAGGTGCTGCCGGGCGTTCCGGCCGCGGCCCACGTTCGCCCGCACGACCGCGAGTTTCGCGACGACGTGCACGCTCAGCGCGCCGATCGTGATCCAGGCAACCCAGTAGTGGGTGGCGGTGAAGAAGAACCGGAACCGGTACCACTGGGCGGTGTCCGCGATCCCGGTGGCCAGTTGGAAGACGGCCCCGGCGATCAGCGGCACGATCGACAGCCGCTCCAGGGCGTGGACGGCCGAACGCACCGGCGGCCATTCCCACAGCCGCGGATACACCGTCCACAGTTTCACCAGCAGCAACGGGACGCACACCAGCCCGGTCGTCACGTGCAGCCCCTGCGTCACCCGGTACAACGACACCGGGCGGGACGGCCAGAGGTACCACGACGGCGGATGCTGCATGAAATGCGACACCAGCCCGGTCAGAAAACACACCCCGAAGGCGATCCCGAGCCAGACACCCAGTAACGAGGCGACCCGCGGGTCGTGCAGACGACTGGTGAAGGCGTCCGCGCGCAACGGCCCGCGGCGCGGTATCGCGGGCGGCCGTGGAAAGCGTCCGGTGAACAGGCCGATGACTGGTCGCACACCCGCACGGTAGGTCGGCGCACGCCCCCGCCGGCCCGGCCGAAGCCTTACGAAACGGAGAAACCGGCCGCGAGAACACCCTGGTCACTCGAAACGGCTGCCAGGGTCGAGCCCATGCCCCGCACCTTGCGCGTACCGTACGCACCGCGGACGGCCCGGCCCGTCGCTGTCCCGGGGCTCGAGCACACCCACGCACGAACGGCACGGGCACGAAGACGGACGGCGTCGGTTACCGCCGCTGTCGGGCTGGTGGGACTGCTCGCGGTGCAGGCGGCGATCCTGCGCCAGCCCGGCTACCTGCCCAGCCGGGCGGGCGTGCTGTACCTGACCATGCTCTGGTGGGTGCTCGGCGTGGCCACCGCGGCCCTGCTGCTGTGCGCCGCCCCCCGCCGGCTCGCCGTCGGGCTGCTGCTCGCCGGCACTGTCAGCATCCATGCCGTGGCGCTCACCCGCGGCCCGCAGCTGTCCGACGATCTCTACCGTTACGTCTGGGACGGTCGGGTGCAGGCGGCCGGTATCGACCCGTACCGTTACGGCCCGCTCGATCCCGCGCTCACCCACCTGCGTGACCGCTGGCTGTTCCCGGACCCGGCCGGATGCGCCGCCATCGGACGCGGCCCGGACTGTATCCGGTTGAACTATCCCCGAGCGCACACCGTCTACCCTCCAGTGGCACAGACCTACTTCACCGTGCTGCATTTCCTGCCCGGCCCGCCGCGTGAACACAAGACGCAGTTGTACGCGTCGCTGGCGTCACTGGCCCTGGTCGGGCTGATGATGACAATGCTGACGGCGCGGGGCCGGGATCCTCGGCACGCCGGCTTCTACGCCCTTTCGCCGCTCGCCGGTCTCGAGATCGGCTCCGACGCGCACGTGGACGTCCTCGCCGCGCTGCTCGCGCTCGGTGGCATCGCGCTTCTCACCCCGCGGCGCCGTCGTCCCCGGCCCGCTGTGGCCACACGGGCAGGTGGAGCCAACGGGATCCGCGCGGCCGGTGAAACAACCGGTATGACGAGGGAAACCGGCATGGCCGAGGAGACGCCCAGCCGCCGCCGGACCTGGCTCGCCGGGAGTCTGCTCGCGGCGGCGGTGGCGGTCAAGCTGTACCCGGCGCTACTCCTGCCGGCAGCCGCCCGACGCCGCCCGGTCACCTTGATCGGAGCGACTGTCACGATCGTCGGACTCTTCTACCTGCCCCACATCCTGGCCGTCGGACCAGCGGCCCTCGGCTTTCTTCCGGAGTACCTCAACGTCGAGGGATACGGCCGGGGCAGCCGTTTCCTGCTGCTCACGGCTCTCGGCATCGACGGGGCCGCCGCCAAGGCCGCCGCCGTGTCGGCGCTGGCCGCGGTCACCGTGATCGTTCTACGCAGCGACCCATACCGGGTTCCCCTCGAACGGGCCGCGCTGTGGCTCGTCGGGGCCGCTTTTCTCATCGCCACTCCGGTCCAGCCCTGGTACGGAATCCTGCTGGTGGCGCTCGCCGTTCTCGCCGGTCAGCTGGAGTGGCTCGCTGTCGCGGCCGCCGGCCATCCTGTGTACGTGTCCCTGTTCACGGATCTGCCCGGCGACGCCCGGACGCTGCGAATCCTCTCCTACACCGTCGCCGCGCTCGTCGTGCTCGTCGCCGCCCTGCTGCGCCGACGGCGACGCGGCATCCAGCCACCGCACATGTCGGTCGGCGCAGGCGTGACGGTGAACTCCCAGGCGGACGGACGGTGAACAGACCGCGTGGACGAACAGGAGATCCCGACGGGGATTCGTGATCATCGCCCACCGCCGTGTACCGAGGCCACGCGGGCAGGGCGTGGGTACCGGTCTTTGCCTCCCGCCTTGTCCTCCGCCCGGTTGATGACCAGGCGGCTGTCGGATTCGTAGAGTCGTGTCATGGCGGCGCAGGAGGGGAGCGTACGGGTCGACGCCTGGATCTGGTCCGTACGCCTGGTCAGTACACGGTCGCAGGCGACCGAGGCCTGCCGCGCCGGACATGTTCATCTCAACGGCGAGCGGGTCAAGCCGGCCCACACGGTGCGCACCGGGGACGAGATACGGGTGCGGCACGCCGGGCGCGAGCGGACCATCGTCGTCACCCGTCTTCTCAGCAAACGGGTCAGCGCGACCGTCGCCGGAGAATGCTTCATCGACCGCAGCCCGCCGCCGGCACGGGAGGGCGTCGCGGCGGCAGGTGCCCGCGACCGCGGCGCGGGGCGCCCGACCAAACGCGACCGACGCGCCCTGGAACGCCTGCGCAACCGCGACCGGTAAATTACGGTCAAGCCGCGCCCAGGTCCGGACGGGCCTGGACGGGCTCACCGACTCGAGGTGAACGGTCGTTTCCCGAACGGCACGGGCTCGCGACGACAGCGTCAACCGTCGCCAATCTGACAACAGCCGTCCGCATCCTTTTTGAAGGAAGCACTCGTGAGCTCGCCGAAGCCGCCTACGACATCGGACACATCACCGGCCAGCGAAAACGACCGTTCCGTACACTGGGTCGATGAAGCGCGAGCAACAGATCCTCCAGGCGGCGGAAAAGCTCTTCTACGAACGTAGTTTCGACGGCGTCGGAGTCGATGCGATCGGGAAGGAGGCCGGGGTCACCGGGTCGGCCATCTATCGACATTTCAACAGCAAGGACGAAATCCTTTCCGTGCTGTTCGACCAGGCGGCCGACGCGCTGCTGGCCAAGGTCGGGGAGCCCATGGACGACCCGCGGGAGGAACTGCTCCGGCTCATCCAGGCGCATGTCGAGTTCGCGGTGAACCACCAGCGCCTGGCGGGGATCTGGGCACGGGAGCAGCGGGCGCTGGCGCACGCCGACCGGCGCAACTTCCTACGGCGCCAGCACCGCTACCTCGACCGGTGGATCGCCTGTCTGGATGCCTGCTTCCCCGGCCATTCGCGCGACGAGCTCGTTTCCGCCGTCCAGGCCGTGCAGGCGCTGCTCATGTCCGACGCGACCCGTCCCCCCGGCGGCAGACGCGCGCCACGGCTGCGGGCTCTGTTCACGGACATGGCACTGGCCAGCCTGACCGCGCTGACAAAGCCGGCCGCCGAAGCCGCTCCGCCCCCGTCCACCGCCGCGATCGCCGGATAGCGCCCCCGCCCGTCGACGGGGCCGATCGCCCGGGGCAAACCGGGCATCCCGCACGGCGGGGACAACGTGCGGCTCGGACGGATGCCGCACGACCCGGCCGGGTACGACCGCTGCCAGCGGCCGTGTACATCCGCGCAAGGGGGAGAAAATGCCTTACATAACCGTCGACCAGGAGAATTCTGGCGATATCGATATTTATTACGAGGACCACGGATCCGGCCAGCCGGTCGTACTGATCCATGGTTTCCCGCTCGACGGGGCATCGTGGGAGAAGCAGATCCCGATGCTGTTGGACGCCGGCTATCGAGTGATCCACTACGATCGGCGGGGGTTCGGCCGGTCCAGTCAGCCAGCGATCGGCTACGACTACGACACGTTCACCGCCGACCTGAACGCGCTGATCGAAACACTTGACCTGCGTGACATCGTTCTGGCCGGCTTCTCGATGGGCACCGGCGAGATCACCCGCTATCTCGGGGCGTACGGCACCGACCGCGTCGCCGCCGCGGCCCTGTTCGCGCCGCTCGCGCCATACCTGCTGAAAACCGACGACAATCCCGAAGGCGTGCCGGCAGCGGTGTTCGAGGAGATCAAACAGGCCATTCGCGACGACCGGTTCGCCTACCAGAAGGATTTTCTCGACAACTTCTACAACATGGACGTCTTCGGCGGTACCGCCCGCGCCAGCGAACAGGTCTGGCAGCACGGCTGGGCCGTGGCCGTCGGCGCCTCGGCACTCGGCACGTTGCGGTGCGTCGACGCGTGGTGCACCGACTTCCGCGGTGACGTGCCCGCGCTGTCGAACGTTCCGCTGCTGGTCGTGCAGGGCACCGAGAACCGCATCCTGCCCATCGACAACACCGGACGCCGGTTGCGGACCCTGGTCAGGAACGTGCAGTACCACGAGGTCGATGGCGGCCCGCACAACATCGGCTGGACCCACGCCGAGGTCGTCAACCCGCTCCTCCTCGGCTTCCTCACCAAGCAGTGACTTCCCGGCCGGCGACTTCCTCCCGGCCGGCGGCTTTCCGGCCAGCTCTCGCCGGCCGGAACGGGAACACGCCCGGGGTGTGCCCGGCCCGCGTACGCCGGTCGGGCACACCTCCGCAAGCAGCTATGACCGTCATGAATCCGACCTGTCACCCATCTGGCCAAAGGCGGGATCGTTCAGGGCAGCGGGATTCATTGTCGCAATCCCTTCAGACAGACAGCTAATACCGAACGCTACAACCCGACAGCGGAGCGTTCTCATAAACTCTGAACACTTCCTGAACGCAGGGCTCAGGTGATCAGCCCACGCTAGGAGTGAATCAGACGTGCCGCTGGGGTACGTCGAAGGGGGTAGACGACGATGCGACCTCGACTTGGCACCATGCTCACGACGATCGCGACAGTCGGAACTCTGAGCATCGCGGGCATCACCGCGGTGGCACTCGCCTCACCTGACAGCACCACCAGCCTGATCTCTCCAGCCGGGGCGGCGACCAGCCTGTCACCGAGTGACGACTCAAGCAAGGACACGGCCACGCTGGACTCCGATCGGCCGCGACACAGGCATCACCACGGGCACGGCGGCCCCGGCTGGTGGGGCTACGACGACGACGTCGACGACTGGGCCGCGTCCCGCCCGCTGCACGGCGACGCCACGGTCCGGACGGACGACGGCTACCAGGTCGTCACCTACCAGCGTGGTGAGCTGACCAACGTGTCCCAGACCTCGGCCACGATCAAAAGCAAGGACGGGTACGAAGCCACCTACGCCGTGACCGGCGACACGGACCTCTGGATCGACGGTGACGACGCCGGCATCGGCGACTTCAAGACCGGAACCACCGTGGTGGTGGCCGCGGCCGTCGACGGTGACACCCGCACCGTCGAGCATCTCGTCGAGCTGTCGGACTGATCCGCGCGAGCGTCCGTCGGCATGGCTGACAGCTCCACGCAGGCCCACGCAGGCCCGGACAGGCGCACCACCGGCCCGTTCGGGCCTGTTGGGCACGATTTTGCGGTGTGCACGCAGGCACGCCAACCTCCGTCCCCGAACCCTCCCACCGTGCTGTAGGGTGTTGTCCAGCATCAGATGGAGCCCTGCTCGATCCCAGGGGCTCCGGAGGAAGTCTTCCAGGATCATGATCGGATGATCCAGATAGGCTCTTCTCACCAAAGGACAGGCACAGCGGCAGTCGAGAGCGCTTGTGGTACAACTGAACAGCACAGCATGGTCCCGTGGTGAAGTCTGGAGTTCACGCCGCCCTGTCAAGGCGGAGGTCGCGGGTTCGAATCCCGTCGGGACCGCGCTCACATCATCGGATGCCAGCAGTACTACGTTGGCGATCTCCATCGATGTGGCCTGCTAGGCCCGCGTATGACAGGATGGTCGCACCGGGGCAGGTAGCTCAGTCGGTACGAGCGTCCGCCTGAAAAGCGGAAGGTCGGCGGTTCGACCCCGCCCCTGCCCACACGCTAGTCCACTCTGCTCACCGCACTGACGTGCGGTTTCGCATTGGCCGCAATGTCTGCCCAGGGGGCCGAGCCCCCTGGAACCCCCACGGTTCTTGGGTTGGGGGCTCGCCGCACCTGCGGTGCGGCTTCGTGGGGGTTTCGGCGATCAGCGTCTGTACTTGTTGCTCCGTTCAGTTCTTGCGCTTCTCCGTCCGGGGTCTAAGGGCCCGGCCAGCCCCAGCTGGTTGTGCTGGTGAGCGGTATCTCCACATCACAGCAGCACCTGCAGAGCGTTACCGGGCGGGATCCAAGCGCTGTGATCACAACTGCTGCGAGTCTGACGGCTGACAGTCAGCACCATGAAGCGGATGGTCCAGATCCCCTATGAGCTGGAGCAGGAGGAGGGCGGCACCTGGGCGGCCCATGCGTCGTTCCCCAGCGGTGGCGCGCACGGGCTCGGTGACACTCCTGAGGGCGCTGTAGCGGATCTCTACGAGGCCGTCAAGCTGGTCATCGAGGAGTTCGTCGCCGCTCTTTGACTCACAGCCTGCCGGGACCGAAGGTGGCCTCGGCTGGCTTTCTGCTTCCGGCCTGGATCAGGTGGTTGGGCCGCGGCCAGTCTCGTCGGCGCCCGCGCATCGGAATCTGTCAGGTTTCGCCGGCGAACGGGTTGAACACGGGCACGTCGAGTTGGGTGAAGTCCTTGACGTTGCGGGTGACGAGCATCCAGCCGTGGGTCCTGGCGGTGGCGCCGATGAGCGCATCGACTGGGGCTGCCTGTCCGCTTCCCCTGGCTCGGCCCCACTCCCGGGCTGCTTCCACCGAGACGGGGACGATGCGTCCGCCAAAAGCCTCGACCACGTCGACGAGCCAGTTGGCGTACAGCGCGGCCTGCCGCGTGTCCCCCCGCTGGCGCAGCTGACCGATCCCCTGTTCGATCTCCCCCACGGTCAGGACGGACAGGTAGAGGCGTTCCGCGTCCACGGAGCCCACCCACGCGGCGACCCCGCGGTCGGGGCGTACCTTGCGGATCTCCGACACCACGTTTGTGTCGAGGAGAAAGCTCACTGGGCTTCCCCCGGCCTATCGGTCTCCGACTCGTCGACCTCCCAGAGGTCGAGATCGCGCTGAGCCTCTGTCCGCCTGGCGCGCTCGATGTCATCCATGATCCCGGACATCTCGTCGGTGAAGTACGGCGGCCCTGTCAGCACCGACTTGAGGTCGCGCTGTCGGCCCTTCAGTCTCCGGTACTCCTCGATGTCGATGACGACGAAGGCGTCCTGGCCGTGACGCGAGATCGTCTGCGGGCCGTCCTGGGCCACGGCGCGCAGCATCTCGCTGAACCGCTGCTTGGCCTCCTGCACCTGCCAGCTCACCGCGACCACCTCCAGATCTGTGCTGTCTAGACAGCACCGTAACTGCGCGGCGCTCGCGACGACATCGGCTGCGGTGCGCGGGCCGGTCAACCGTAGATCGGCAACGAGCCATGGTCCAGATGGCGCCTGGGCACTCAGGTCGCGGAGGACAGCCCGCTGCTGCTCTTCCTGTCTCCGCACCAGAACAACTTCGCGTTGCAGCTTCGGATCGAGCGGTGGAGCGATCAGCCGCCCGACGATCTCGAGGACTGGCAGGAGGCGTTCGAGGCGTCATCCGACGTGGGAAAGTTCGGCATGTACTACGAATCAGCGACCCTCGCCAGCCATCCACTCGACGTGCCGCCCGGCCGATACCAGGCATGGATCGCCGGCCGCGGATCCGTCAACCGTGGCTGGCCCGGCTCGACGGCATCCGGCGACCAATGGCGAGTCCGGCTTGGCCCGGCCGCGCACCGGTCGCAGCCCGGAGACTGCGCCCCTGGGCCGGCTGACGCTCTGGCGTGGACGATCCTGAAACCCTGCCGAAGCCAAGCCTGCGTTCGAGGCGGTGGCCGGGGTGGGATGATGGGCGCCGTGTGGAGGGATGTTCGCGGTGTGCGGCCGCCGGTGTGCCGGGCTGTCGGTCATGGGCGTGATCGGGCGGCCGTAGTGTGAGAACGAGCCGGCTGGAAGCCTTCAGCGACGCCGTCCTGGCCATCATCATAACGATCATGGTGCTGGAGCTGAAGGTTCCGGAGGGGCACGACCTGGCGGCGCTGCGGCACACCAGCGGGACCTCGTTGCTCACCTACCTGCTCAGCTTCGTCTATGTCGGCATCTACTGGAACAACCACCACCACACCTTCCAGCTGGTCCGGCGCAGCACCGGCGGCGTGCTCTGGGCGAACCTGAGCCTGCTGTTCTTCCTCTCCCTGTTCCCGTTTACCACCGCGTGGATGGACGACAGCGACTTCGCCCGCACTCCCGTGGTCATCTACGGGGTGAACCTGCTCGCGGCCGCGATCGCCTATTTCGTGCTACAAACTGTAATCATTCGAAGCGAGGGCCCGGACTCCCCGCTGCGACTGGCCGTCGGGCGGGACCTCAAGGGCAAAGCCTCCATGATCCTCTACCTTGCCGGTATCGTGAGCGCGCTGCTCACCGGCCACGGGCACATCGGCATCCAGGTCGCGCTCGGCTTCTTCGTCGCCGTCGCCATCCTGTGGCTGATCCCTGACCGCCGTATCGACCGCGTCATCCGCGACCAGGGCCTCCCCGACTGACCGGGCACCTCCATCACACCGGACGGGGACGGGTGTCAACGCGGACGGTCGGCAACGACGACCCGGCCGCTTCGCTCCGGCCGGCGCTGCTCCGGCCGGCGCTGCTCCGGCCGGCGGTGGCGGGGACAGCCAACGGTAACGGGGACAACAGCACAGTTGTCAGCGCAGGGAAGCGGTGTGCCGAAGGCGCAAGCAGGCTGTGACGGCGAGGCACCGCGGTCCGGTGGCCCTATGACGGAGCGGCCGGAGTGATGATGACGGCGATGTCGCCGTACGGCAACTTCGTCCGGCCGAGACGGCTGAGCGTGTTGAACAGCCTTGACACCGAGACCATCACACCGTATTTCGCGCGGACCTTGCGCTGGACCTCGTCGAAGCCGTCGCCGGAGGTCGCCAACTCGGCGGTCCCCTCGACAGGCGACGAATCGGCCCGGACGCGCCCGCGTGCGTCCGACGGCTGCAGCACGATCCTGGGGCTGTTCCGGAGGCGCTTGTACTTACCGGACGCCGACGACGTGTTGAATCCGACCCGGCCCCCGTCAAGCGGAACGATCCACGTGGGCGTGGACACGGCGACACCGGTTTTACGGAAAGTTGTCACAGCAACATACTTCGCATCGCCCAACACCATGCCGTCAGTCTAGTGTCCTGAGTCGTTGATTCGTGTGCAGATAGAATGGGCTGGTGCCTGGCCCGAGCGCGGATCCCATCGAGTTGTCGTCTGCTGAGCGTGCGGTGCTGGAGGGCTGGGCCCGACGGCGGAAGACCGCGCAGGCGCTGGCGTTGCGCTCGCGGATCGTGCTGGCCTGCGCGGACGGTGGGACGAACTCGGGGGTCGCGGCCGAGCTCGGGATCACCCGGGGAACGGTCGCGAAATGGCGGGAGCGGTTCGCGGTCGACCGGCTGGAGGGCCTGTCAGACGAGGCACGTCCGGGAGCGCCTCGGAAGGTCACCGACGCCCAGGTCGAGGCGGTGATCGCGAGGACGTTGGAGGAGAAGCCACCGAACGGCGATACCCATTGGACATCGCGGTCGATGGCGAGGGCCAGTGGGCTGTCGCAGTCGACGGTGTCACGGATGTGGCGGGCGTTCGGGTTGAAGCCGCATCTGGTCGAGACGTGGAAGCTGTCCACCGACCCGCTGTTCGTGGACAATGTCCGTGACGTGGTCGGGGTCTACCTCGACCCGCCGGAGAAGGCGATCGTGCTCTGCGTCGACGAAAAGTCGCAGGTGCAAGCTTTGGATCGCACGGCACCGGTGCTGCCCCTGATGCCGGGTACCCCGCAGCGGATGACCCACGACTACGTCCGCCATGGCACGACCAGCCTGTTCGCCGCGCTCGACCCGACGTCCGGGTCGGTGATCGCGCAGACCTTCCGGCGGCACCGTCACCAGGAGTTCCTGCGCTTCCTCAAGCTGATCGACTCCTCGGTCCCGAAGGGCTACGACCTGCACCTGGTCCTGGACAACTACGCCACCCACAAGACCCCGGCGGTGAAGAACTGGCTGCTGCGCCACCCCCGCTTCCACCTGCACTTCACCCCGACCTCGGCGTCGTGGATGAACCTGGTCGAGCGCTGGTTCGCGGAGCTGACCACCCGCAAGCTGCGCCGATCGACGCACCGCTCGGTCGTCGAACTCGAAGCCGACATCCGCCGATGGATCAACGCCTGGAACAAGGACCCGAAGCCGTTCGTCTGGGCCAAGACCGCCGACGAGATCCTCGAGACCCTCGCCGCCTACTGCCAGCGAATCAACGACTCAGGACAGTAGGACCCGGCCCAGGATGCCGGGAGCCGGAGCCGGGATGCCGAGAAAACCAGCCACCGTGGCCACCCGTTTCCCGCGCGGCCACTCGACGGCCGGCCCGGACAGAACGGTGCTGTCCGGGCCTCGTCGAAGTCCGGCCCAGGCCGGGCGCGGACGACCCCGCCCACGAGCGAATATCCCTGTCCGGCTGCATCCGGCTCATGCGGTGGCCGGTCAGCCCACCGGATCGCTGGATCGTCCCGAAAGGGGCCGGGAAATTTCGGTGAGGTGCAGGGTCTTCGCGGTCGCGGCCATCGTCTGGGCCGCGAGCTCGGTATTGTCCGAGAGCCGCTGACCGAACGTGGGGATCATTTCGTTCAGCCTGGGCCGCCAGGCGTCATAACGCTCGGGGAAGCACCGCTCAAGAAGATCGAGCATGATCGGTACAGCGGTGGACGCGCCGGGGGAAGCACCGAGAACTCCGGCGATGGAGCCGTCGGCGGACGCGACGACCTCGGTGCCGAACTGGAGGATCCCCCCCTTCTCGGGATCCTTCTTCACGATCTGTGCCCGCTGCCCGGCCGTGATGATCCGCCAGTCCTTGGCCAGTGCGCCGGGAACGAACTTCGCGAGCTCGGCGATCTTCTTCTTCCGGGTCGCTCGCAGCGCGTTCACCAGCAGGGCGACAAGGGCGATGTTGTCCCTCGCCATGGCAAGCAGCGGAAGGACGTTGTGCCAACGGATGGACGACGGCATGTCAAGGACGGAGCCGTGCTTGAGGAACTTCGGGCTCGAGCCGGCGTACGGACCGAACAGGATCGACTTCTTGCCGTCGACGATCCTGGTGTCCAGGTGCGGCATGGACATCGGTGGCGCGCCGATCGGCGCCTTGCCATACACCTTCGCGTGGTGCCGGGCGACGACGGCCGGATTGTCGGTACGGAGAAACTGCCCGCTGATGGGCAGCAGGGCGAAACCGTAGGCCTCGGGTATCCGTGATTTCTGCAGGATCTTCAGCGCCCACCCACCCGCGCCGACGAACACGAACCGCGCGGAGACCTCCTTGGTCTTCCCGGTCGTGTTGTTGTGGATGCGCAGCCGCCACCGGCCGTCCGGCTTCCGCGTCAGCGCCCTGATCTCCTGGTTGAGGTGGATACCGACGCCGGAGGCCTCAAGCGTCCGGAAGAGCTGCCGGCTCAGGGAACCGAAGTCCACGTCGGTCCCGGAGATGTCACGGGTCGCGGCTATCTGCTCGCCGGGTTTCCGCTGCTCGATCAGCAGCGGAGCCCATCGCTGGATCACGGCGGGATCGTCGCTGAACTCCATGGCGGAGAACAGCGGCTCGGTACGCAGAGCCTCGTATCTCCTGCGCAGGAAGTCGACATCGGTCGCCCCTTGCACGAAGGTCATGTGCGGCGTCGAGTTGATGAAGGTCTCCGGCTCGGAAAATGTTCCGTCCTCCACCAGATACGACCAGAACTGCCGGCTCACCTGGAACTGTTCGTTGATCCCGACGGCCTTCCGCACGTCGATGGTGCCGTCCGGGAGTTCACTGGTGTAGTTCAGTTCGCACAGGGCGGCGTGACCGGTACCCGCGTTGTTCCACGGGTCCGAACTCTCCTCGGCGACCCTGGGCAATCGCTCGTACACGTCGATCGACCAGTCCGGCTGGAGTCTGCGCAGCAGAGTACCGAGGGTGGCACTCATGATTCCCGCGCCGATGAGGACGACGTCGGCGGACTCACGGGCCCTGTTCGTGTCGGGTGACTGCGGATTCATGTGACTCACTGCCTTCTTTCATGATTCTCGCACCTGACACAATTCCATCGTACGGTCCGCATATACGCACGTATGATTGGAGCGGTGAGTCGTGAATCACGGGACGGAAAGAGCGTGCCGGCGCCGGACCCGTCGTCTGCTATGGGACGGCAACCGGCACTGTGAACTCCCGGACGCCCCGTGAGCTGGGAGGATGTCACTACGACATGAATCACCGAGGCAGGCCTGGCGGCGTTTGCGAAATGGAATTTTTACACGCTTCTAACCTGCCGTCCACGAACGACTTCCGGTCGATTTGACGGCCACCCGACAAAGCATCGCGGTAAATAGGGAGAAATACCCGGCCAGCCGGGCAGAGAATACCCTGACGACCAGGAGGAAAGGCGGCCCGGCCAGGGTCCGGCCGAGGCCGGGCGCGGGGACCCTCGGCCCCGCGGGGCCTTCCCCGCCCGCCGGCACTCCGGTGCGCCCGGAAGCGGTCCTCCCGACACGCGGCAGGCAGCTGCCGGTGCGGCGGCAGCTCGGCCGCTGGTGCGCCCGGTCGTAACACGGGCTGGTCCGCGCTCCGCCCCGCCGGCGCGCTCATCGCCGACCGGGCCAGGTCCACCAGCGAGGGCCGCTTCCACCGCGGGGGCCGCCCGGCTCCCTCGGTGCCCCCTTGCTCCCGGCTCCTCACGGACGGCCCCGGGCCGGATCGTGCGTCCATACCTGGGAGACGCATGCTCCGTAACCGGGATACGACGTATATGGATACGGCCAGTACGGATACGGCTGGCCTGGGATGTACCTGGGATACGGCGTGTCGCCGGCCCGGTGTGGCTGGTGGGCTCCGGTATGCCGGAGCGGCCGTGAGAAGGCGGGCCGAACCGGAAGAACCAGCGAACGGGCCCGCTCGCCCGACCACCGAAAGGGAATTCGCCGGCGTCGGTTTGGCCACGGCACGGCCGGGCACGAGCGGCACAGCGGATTACCGGTGAACGGCCCGGGGGCCAGACGTTCCGGTCTGCTCCGGAGAATCCCGGTGCCATGTCGGTCGTGCCCCGGCCCCCAGGCCCACCGAGCAGCGACAAAGCGAACACAAGAGCGCCGACGGGGAGTCACAATGGGCAGTTGTGAAGTTTGCGGCAACGACTACGAGATGAGCTTCGAGGTGCACGCCCAGGGAAATGTGCACATATTTGACAGCTTTGAATGCGCGATCCACGCGATGGCCCCGGTCTGTGAACACTGCGGGGTGAAGATCTCCGGTCACGGAGCACAGACCGACGGACAGTTCTTCTGCGGCGCCCACTGCGCCCGGGCGGCAGGGCGGCAGGGGATTCGTGACCATGCATGACGTGACCACGTATGACGTGACCACGAGTGACATATGAACATGTGACATGTCACATGGGACGCGTGAACTGAACGTATGACGTGTGAACGTGCGGCCTGACCACGTGACAGACGCGGCCACCGGTGGCGCGCGGCCGGTGGACAGCCATCCGCAGTTCGCCGTCACGGTGCCACCGCGGCCGTCGCGCCGCCGTAAGAACGAGATCTCCGCCAGCCACGAGGCGGTGATCCGTGGCAGACGGATGATCTACAGCGGCGGGCGACGGTGCCACCCTGGCGGACCGATCATCATCCGTGTCAGGGCTTTCCCATGAACTGCCCCGGCCGGATCGCGGCCGGGGCTTTCGCGGCGGGACCGGCCGCCACCCGCCCAGCGGGTTGCGGCATCCCCCAGCCGCGGCCGCGGGCGGCCATCCTGGCGTGTGCCGGCCCCGGGGGTGCCCGGCGGCCTGGATCGATCCACCGGCCACCGGCCGGGCCCTGGCCCACGGAGGAAACCGTGCGCCACGACCCCCTCGGGATGCCCGGGTCCGGGGGCTTCGACCCGGAACGCTGACCTGCCAGCGGTCCGGGAAGCCGGGCCTGAGGCGGCGGGCGAAAACTACGGCACGCCGCCCTCAGCCTCTGGTCGAAGACCCCCGGATCCTGGCCAGGGACCCCAGTTTCCTGGTCGAAGACTCCCGGATCCTGACCGAAGAACCCGAAAACGCCTGGACGTACCGAGACGTCCCCATTTCGGCAACCTCGACACATCAAAAGCACAACCATTGCCCCTGGTTGGAACAACCGCCGTACCGGCGACCCCCTTGGCCTTAACCTGACCGCATCTCAAGCCGCCGGAACCGCCTGGACTCCGAAGCTTGCGGGCCATGTCGAAACAGGAAGGAGGATCCGATGCGTCTGATCGCGTTGGCGTAGGGCTATACCTCACTTCCCACGGATGGGATCCCCTTGAGGAGAGCCCGGACCTCCGCCTCTCGGTAGCGGCGATGGCCGCCGAGAGTGCGGATCGACGTGAGCTTGCCCGCCTTCGCCCACCTGGTCACCGTCTTCGGGTCAACTCGAAACATCGTTGCCACTTCAGCGGGCGTCAGCAGCGGCTCAGCGTCCGGTGTTCTCGTCGTCATTGTGTTGGCCTCCCGTCACAGAGCGTCGCTCCGTCCCATACAGATGGTGCATCCTTCGGGGGCATTTCGGACATGGCACGTCAGGACCATCTGCTGACTAGTCACACGACGTCCGAAGCGAGCAATCACGCTCAGTTAGCAGTTATGAACTATCAGCTTGCGGACTCCCTGGTCTGAAGCGGTCTCCACCGGTTCAGGACACGCCCATACGCCGCAACCGCCGCATCTGTTCGCCCTCGGCGTAACGCGGTGATCGCCTCGCCCAGGTCCGCGACCGACGTGTCGTTGCGCAGCGCATCGTCATCGAGCAGATCGACAATGCCTCCGTAGTCGAGCTCGATCCGGCTGTGCGGGTGGAAGTCCTCCAGCCAGTCCCCGAGCTCGGCCACGCCGTCGACGCCCGGCGAGTCCGGCGCGACCCGGCGCAGCACATCGAGCGCCTCCAGGGCCCGGGTCACCCGGCGCCGGGCAAGGCCCATCGACGTCCGGTAGAGCAGCGACCTGTCGACGGTGTCACCCGTGACCAGGACCCGCTCCGCGGGATCGAACAGGACGAACCACGGCGGCGGCACCATCCAGGTGCAGGTCTGGACGTAGACCTTGAGATCGGGCCGGCGGCTGCGCCAGCGGTCCAGCTCGGTCTCGGCCGGCTCGGCCAGCCGGCGCGGGATGAACGCCTCGGCCACCCGCTCGGGCAGCCGGCCGCGGAACTCCATCGCGGCCTGCCACACCCGCAGCTGGGTGTACCAGGGGCAGACGAACATCAGGCCGTCTGCCATCTGGACGAAGGCGGACTCGTCTGCCACGTCCAGCGAGGGACGGATGGTCGCGGCCAGCGCGACGGTTCGTTCCCGCCGGGCACCGGCCCGGCGGCTGGGCACGCCTCCCTCGGCCGCGTACCGCTCCCAACGGAGCCGTTCGGCCGGGGGGAAGGCCGCCAGCGGCTCGTACACCCGCAGGTAGGCGGCCGGACTCACGACAGGCGCCACAGAAGAGATCCTGGCATGCCGGGAACATCAGCGAGTCGCCGTAGGCCCGTCGTCGACACGCGTCCCCCGTTCAACGACGGAGGCCCACGGCAGCAACGACGAACAATCACCACCACACCAGCTCATGGCGGCAGCCGCGGATACGTTGCGGACGTCGACCGCGCCCGTTCGGGAGGTTCCACCCGGTCAGGCGTCGACCATGAAGAGCACGTCCCTCGACGAACCCCACGTTCCCGACGAAGGGAGCCTCACCGGTGCCGTCCGTCTTCACCGCCGGTTCGCAGCACGAACAGGTGGTTTTCTGCATCGACCCCGCCAGCGGGCTGCGCGCGATCATCGCGATCTACTCGACCGCTCTCGGCCCCGCCCTCGGCGGGACCAGATTCCACCCCTACGTCGACGAGGACGCGGCCCTGGGCGACGCCCTTGCCCTGTCCAGGGCCATGGCCTACAAGGCCGCCTGCGCCGGCCTGGACCTCGGCGGCGGCAAGGCGGTCATCCTCGGCGACCCCGAGCGGGACAAGTCCGAGCCGCTGCTGCGCGCGTACGGACGTTTCGTGGCGTCACTCGGCGGCCGCTACATCACCGCCTGTGACGTCGGCACGTACGTCGAGGACATGGACGTGATCGCGCGGGAGTGCCGGTGGGTCACCGGACGCTCCCCCGCGCACGGTGGCTCGGGCGACTCCGGCATCCTGACCGCCTACGGCGTGTTCGAGGGGATGCGCGCCTGCGCCCGGCACCTGTGGGGCACGCCGTCGCTGGCGGGCCGCCGGGTGGCCGTCAGCGGCGTCGGCAAGGTCGGCCGACGGCTGGTGGGCCATCTGCTCGCCGACGGCGCCCGGGTGGTCGCCGCGGACGTCAGCCCGGTGGCCCTGCGACGGCTGCGGGCGGAGTATCCCGACGTCGAGACGCACGCCGACCCCGACATGCTCATCGGAGCCGACGCGGACGTCTACTCCCCGTGCGCGCTCGGTGGTGTTCTCACCGCGGACGTGGTCGGGGCGCTGCGGGCGCGCGTCGTGTGTGGCGCAGCCAACAACCAGCTCGCGGACGCGGACGCGGACGCGGACAAGCTGCTGGCCGGCGCGGGCGTGCTCTACGCGCCGGACTTCGTGGTCAACGCCGGTGGGCTCATCCAGGTCGCCGACGAGATCCAGGGCTACTCCCCGGAGCGGGCGCGGGCGAAGGCCAGCGGCATCTTCGCCTCGACCCTGGAGGTGCTGGCTCTCGCCGAGCTGACCGGGGTCACCTCCACCGTTGCCGCCACCCAGTTGGCGGAGCGCCGCATCAGCGAGGTCGGACGGCTACGCCAGATTCTCGTTCCCGGACGTTCGGAGTAGTCGAAGCAGCCGATCGTCAGATTTCGATCTGTGATTCATGTCACGTATATGCCACTGCGATCGCCTCCCAACCGGACAACTGTGGGGTTGGCGTGCCGGGCGGCCCGCGATCCCTGTAGTCTCGGGAGGCACGAGACAATGAGAGCACCGGGGCGGGTCCCCGTCGTCATGTTCGAGGGGGTCGAGCCATGGGGCGCGGCCGAGCGAAGGCCAAGCAGACGAAAGTCGCCCGCGAGCTCAAGTACAACTCGCCGAATATGGATCTGGATCGGCTGAAAGCCGATCTGGGCGCGAGCAGTACGCGAGACGACACCGCGGACGATCCGTACTCGGATGATTCCTACGAGTACGACTACCTCGATGAGGATGAGGACACCGGTCGACGGTAGCGGTACGAGCACGGGGTGCGGGCCGCCGGGTCCGCGTCACCGAGTACCACCGTCGGGCAGTGCTCCTCGCCAGCACAAGGTGCGCCAGGGGTGCGCGTCCCACTCCCGCTCCACATGTGGGATGCGCACCCGTCCTCAAGCGCTCCGAGTGCCTCCTGGGCAGCCATCGCGCGACCGACGATCCACCGGAGACAGCCGTCCCGGGCCGGCGGGAGCCGTCGGCGTCCCGTGAACGGCCGGTCGCGGGAGTCCGCACGGGCCGTAGACCCATCGGCGGCCCATCGGCCGCGCGTCTCCGGGGTTCGCACGGGCAGGGTCCACGGATCGGGGTCCACGGGGCTGGTTACGTGGTCGCTTCACGGGTTCCGGCCGGTCACCGGCCTATGGCGTCACCAGGTAGCACGTGGCGCCATGGACGCCCACCAGACGGCCCGACGGGTTCGCCGGATGGGCTGTCACAGGTACGGCCGGCCCGTACACCGCCGTCATACCGCCGTCGCGGGTCCAGCGTATGGGCAGGGGCGTGATCGGGTTGAGTCGGACGCGTGTGAGCCATTCGAATTTTGTTGCATTTAGTTATTTATATGAGACATACCGTAACAGACCGCCACATGATCTATGCCACTATGGGCAATATTCGAGCTGAGCATCCCGGTCAGTACGGACTCGACCGATACACGTGGCAAACTGACGGGGTCACATCGCCATCGGACCACACCGGCTGGCGGCGATGACGGCCGTTCCGTCCGAGCGGGTCTCGGCCTGGACGTGAGCCTACGAGAAGGCTGCTGGCAGGCATCGGCGCGTTGCCCGCAAGGTCGAGACGGAGGCCGGCTACATGTCCACGAAGCCGCCGTCCGCCTCCTCAGATCATGCTACCCAGGGTGATGAACGGTCACGTTCTCCCCGCTCGCTCCGTGCTCTGTACGGTGTGCTCCCGCTCACGTCCGCCGCGGCCGTCGTCGTCGCGGCACTGTACGCCGCCCGGGATGGCCGGCCCGCGTGGGACGCGCTCGCCCCGGCCCTACCGGTATGCGTGCTCGGCCAGCTACCAGTAGTCATTCGCCGAATCGGCCGGAACCTCGACGATCTCAACCTCGGAGAGATCTCGCTGATCATCGCCCTCGCGCTGGTCCCGGGCCCGTGGGTCGTCCTGCTCAGCCTGCCGACAACGCTGGGAGCACACCTGGTCGCCGGGCACCGGCCGCTCCCAGCGCTGCTGCGCGCCGCTGTCGTCACCACGAGTACCGGAGCGGCCGTCCTGGCCGCGGCCGCGGTCATGGGTGGCCGCGACCTGCCGGCGGCACTGCCGGACACCCGCGCGTTCGCCGCCGTGGCCGTGGCCGCCATGGTGTGCGGCATCCTCACCTGGCTTCTCACGCTTCCCAGCACGTTCGCGGCAACGCGGTCGAGATGGCCGGTCCACCGCATGCCGCATGACAGCCTCGCCATCCTGCGGATGCAGCCGATCGTCGCGAACACCGCGCTGGGCCTGCTGGTACTCGCGGCCGCGAGCTGGAATCCGGTCGTCGCGCTGGCGCTTCCACTCGCCGCGGCCGGCCCCGGCATCGGCCACTACCGCAGGCTGCGCTCCCTGGAGGAACGCGGTCACTGGGACGAGGTCAACACCGCAGCCCGGGAACTCGCCGACGCCGACGAGCCAACCGTCGTCATGATCGCACAGCGCAAGGCCGAGACCCTCTTCCACGCGGACAGCACGGTATTGACCATCTGGTCCCCGGTCCCCACCGACACGGCACCCACCGAAAGCACATCCACCGACACCACGTCGGCAACGACCGACCAGCGCGCGCCGGCAACGGCCGAGCGGCATCCGTCCCCCGGCACGCCGCCGGAAGACGTCCGCCAGGAAGATCCTCTTCCGGGGCGGGACACCCGCCGGCAGGAAGAGCGCCAGCCAGCTCCGCCCGGGCGTCGCAGGTGGCTGCCATCCCGGATTCGGGAGGTCAGCGCCCCCCTGCTCGCGGGCGAGGAGCAGATCGGTGTGCTCACCCTGGGCTTCCGCCGGCCGACGGCCTGGCGTCGCCACGAGGAGCAGGTCCTGGCGGCCTTCACCCAGACGGTCTCCCGCGCCCTCGCGCATGCCCGGCTGGAGGCCCACGCCCGCCAGGTGGCCGAGGAGCAGGCCCACGACGCCGGGCACGACTGGCTGACCGGCCTGGGCAACCGCCGGCTGCTGATGGCCAGGGCAGCGGCCGAGATGCGGCGGCAGGCCGAGACCGGGCGGTCCGTCGCCCTCGTGATGATCGACCTGGACCGCTTCAAAATCATCAATGACACCCTCGGGCACAGCGCCGGGGACCGGGTGCTACAGGCGGTCGCCGAGCGGCTGCGACGCGGCATCCGGGCGGACGACGTCGTCGCCCGCCTGGGCGGAGACGAGTTCGCCGTCCTCGTCACCGGCATCGACGACCCCGCCCAGGCCGAGGCGACCGCCGCCGAACTCGCCGACGTGCTGTGCCGGGACGTCGTCATGGATGGCATCCCGCTGGCGGTGGAGGCGTCCCTCGGGGTCGCCTGCCACCCACAGGACGGCAGCACCATCGAGGAACTGCTGAAACACGCCGACATCGCCATGTACCAGGCGAAACACTCCCACCCCCGGTGGCGGCGCTTCGACGCCGGCAGCCACGACCCGTCCCTGGAACGGCTCGCCCTGGTCGCCGAGCTGCGCTCCGCGATCAGCGGGAACGAGCTGGTGCTGAACTACCAGCCCCAGGTGGAGCTGCGGACCGGGCGAATCAGCGGCGTCGAGGCGCTGGTGCGCTGGAAACATCCACGACGCGGGATGCTCACCCCCGAGATGTTCGTCCCCGCGATCGAGCAGTCCGGGCTGGTGCAGGACTTCACCAAGGCGATCCTCGAGCAGGCCCTCGTCGCGTGCGCCGGCTGGCGGGCCAGCGGGTTCGACATCACGGTGTCGGTCAACCTCTCCGCCCGTAACCTCCTGAACACCGAACTTCCCGGGGACGTGGCGAAGTTGCTGGTCAAGCACGACGTTCCGGCGGCGGCGCTCACCCTGGAGATCACCGAGACCGCGATGATGTCGGACAAGCGGACGGCCTACCGGCTGCTGGGCAAGCTGCGGGAGATCGGCGTCCGGATCGCCGTCGACGACTTCGGCACCGGGTTCTCCTCCCTGACCATGCTGCAGGAGCGGATCCTCGACGAGGTCAAGGTGGATCAGAGCTTCGTCCGCAAACTGCTGGTCGAGCAGGGTGACGCCGCGATCGTCTCCGCCACGATCCACCTGGCGCACACCCACAACCTCCAGGTGGTCGCGGAGGGGGTGGAGACCGCCGAGCTCATGGCCGCGTTGGCGGCGCTGCGGTGCGACTTCGTCCAGGGCCTGCACACCGGCGCGGCCATGCCGCTGCCGGAGCTCACCGCCTATCTGCGGGCATCGGAGTCCGCGCCCCGCCAGGCCGGTCGGCACGAACGCCCGGATCCTGCCGCTGTACCGCAGGCGGCCCCGCGGCCCCAGACCCGCCGGGGACTGACCAGCCCAGGCACCCAGCCCAGGGACGCTGGCCGACCGGGACCGGAATCGGGACCGGCTACCCGGCGGGAGGGTGTTCCCCGACAAGCTCGGCCCGGCCCTCTTCGGCGGCACCCGCACCGTTGACGGAGCCGGCAGCGCCCCCGGCGGTGCCCTCATCGGGGTGGGCGGTGACCTCCCCGACGATCCAGGCGGGGACCCCGCGGGCGGCGAGCAGGTCCACGGCGGCGGGCGCGTCGTCCGCGCCGAGCAGGGCGACCATCCCCACCCCGAGGTTGAACGTGCGTTCCATCTCGGCCCGCGGTATGCCGCCACGCCCGGCCAGCAGGACGAACAGGGGCGGCGGGGCCCAGGTGGAGCGGTCCAGCCGGGCGGTCAGGCCGGCGGGCAGCACCCGCGCCAGGTTGGCCGCGAGCCCACCGCCGGTGACATGCGCGAAGGCGTGGACGTCCAGAGCCTCGGCCAGAGCGAGGCAGTCACGAGCGTAGATCCGGGTGGGGACGAGCAGCGCGTCACCGAGAGTGGTATCCAGGTCGTCCTCGTGGCGGGCCAAGGCGGCCCGGCCTTCCGCGGACACCCCGCCGGGGCCGTCCGGGTCCGGCGGGCCGAGCAGCGCGTGGCGCACCAGGGAGTACCCGTTGGAGTGCAGGCCGGACGAGGCCATCGCGACCACCGCGTCCCCGGGCCGCACCCGATCCGGCCCCAGCAGCGCGTCCGCCTCCACCACACCGACGCCGGTGGCGGCGAGATCGTAGTCGTCGGCGCCCATCAGGCCGGGATGCTCCGCGGTCTCACCGCCGACCAGCGCGGCGCCGGCCTGCTGGCAGCCCTGCGCGATCCCGGCGACGATCGCCGCGATCCGCTCCGGGACGACCGTCCCGCAGGCGATGTAGTCCAGCAGGAACAGCGGTTCGGCGCCGCAGACCACCAGGTCGTCCACGACCATCGCGACCAGGTCGACACCGACGGTGTCGTGCCGTCCGACCGCCCGCGCAATGGCAATCTTCGTGCCTACGCCGTCGGTCGACGAGGCGAGCAGCGGGCGCCGGTAGCGGGTGACATCGAGTTCGAACAGCCCGGCGAAACCGCCGAGGGAACCGACCACCTCGGGCCGCGTGGCCCGGGCGACGTGCTCGCGCATGAGCGCGACGGCACGGTCACCGGCATCGATGTCGACGCCGGCGTCCCGATAGGACACCGTGGCCGGAGGCGAGGCTGGGGGCGGGGCCGGTGTCGGTGTCGGGGGAGGCGTCACCATCCTCGCGGCCGGTGGGCCAGGCGGAACGGGCGGTGGCACGCTCACCCCGACTGCACCACGGAGTCCACGTCCGGGGATGGGTCGGCGCCGTTCATCCCGGCCGTGATCTCGCTCACGACGTCCTCCAGCAGGTACTTGCCGAGATGGTCGGTGTGTGGGAGCGGCACCGGATACACCCCGTCGAAACAGGCCCGGCAGAGCGTCTCGGCCGGCTGCCGGGAGGCCTCGACCAGGCCGTCCAGCGAGACGTAGGCGAGCGAGTCGGCACCGAGCGACTCACGGATCTCCTCGACGCAGGCACTGCTCGCGATCAGCTCCGCCCGGGTGGCGAAGTCGATGCCGTAGAAACACGGCCAGCGCACCGGGGGCGAGGAGATCCGCACGTGTACCTCGGCGGCGCCGGCCTCCCGCAGCATCCGTACCAGGGCCCGCTGGGTGTTGCCACGCACGATCGAGTCGTCGACGACGACGAGCCGACGGCCGTCGATCACATCACGCAGCGGGTTGAGCTTCAGGCGGATGCCACGCTGGCGGATGGTCTGCGACGGCTGGATGAAGGTGCGTCCCACATAGGAGTTCTTCACCAGGCCCTCGCCGTAGGGAATCCGGCTGGCCTCGGCGAAGCCGACCGCCGCCGGCACGCCGGACTGCGGCACCCCGATAACGAGATCGGCGTCCGCCGGGGCCTCGCGGGCGAGGGTACGACCGACCTCGACCCGGGCCGCGTGCACGGAACGGCCCGCGATCGTCGTGTCCGGGCGGGCCAGGTAGACGTACTCGAACAGGCAGCCGTGCGGCGTCGCGGGCGCGTATCTGCGCGAGCGCGGCCCGGCGGCGTCGATGACGACCAGTTCGCCGGGCTCGATCTCGCGGACGAACTCGGCGCCGACGATGTCGAGGGCCGCGGTCTCGCTCGCCACGACCCAGCCGGCCGCCGGGGCGTCCCCGCCGAGCCGGCCGAGGACCAGCGGGTGCACCCCGTGCGTGTCCCGGGCTGCGTACAGGGTCGAGGTGTCGCAGAAGACCAGCGAGAACGCGCCGGCCAGCTGTGGCAGCACGGCCATGGCCGCGTCCTGCAGCGTCGGGCCCGGATGGGCGGCCAGCATGGCCGTGATCAGATCGGAGTCGGTGGTCGCCCGGATCCGGTCCTCGCCGGTGTCGACAAGATCGGCGGCGAGCTCGACGGTGTTGGTCAGGTTACCGTTGTGACCGAGCGCGACAGCGTTTCCACGCTGCGATGAGCGGTAGGACGGCTGGGCGTTCTCCCAGGTCGACGACCCGGTCGTCGAGTAGCGGGTGTGCCCGATGGCCACGTGGCCGGACAGGCTGGCCAGCGTCACCTCGTCGAAGACCTGGGCGACCAGCCCCAGCTCCTTGAAGACGAGGACGGTCCGGCCGTCGGCGACGGCGATGCCCGCCGCCTCCTGACCCCGGTGCTGTAGCGCGTACAGTCCGTAGTAGGTGAGCTTCGCGACGTCCTCGTCCGGCGCCCACACCCCGAAGACCCCGCAGGCGTCCCGCGGACCGGGATCATCGGAGTAGTCGAAAACGCCATGATCGGGACCGCAGCATCCCGCACCGAAGCTCCCAGCGCCCGTGTGCGATGCGCTGGGGCCACGCGCCGTCACAGCCTGCGGAATGCGGGCAGACCCGGGGCCTCCCGCCGAACAGGCAGGTGGACAGGTCGAACAGTCACCGACGTCGCGCAACACAGCTCCTTGGACGTCATTGGTACTGGTCCGACGTCCACGCTAGCAGCGCGGGCCCGGGGCGACACCCGTCGATCTACAACTCATGCGGGCGGGAGCGGATATCACAGGCATGTTCAGCGTTTCTGACAGCAAAACCAGCGCGGCGACGTTCCTGGCGGGACGGCGGGACGGCGGGACGGCGGGACGGCGGGACGGCGATCATCACACCGGTCGGGAGCACCAGGCGTCCCAGCGTGATCATCTGGTCCGCGGCGGCGGGCCCGTCGGGCCGGCGGCCGGGTGAGCCCAACCGGATGATTCCGGTCAGGCGATCCGCAGCAGCGGGAGGTACGGACGAAGATCGGCGCGGGCGCCGCTGGCTCGGACCCGACCGTCCGCCGTCGCATCCGACCAGCTCAGCCGGCCTGCCGCGAGCTCGACGAAGGCGACCGCCCCGGCCTCGACCACGTTCGGCGGGGTGCCCCGGGTGTGCCGCGGGCCCTCGACCGCCTGCACCGCGGCGAAAGGGGGTACCCGGACCTCCACCGAGCGCCCCGGGGCACGGGTCACGAGCTCACCGGTGCACGCCTTCACGGCGAGCCGCAGCGCGTCCCGGGCCGGCTCGACCCCGAGATCCAGGCCGTGCACGACGCCCGCCAGCACCTCGGCGAGCAGCAGATCCCCGAGGCGTATCCCGGCACCGCCATCACTACCACCACCGCCGTCCGTCCCGCCGGTTCCGGCGGCCGGGAACCCGTCGTCGGCGGCCGTGACAGCGACCAGACGTCCGGTGTCGGCGCCGTCGACAGCGGCCACCGCGGCGGCGACGCGCTCCCGCAGCCGCGAGCGGGCGCCGGCCGCGAAACCAGCGGGATCGCCCAGAGCGGGGGCGTCGAGGCCGCCGGCCGTCGGCTGCCGGCCGGCAGGGAGGGCGGTGAGATGGCCGGCAAGGTAGACGGACGCGGACAGCGTCGGCGCGGTGGCGGGCGGCGGTGCGGACGCGGCCGCGTCCGCGAGCGCGGCGACGGACCTGGCCAGACGCCCGACGACGTCCGCGACGCTGCGGCCGGGCAGCCGGCTCGGCCGCGTGAACGCCAGGTCGGCGGATGCGTCCACCTGGTCCGCGATCCGCTCCCACTGGCCGATCAGCGCCGGCACCAGCTTCGGATCATCACGACGAGCCGCGGACGCCACCGTCCGATTATCGACCGCACGCCAGCGGCCGGTCGTCAGCCGTCAGCCGGTGGTCCGGTCATCGGCCGTCGGTCGGTGATCAGGCCGCGACGCGATTATTGATCTTTTACTCCTGGAACGCTGGCCTGGGCCGTCGAAGAGGAGGATGGGCCGATGGACACGCAGCCGTACGGGAAC
This sequence comes from Candidatus Protofrankia datiscae, assembly GCF_000177615.2. Classification (GTDB taxonomy): domain Bacteria; phylum Actinomycetota; class Actinomycetes; order Frankiales; family Frankiaceae; genus Protofrankia; species Protofrankia coriariae. Next base: position 332,248 of record NC_015656.1, on the reverse strand, counting down.
GTGATCGTGGACGCGAGCGCCGGCGGCACAGCCCCGGACGACCCGTTCGGGACGGCCGCCATCCGCCGCCGGGTGCTGGACGCCTGGGCCGCCTCCCCCGCCCGCTTCCGCGAGGACGCGAACGCCGAGGAGGACGCCGCCCGCGGCGCCTACCACGACCGCCTCGTCGTGGAACTGCTCCAGAACGCCGTGGACGCGGCCCAGGACGCCGGGGCCGACTGCCGTGTCCTCATAACGCTGACCAGCGGCGACGCCCCCGGCAGCCACGCTCCTGGCAGTCATGCTCCCGGCAGCCGTGCCCCCAACGGTCATGGCCCCGGCGACGGCGAGCGCGGCGGTGACGGTCACGGCAGCGGGGGCGGCAGCATACTGGAGATCGCCAACACCGGGGCGGCGCTGTCCGTACCGGGGGTCGAATCGCTCTCGACACTGCGTGCCTCGGCCAAACGTGACACCGCGGCCCTCGGACGCTTCGGCGTCGGCTTCGCCGCGGTCCTGGCCGTCAGCGACACCCCGTCGATCGTGTCGCGGGACGCCCGGGACACCGCCGGCGTGCCGGGCGGCAGCCGCGGCGTCCGCTGGTCGAAGCGGGAAACGATCGACGCGGTGGGCAGGCTCGGGGTGCCGGCCCTCGACACCGAACTGGCCCGCCGCGGCGGTGCCGTCCCGGTGCTCCGGCTGCCCCTGCCCATCCTCGACGCGGCACCGCCGCCAGCGGGCTATGACACCGTCATCCGGCTGCCGCTGCGCGACGCCGACGCGACCGCCCTGGCCCGCGCCCTGCTCGCGGGCCTCGACCCGACGCTCCCGCTGGTCATGCCCGGGCTCACCGAGGTCACCGTTGTGATCGACGGCGTCCCGCGGACCCTGTCCTGCACCTGGGCGGACCGGACACCGGACGGCATGGAGATCGCGGTGCTCGACGGCAGGCGCTGGCTCGGCCGGGTCCGGCGCGGGATGATCCCGCCCGCCCTGCTCGCCGACCGACCGGTGGAGGAGCGGGCCCGCACCGGGTTCGAGACACGGGCCTTCGTACGCGAGGGCGGCTGGCCCGCGGACGTGCCGAAACTCGTCCGCGCGCCGCAGCCGACCGACGAGCGGCTGTCGTTGCCGGTGCTGGCCAGCGTGGGCCTGCCGCTGGAGCCGTCCCGTCGGCACACGGTCGCCGGCCCGCTGCGGGACTGGCTGGTCGACCGGCTCGCCGAGACCGTCGTCGACCTCGCCGTCGACCTCGCCGTCGACCTCGGCAACGGCCGTCTGCCGGCACCGGACGCCCAGCCCACGTCGGCACCAGCGTCAGCACCGACGATCGCGAATGTCGCATCGACACAGACGCAGTCGCTCTGGGACGTCCTGAGAGCGCAGGAGACCCTGGACACGCAGTGGCCACAGGCGGATCCGGCGGGACCTGCCGCCTCGTCGCCGCGGACAGCGTTGGACGCCTCACGCTGGCAGGCAGCGCTGGACGCCCCGTCGGCTCCGGCGCCGACGGCCTCGCTCGAGCTCGTCCCCACCGGGCTGCCGGTCGGCGACGTCGACGCCAGACTGCGGGACACCCTCGCCCGGCTGCTGCCGGACGCGCCGATGCTGCCCGGCGGCCGCCGTGGCGGCGACTGTCTCGTCTGCGACCTCGGCCCCGCGACCGATCCGGTCACCGCGCTGCTCACAGCCGCACCCGACGGTCCCGCCCCGGCCCTGGAAGATCCCGCTCCGGCCCTGGCGTCCACGGGCACCGCCGTGCTCACCGGCGGTCTCCCGCCCGCCGGCGCGGACCTGTCCGTCGGTGACGACGATCGCGCGGGCGGGCCCGTCGACGACCCCGGTGGCACCGTCGACGGGCTGTTGCCCGCAGCCTATGCCGCCCGCCGCTGGCGGCCGGCCCTCGACGCCCTGGGGGTACGCCGCCTCGACACCGCCGGGGTCGTCGAGATCCTCGCCGAGCTGCGCAGGACGCCGGCCTGGTGGGCGCGGGTCTACGCGGCGCTGGCGAACGCTCCCGACCGGGACGCCCTCGGCGCCCTGCCCGTCCCGCTGGCCGCTGCCGCATCCACCGCTGCCGGAGTCCCCGCGGCCATAGTCCCCGCGGCCGCTGTGACCACCACGGCCATCGCGGACGCGGACACCGACACGAGCGTGACCGGCGTCGCCGACAGCCCCCAGGAGCTGGGTGTCCGGATGGTCACCGGCCCGCGCGGGGTGCTGCTTCCCACCCCCGAGCTGGACGTTGTCGCGCTGGTGGCCTCGGGTCTCCCGCTGCGGGTGGCGCATCCGGACGCCTGCGCCGGTGCCGCCCGCGACGCCCTGCGCACACTGGGCGCGGTCGAGGGCACCCCCGCCGGTGTCCTGCGCGACGGCTCCGTCCGTGACGCGATCATGGATGTCGACGCGGACACCGATCCCGACGCCGCGCTCGCGCTGGCGGGCGCCGTCCTCGCTCTGGTCCGGGACGCGGGCCTCGGTGTCGCCGGCGGCATCGATGGCGGCGGCATCGGCACTATCGACGACGGAACCATCACTTTTGGCGACGAGGGTGCCTCCGGAGAGCTGTCCTGGCTCGCTGACCTGCTGCTTCCGGACAGCGACGGCGAGTTCACCCCCGCCGCCGAACTCCTGATCACCGACGGCCCGCTCGACCAGGTGCTCGCGGCGGACGCGCCGTTCCGCGCCCTGGCCGACGACTTCGCGCGGGCATGGCCGGTAGAGGTCCTCGAAGCGGTCGGGGTGCTGCGGACCTTTGCCGTGCTCAGCGCCACCGACGTCCGGCTCGATCCGGACGAGCCAGTCCTGCTCGACCTGGACGACAGTGACATCTGGGTGGCGGAGGTCACCGCTGGCGGCTCGGCCGGGGCCGGCCCGGCTCCGGCCGAGCCGGGCGCGCCACCCGCCCTGCGGACCTTCACCGCCATACGCGATCTCGAGCTCGTCGACCCGTCACGGTGGCCCGCCGCGCTCGCGGAACTGGCCCGGCCACCCCTGCGAGACGTGATCATGGGTTTCGACCGGTTCCGGTGGCCCGATCATCCTGGGTGGAGCCGGCGGGCCGGTGCCGACACCGACCCCGATGCCTGGTCGGCCGCGCACGTCGGCGTGTCGTACACGCGCTGGTGGCTCTCGCGCAACGCGCTGCTTCCGGTTGCCGGATCCACGGCCGTGCTGCCGCCACCGGAGCTGGCGCTGCCCGGCGCCGACCCGCTGCTGGTCGGGCTGTTCGCGCCGGCCGCCCCCCTGCCCGGGGTCGACACCGACCTGCTGCGCCGGCTCGGCTGCCGGCTCACGCTCGCCGACGTCCTCGGCGATCCGGACGCCGTGCTCGACCTGCTGGACCGACTCGGCGACGCCGACCGGGACGTGCCGTGGCCGGCGGCCCGCGCCCTCTACATGGCCGCGGTGGACGCCGTCGCGGCCCTCCCCCGTGCCGGAATCAGCAGCGACGGCGCCGACGACGCCTACCGCGAGGCCGACACCGTCGCCGACGGCGAGACCGACAGCGACGGACCGGCCGGCATCGACCCACCGCTGACCGTCCGTACCCCGCACGGCGTGGTACGGACGTCCAACGCCGTGATCGTGGACGCGCCGGACCTCCTGCCGCTGCTCGGCGCGGGACGCGGCGCGCTGCGGCTGCCACTGGACCGGG